>NZ_ANBH01000333.1 GCF_000341185.1 Nocardiopsis chromatogenes YIM 90109
CCGGGCCGCGGTCGGCGCCGTCGTCGGGGGCGGGTGGAGGCGGGGTCATGCGTCCTCACCTTTCTTCCGGGTCTTGCGGGGGTTCGGTTCCGGCCGTCGGCGGGGTCGGGAGGGGGAGGGCGGTGCCCGTGTCGGCCCCGTCATCGATCCGGCCGCCGACGGGAGGAGGGACTCCCCGGGCCGACGATGTGGAGCCGTTGTCCCTGAGCCCTGGGCGGACGGGAAGGGCCGCCGCGTATGTCCCGGACGTGGGGGGCGGCGCGGAGTCCGCCCCCGGACGTGTCGTGCCGGTCGGCCCCGGGAGGCTCGCTCGGCGTCGTCGGCCGCCGTGGCCCGATGGCGTCAACGGTGGCCCTCGTCACCGGAGGAGGCCGTGTGCCCGGCGGCCCCGGTCGCCCCGGCGGCCGCTGCGGCGTGGGCGGCCCCCCGGCCCTGCGCCCGGGCGGTGATCCTCCTCTGACCGACCCTGACGGCGGCCTCGGTCTCGTCGTCGGGCGCGGACAGGCCGAGCGCCTCGGCCACCGTTCCGGTGTCGTCGATGACCAGCCGTAGGCCGTCCCAGGTCCGCGCGGGGAACACCCGCCGCAGGCACGCGACCAGGTCGACCACGCGCAACCGGACGAGGGCCCCGGTCTCGGCGGGGTCCCCGGTGACGACGGCGACCGTGACCTGGTCCCCCGGACGCGCCGCGCGCACGGCCTCCTCGGCGGCGGCGAGGCGGCGGGCGCCCAGGACGGCGACCACGCCGTCGGCACCGAGGTCGACCGGGGAGCCGCCGATCGCGTCCACCGGGCCGGCGGGCGGGGACCAGGGGGCCCGGGCGTCCGCGGCGGGCGGGACGTAGGGCAGGTGCGCGGGCGCCCAGGTGTCGGCGAGGTCGAGGTCCGCGAGGTGTTCGCAGGCGCGGATCCGGTCGAAGGGGTCGCCGAAGCCGGGGGCGGACTCGGCGAGCGCCCCGCAGCCGCCCAGCAGCGTCAGGGCGACTTCGGCGAGGCGGACACGGCGTTCGGCGTACGGCTCGCAGGCCTCCAGCCCGATGGCCAGCAGCAGGGCCTCCAGGTGGGCGGTCTGGGCGAGCACGGCCCGGTCGTGGTCGCGGTCGGCGGCTCCGGACAGGGAGCGCAGCCGCAGGCGGCCCCCGGCGGCGGGGTCCTCGGCGAGGGGGATCCGCTCCAGCCAGACGCGGGCGAGGGCGCCGAGGGCCTCGGCGGCCGTCCCGGGGGAGGCCGGTGCGGGGGCGCCGCCGGAACCCTCGGATTCGACCAGGTCGACCAGCACCGACAGGTACAGGGCCCGCTTGCTCGGGAAGTTGGAGTAGACGGCGCCGCGGGTCAGTTCCGCCCGTTCGGCGATCCGGTCGACCTTGGCCGGGGCGTAGCCGTGCTCGGTGAACTCCGCCCGGGCCGCCGCCAGCACCGAGGCGCGCGTGCGTGCCTGCTGTTGTGCCCGTGTCAGTCGGACCATCGCCGATCCCTCCCTGTTCCGCCGCCCGGGGATCAGGATACGCTCACAATCCGAATGATAGCGACATCTGAATGATGCGCGTCCCCATGGGTGCGGCCCCGTGGATGTGGCATGGCGGCGCCGCGCCGGTCACGTCCGCGGAGTTCCGTCCGACCGGGCCGACGTGATCGTCACGGCCTCGGCTGGTCCCCATCTGCGTCGGTGCCCTGACCGGTTCCCTGTCTGTCGGCGATCGGCCCTCGGCCGCCCGCCCCTGGAGGCCATGGCCGCAGAAGGCTCCACCACTTCAGCGGCCACCGTCGTCATCGGGGAAGGGCGGCTGGTCCGGCGGTCAGTCCCCCACGGCGCGCAGTGCACCGGGGCGCAGGCCGGTGAGGCGGTCCAAGGCGGCGGCGGTGGCCGCGTCCTCGGGGAGATAGGCCAGCAGGTACTGGCCGTCGTAGTCGGGCAGGTCCAGGCACTCGAATGCCAGGCGCAGCTCCCCCGCCTCAGGGTGAACCCATCGGTGTACGCCCCTTCGCGGCGGGAGGGACGCCGCGTTCCGCCAGCGCGAGGCGAACTCGGGTATCTCCGACAGCTCCTCGACCAGTGGGAGCATGTGTCCGTCGCCCCAGGCCGACTGGGAGCGCAGCCGGGCGGTCTGCGCGTCGGCCACCAGCCCCCAGTCGGGCAGAGCGGAGCGCGCGCGGGGGTCGGTGAAGACGAACCGGGTGAGGTTGGGTTCCGGCCCCTCCAGGAGGCCGGACGGTTCGACCAGCCTGGCGAAGCCGTCGGTGTGGGCCAGCACGTCGTCCAAGCGGTTGAAGACCGCCGCGGGCGCGGGCTCCATGCGTTCGACGAGCGCCCGCACCGTGGGGCGCACGGTGCGCCGGGGAGGCTCGGCGCCCTGGCACTCGCGTCCGCCGATCGACTTGGCGAGGCGGTGCAGGTGCACGTACGCGTCGGGCGTGAGCATGAGGGCTTCGGCGAGCGCCGACAGCACCTCCGTGGAGGGGTGCCGGTCGCGGCCCTGCTCCAGGCGGGTGAGGTACTCGACGCTCACCCCGGCCAGGGTCGCGACCTCGGAGCGGCGCAGGCCGGGGGCCCGGCGGCGCGGCCCGGCCGGGAGGCCGACCTGTGCCGGGGAGACGGCGTCGCGGCAGGAGCGCAGGAACGCCCCGAGTTCGTTGTCGCCCATGCGGGCAGTCTAGGGACGGCCGACGCGATGAGGGTGGCCCCCGTGGGGCCACCCCCGCGGCGGCCTGGTCCGGCCCGGCGGGCGGCGCGAGGCTGAGGCCCATGGACACGCACAACGACATCCCGCTGAAGGTCGCCGTCGTCATCGGATCCACGCGCCCGGACCGGCGCGGCGACGAGGTCGGGATCGAGCGCAAGGGCGCCGCGGTCGGCCGGTGGGTGCACGAGCGGGCGCGGGCCCGGGGCGGCGCCGATTACACGCTGGTCGACCTCGCCGACATCGCACTTCCCCTGTTCGACGAGCCGCTGCCGCCGTCACTGGGCCACTACACCGGGGAGCACACCCGGGCGTGGGCGCGGACGGTCGACGGGTTCGACGCCTTCGTCTTCGTCACCCCCGAGTACAACCGGTCCGTCCCGGCCGCGCTGAAGAACGCCGTGGACTACCTGTACGCGGAGTGGCACGACAAGGCGGCCGGTTTCGTGGGCTACGGCGCCGTGGGCGGGGCCCACGCGGTCGACCACCTGCGGGGCATCCTCTCCGAGGTCCGTGTCGCCCACGTCCAGGCGCAGGTGTCGCTCGGCCTGTACACCGACTTCGAAGACCTGCAGCACTTCGCCCCGGCCGACCACCAGGAGGGCGCCCTGAGGGCGATGCTCGACCAGCTCCTCCCCTGGGGGCAGGCGATGCGTTCGGTCCGGGAGAAGGCGGCCCACGTCCCGGCGGGGGTGTGAGCGGCATGCGGCACTTCCTGTTCGGCCGCACCGGGCTGCGGGTGTCGGAGCTCTTCCTCGGCGGTACGCCGTTCTTCGCACGCGGCGACGGCGAGGCACGGCGGGACCACCGCCGCCTGCTGGACACCTACGCCGAGGCCGGGGGGAACACCATCGACACCGCCTCGGCCTACGGCGACTCCGAGGAGGTCTTGGGCGAACTCCTGCACGGGGAGCGGGACCGGTGGGTCCTGGGGACGAAATTCGGGCTGACCCGGGATCCGGACGACGCCAACGCCGGGGGCACCCACCGCAGGAACCTCGCCCTGTCCCTCGACCGCAGCCTGCGGCGGCTCCGTACCGACCGCATCGACGTTCTCTGGGTGCACCTGTGGGACCGGAACACGCCGATCGAGGAGACGATGCGGGCCCTTGACGACGCGGTCCGGGCCGGAAAGGTGGTGTACACCGGCATCTCCGATTCACCGGCGTGGGTGGCGGCGCGGGCGGACGCGCTCGCCGAATGGCGCGACTGGACCCCGTTCGCGGGCATCCAGGTGCCCTACAACGTCGCGGCGCGCGAGGTGGAGCGGGACCAGTTGCCCATGGCCGGGCACCTGGGGCTCTCGGCGGCGGTGTGGCGCCCCACCGCTCGCGGAGCGCTGGCCGGGGCGGGAGGCGGGACACCGTCGGAGCGCGAGCGGGCGGCCGCCCGGGCGGTGGCCGAGGCGGCCGCCGAGACGGGGGCGACCCCCGCCCAGGTGGCGATCGCCTGGACCCGGGCGCGGCGGAGGTGGGTGCACCCGATCGTCGCCGCCTCGGCCCCCGATGTGCTCAAGGAGAACCTCGGCGCCGCCGGCCTGGAGCTGGACACGGAGGTGGTGGCGCGTCTGGACGCCGCCGCGGCGCCGGAACCCGGCTACCTGGAGGCGTTCGCCGCCGAGGCCTCTCCAGGGGCCTTCGGCCGTGTCGGGGTCGAGCCGCGTACCGGTAACCGCCGGTGCGGCGCCTGCGAACCGACCGGGTGAGGCGACGGTGCCGCCGCCGGAAGGGCGGGCGGCGGCACTGGTGGGCGGGGCACAATTTCCTCATGGCACTGAGGAAGGTCACCGTCAGGGGCGGCGAGGAGGATCCGACCGCCGTCAGGGAGGCCGCCGTCCGCGAAGGGCGTCCTGCGTCAGAACTCATCCGCGAGGCCGTCCACATCGTCGCGCTGCGCGCCCGACGGTGGTCCGGGGAATGGGACATCCCTGAGCTCGAACTCGGCGCACCGGCGGGCGGTGGCCGGAACCGGTTCTGTCGCCCGTCCGGTCCCCTGTGCCAGAATCCCTGCTGTGAGCAGCAATGACGCCGACGGCCAGCGCCTGCGGGAACTCGTCCTCCTCCGGCGGGTCCGGGACCGGATCGACCGGGAGTACGCCCGGCCGCTGGACGTCGAGGCCCTGGCCCGGGGCGTGCACATGTCGGCCGGGCACCTCAGCCGCCGGTTCCGGCAGGCCTACGGCGAGTCCCCCTACGCCTACCTCATGACGCGCCGCATCGAGCGGGCCATGGCCCTCCTGCGGCGCGGCGACATGAGCGTCACCGACGTCTGCTTCGAGGTGGGCTGCTCCTCGCTCGGGACGTTCAGCACCCGGTTCACCGAGCTCGTCGGGATGCCGCCCAGCGTGTACCGGCGCGAGGCCGCCGGGACCGAGGGCATCCCCTCCTGTGTTTCCAAACAGGTGACCAGACCGGTCAGGAATCGAGAAGCCCCGCCGACCCCGCCTCGCCTAGCGTGACCTGCATGAGCACGACGATTCACGCGATCCCTCCGCCGCACGCCGCCGTGGGGCCCCCGCACCCCGCCGACGCCGGGCGCCGCTGAGCGGCCCCGTGCCCGTGCCCGGCTGTCAGCGCGCTGTCAGTGCCGGGCGGCAGCATGAGGGGCCCACACGACCGCCCCGCCTGAAGTGACGACGGATGGAGAGACGATGACCACGGCCCCGAGGTCGGACGAGCGGTCGCCCGCGCTGCACGCCGCCGACAGCCACGACATGATCCGCGTGCACGGCGCCCGCGAGAACAACCTCAAAGACGTCGGCATCGAGATCCCCAAGCGCCGCCTGACCGTGTTCACCGGCGTCTCCGGGTCCGGCAAGAGCTCCCTGGTGTTCGACACGGTCGCCGCCGAGTCCCAGCGGCTGATCAACGAGACCTACAGCACCTTCGTTCAGGGCTTCATGCCGAACCTGCCCCGACCCGAGGTCGACCTCCTCGACGGGCTCACCACCGCGATCATCATCGACCAGCAGCCCATGGGCAGCGACCCGCGCTCCACGGTCGGCACCGCCACCGACGCCAACGCGATGCTGCGCATCCTGTTCAGCCGCCTCGGGCAGCCCTACGTCGGACCGCCGAACGCGTTCTCCTTCAACGTCGCCACCGTCCGGGCCAGCGGCGCCATCACCGTCGAGAAGGGCTCCAAGAGCAAGGCCGAGAAGGCCACCTTCACCCGCGTCGGCGGCATGTGCCCCGAGTGCGAGGGCCGGGGCCAGGTCACCGACTTCGACCTGTCCCAGCTCTACGACGACTCCAAGTCCCTGGCCGAGGGCGCGCTCACCATCCCCGGCTACACCATGGAGGGCTGGTACGGCCGCATCTTCATGGGGTCGGGCTTCCTCGACCCGGACAAGCCCATCCGGGACTACTCCGAGAAGGAGCTCGACGCCCTCCTGCACAAGGAGGCCACCCGGATCAAGGTCGACGGCGTGAACGTCACCTACGAGGGGCTCATCCCTCGGATCCGCAAATCGTTCCTGTCCAAGGACCGGGAGGCGATGCAGCCGCACATCCGCGCGTTCGTGGACCGGGCGATCACCTTCACCGACTGCCCCGCCTGCGGCGGCACCCGGCTCAGCGAGGCCGCCCGCTCCTGCAAGATCGGCGGGGTGAGCATCGCCGACGCCTGCGCGATGCAGATCAGCGACCTGGCCGCGTGGGTGCGCGGCCTGGACGAGCCCTCGGTGGCGCCGCTGGTGGCGAACCTGGCCGACACGCTCGACTCGTTCGTCGAGATCGGCCTGGGCTACCTGTCGCTGAACCGCCCCTCCGGCACGCTCTCCGGCGGCGAGGCGCAGCGCATCAAGATGATCCGGCACCTGGGCTCGTCCCTGACCGACGTCACCTACGTCTTCGACGAGCCCACCATCGGCCTGCACCCGCACGACATCCAGCGGATGAACGACCTGCTGCTGCGGCTGCGCGACAAGGGCAACACGGTGCTGGTCGTGGAGCACAAGCCCGAGCTGATCGCCATCGCCGACCACGTCGTCGACCTGGGCCCCGGGGCCGGGTCGGACGGCGGCACCGTGTGCTTCGAGGGCACCGTCGCGGGGCTGCGCGCCTCCGGCACCACGACCGGCCGCCACCTGGACGACCGGGTGGGGCTCAAGGAGCGGGTGCGCACCCCCTCCGGGGCGCTGGAGGTGCGCGGTGCCGACGCGCACAACCTGCGCGGCGTCGACGTGGACGTGCCGCTGGGCGTGCTGGTGGCGGTGACCGGCGTGGCGGGCTCGGGCAAGAGCTCGCTGATCCACGGTTCGGTGGCCGGGCGGGACGGCGTGGTCTCCGTCGACCAGAGCGCGATCCGCGGGTCCCGGCGCAGCAACCCGGCGACCTACAGCGGCCTGCTGGAGCCGGTCCGCAAGGCCTTCGCCAAGGCCAACGGGGTCAAGCCCGCCCTGTTCAGCGCCAATTCCGAGGGTGCCTGCCCCGAGTGCAAGGGCGCCGGGGTGGTCTACACGGAGCTGGGGGTGATGGCCAGCGTCGCCGTCACCTGCGAGGAGTGCGAGGGCAGGCGGTTCCAGGCGGCGGTGCTCGACTACCGGCTCGGCGGGTGCGACATCAGCGAGGTGCTCCGGATGTCGGTGTCCGAGGCCGAGGAGTTCTTCGGCTCCGGGGAGGCCCGCACCCCGGCCGCCCACAGGATCCTGCGGCGCCTGGACGACGTGGGGCTGGGCTACCTGCACCTGGGCCAGCCGCTGACCACGCTGTCCGGCGGCGAGCGGCAGCGGCTGAAGCTGGCCACCCGGATGGGGGAGAAGGGCGGCGTCTACATCCTCGACGAGCCCACCACCGGGCTGCACCTGGCCGACGTCGAGCAGCTCCTCGGGCTGCTCGACCGGCTGGTCGACGCGGGCAAGTCGGTGATCGTCATCGAGCACCACCAGGCGGTCATGGCGCACGCCGACTGGATCATCGACCTGGGCCCCGGGGCCGGGCACGACGGCGGCCGGGTCGTCTTCGAGGGCACCCCGGCCGACCTCGTCGCCGCCCGCTCCACGCTGACCGGCGAGCACCTGGCGGACTACGTCAAGGGCTGAGGGCCGGGCCGGACCCGCAGGCAGGCGGCGGCCGCCCGACCCCGGATGGGGCGGGCGGC
>NZ_ANBH01000334.1 GCF_000341185.1 Nocardiopsis chromatogenes YIM 90109
CCGGGCCGCCGGGGCGGTCACACCGAGGGGTCGCGGTTGTACAGCCTCTTGGCCCACAGGTAGGAGGCCAGGGCGATGGCGGCGCACCAGCCGAGCGCGAGCGGGGCGCTGTCGGCGGTCCCCGTCCCCATCAGCAGCCCCCGCAGGGTCTCGATGACCGGGGTGAAGGGTTGGTATTCGGCGAACCACCGCAGCCCCGCCGGGAGCGTGTCGGTCGGCACGAACCCGCTGCCCAGGAAGGGCAGGAACATCAGCGGCATGGGCACATTGCCGGCGGTCTCCACACTCCCGGACGCGATGCCGAGCGCCACCGTCAGCCAGGTCAGCGCGAAGGAGACCACGAGCACCAGCCCGGCGGCGGCGAGCCACTCCCCCGGACCGGCGGACGGGCGGAACCCGAGCAGCAGCGCCACCCCGGTGACGACGGCGACGCTGAACAGCGCCTGGAACAGGCTCCCGACGACGTGCCCGGTCAGTACGGACACCCGGGCGATGGCCATGGTGCGGAACCGGGCGACGATGCCCTCGGACATGTCCATGGCCACCGAGATGGCGGTGCCCTGCGCGGTGGACGCCATCGTCATCAGCAGGATGCCGGGCACGATGTAGTCGAGGTAGGCGGCCCGGCCGCCGGAGGCGCCGCCGAGCCCGGTGCCCAAGGCGTCGCCGAAGACGTAGACGAACAGCAGCAGCATGAGGATCGGCATCCCGACGAGCATCAGCGTCACGGACGGGTACCGCCACATGTGCACGACCTGGCGGCGGACCATCGTCGCCGAGTCGCCGAGGGCGTGGGTGAGCGCGGTCATGGCTAGGCCGCCTTTCGCTGGGCGTGGACGGGGGAGTTCGGGGCGTCGGTGCCGCCGTGGGGGCCGTCGCCGGTGCCGTGCCCGGTGAGGGCGAGGAAGACGTCGTCGAGGTCGGGGGTGTGCACCGACAGCTCGCCGACCGCGATCCCCGCGTCGTCGAGGCGGGCCAGCAGCGAGCGGAGCCCGGCCACTCCGGTGTCGCCGGGGACCTGCAGGGCCAGCGCGGAGTCGTCGCGGCGGGCGCCCGGCNCAGGCGCACGTGGCCCCCGGCGACGCGCCGCTTGAGCTCGTCGGCGGTGCCCTCGGCCGCGATGGCGCCGCGGTCGAGCACCGCGATCCGGTCGGCGAGCCGGTCGGCCTCCTCCAGGTACTGGGTGGTGAGGAAGACGGTGACCCCGTCGGCGACCAGGCCGCGGATGATGTCCCACAGGCCGCGGCGGCTGCGCGGGTCCAGTCCGGTGGTGGGCTCGTCGAGGAAGAGCAGGCGCGGGTCGCCGACCAGGCTCATCGCCAGGTCGAGGCGGCGGCGCATGCCCCCGGAGTAGGCGGAGGCCGGTTTGCGGGCGGCGTCGGTCAGGGCGAACCGCTCCAGCAGGTCGGCGGCGCGCCTGCGCCCGGTGCGGCGGCCCAGCCGGTGCAGGTCGGCCATCAGGCGCAGGTTCTCCTCGCCGGTGAGCAGGCCGTCGACCGCGGAGTACTGGCCGGTGACGCCGATCTGCGCGCGCACCGCGTCGGGCTCGCGGACCGGGTCGTGGCCGAGGATGCGCATCCGGCCGCCGTCGGCGCCGATGAGCGTGGTGAGGATCTTGACCATAGTGGTCTTTCCGGCGCCGTTGGGGCCCAGCAGGGAGAAGACGGTCCCGGCGGGGATGTCCAGGTCGATGCCGTCGAGCACGGTCTGGTCGCCGTAGGACTTGCGGAGCCCGGTGGCCGCGACGGCCGTACGGGCGGGGGGCGGTGTCATGTCGTCCTCTCTTCCGTGCACGTGGCACGTTTCATCCGATGATCCGATGTATCTGGAGGGTGTGGGCCCGGTGGGGCCCGCACCCGGTCGGTGGCGGAGTCGGCGGGATGGGTGTTCCGGGGCGCCCGGCCTTACAGGCGCCGGGTCGTACCGGCGGTGCGGCGGTCGGCGTCAGGCGCGGCGGATGACCACGTCGCCATAGGCCGAGCGGGCGTACACCTCGACCGTCTCCTCCGAGGACTCCGGGCCCTCGGCGGCCTCCAGGGAGGTGTGCACGGTGCCGTGCTCGGAGTCGGCGTCCAGCCAGGCGGCGGTGCCCTCGCGGATGCCGATCTCCACCTCTCCGTAGTTGGTCTGGAGGTTCACACTCCCGCGGACCACCTCGCCGATCCGGATGACGCCGTAGGGCGTGCGCGCCTCGACGGACTCCAGCGTGCGCTCGGCGGTGAGGTCGCCGTGGGAGGTGGCCATACGGAGCGGTCCGGTGACCGTCCCCAGGGCGATCGATCCGCCGGTGTTCCTGATCGTCGCCGAGCCGTCGATGGTGTCGGCGCGGACCCACCCGTTCGAGGCGGTGAGCTCGGCGTTCCCCATCGCCCGGTCGACGGTGATGTTGCTGGCGGAGGTGGTGATCCTCGCCGTGCCCACCTGCCCCTCGCACCGGATGTTGCCGTACCCGCTGGTGGCGTGCACGTGCGACCGGGCGGGAAGCTCGACGGTCACGTCGACCACGCCCTTCTGGAGCATGCGGCCGAGGGCTGAGGACTTCTGCGACACGACCGAGAGGCGGGCGCCCCCGCNCGCTCGGCGGCGCGGACGTCGGCGTCCTTGCCCGGGTCGCGGGGGCGGACCTCGACGACGGTGTCGGTCCGGTCGGTGGCGCTGACCAGGACGCCTCCGGCGACCAGGTCGATGTCGGCGGTGATCGGCTCGGGCGTGGAGAATTCGGGCATGACAGGCTCCCCGTCTGGCGGTGGTGGGCGCCTTCGCGGGCCGAAGGCGTGCGGTCGGTTCGGTTGTCGGCGCCCGGTGGCGCCCGGCGGCGCTCAGGGGCGGCCCGGTGGCGTCAGGGCGGAGGCGGGGCGCCCGGCCGGGTCAGCGGACCCAGCCGGTGTAGCCGCGGCCCACCCGGCGGCCGGTGTTCCGGTCGGCGGCCCCGGCCCCCGGGTCGAGGGCCGCGCCGACGGCGCGGACCAGCCAGGCGTTGACCGAGAGGCCTTCGAGGCGGGCGGCCTCCTCGACCCGCGGCTTGAGGCGGTCGGGAAGGCGCAGCGTGATGCGCGAGGTGCCGCCGTCGTCGGCCTCCTGCGGCAGCGGGCGGGCGGGCGCCGGGGGCTCCGGGGTGACGTCACCGTGGTGTCGCGGTGCCGCCGGAGCGGCGTCGCCTGCGGGCCCGAAGGGGGCCGCCGGGGGTGGCGTCACGATGAAGTCGGCCCGCCCGCCGCGCAGCCGCACCTCGACCGAGCCGGGGGCGACGTCGCGGGTGATCTCGTCGGCGGCCGAGGACAGGGCGTCCAGCAGGGCCAGGCGCGCGGCCGGGTCCAGGGCCGCGGTCAGGCGCTCGGCGATCACCCGGGTGTCCTCGCCCCCGGCCTCGGCGGCCGTCAGGAGCTGGCGGCGGAGGTCGTCGACAAACGGCGTCAAATCCATGACGTCATTATGGCGTCATTGATGACATCATGTCAAGCGCCCGGGTGGTGTCACGCGGTGGCGGCGACACGCCCCCCGGCTGCGCGGGTGCGAACGGCCCCTGGTGGAGGGGGTGCGGAGGGGATTTGGCGGACGGGTGCCGGTCTTTGCCGCCCGTAGGGCGAGATTGTCAGTGGCGGGGCTCACACTCAAAGGCAGTCCGGATATACCGGTCACCGATCCGACGGCGAAGGAAACACGCCATGATCACCACCGACTTCCTGTCCGGCTCCCCGTGCTGGGTCGACCTCGGCGCGCCCGACACCGACGCCGCCGCCGACTTCTACCGGTCGGTCCTCGGCTGGGAGACCGAGTCGGCCGGCCCCGACACCGGCGGCTACACCTTCTTCAAGTCCGCCGGACGGACCGTCGGCGCGGTCGGCCCGCTCGGTGAGGACGACGGGCGCCCCGCCTGGACGGTCTACTACTCCGTGCCCGACGCCGAGGCGACCGCGGCGGCGGTCGCCAAGGCGGGCGGCACCGTCCGGGCCGCCCCCATGGACGTCATGGGGCTGGGGGCGCTGGCCCAGTTCAGCGACCCCCAGGGCGGCGATTTCGCGGTGTGGCAGCCCAAGGCCTTCCCGGGCTTCGAGGCCGCCGACACCCACGGCGCCCTCAACTGGGCCGAGCTGTGGACCACCGACGCGGCCGGTGCGCGGGCCTTCTACACCGAGGTCTTCGGCTGGTCCTTCGAGGACACCGAGCTGCCCGGCGGCGGGGGCACGTACACACTGCTCACCCCGGCCGGTGCGGGGCCGGAGCGGATGCACGGCGGCATGATGGAGATGCCCGCCGAGAACCTGCAGCTGACCGGGGGCGACGCCGACTGGCACCCGGTGTTCCAGGTCGACGACTGCGCCGCGGCGACGGCGGCGGTGGAGCCCGCCGGGGGCGGCGTGATGATGGGGCCCGACGACGCCCCGGGCGTGGGCCGCCTGTCCGTGTGCACCGACCCGGCCGGGGCCGACTTCGTCCTGCTGGAGCCCGGGCCCGAGTGAGGTGCGCCCGGCGATGGCGGGGGGCGGTGTCCGTGGATACGCTGAAACCCGGGACCGCCCCCCGTTCCCCATGTGGGGCCGGAGATCCCGCCGGTTCAGGGTCGTGTCAGGGCCATCCCCGATGCGGCGCGTGAGTCGGCGCGGGCATGATGGAAGGGCAGGGGCGGTCCGGCGAGCGGAGGAGTGAACGTGGCCGTGCATGATCCGATCCCGCGTCCGGGCCAGGTCCCCCAGGTCAGGCTCACCCACGCCGACCGGGACCAGGCGGCGGAGCGCCTGCAGGAGGCCTACGCCGACGGCCGCCTGGACGAGGAGGAGCTCGACGAGCGCCTCGCCGTGGCGATGAAGGCCAAGTTCCCCGCCGAGCTGGAGCCGCTCTTCCGCGACCTGGCGGTGCCCGGGTCCTCCGCCGCGGCGGCGCCGCACATGCCGCAGGCGCCCGCGGCCCCCGAGGCCCCGCCGTCCGGGGAGGACAAGGTCTGGGCGGGGGCCGCGCACGCGTCGGGGTACCTGATGCTCCCCGTCGGACCGCTGCTGGTCCTGCTGCTGCGCGGGAACACCTCGCCCTTCGTGCGCCGCCACGCGATGGAGGCGCTGAACTACCAGCTCACCGTGGTCGTCGGATCGATCATCGGGTTCGGGCTGTTCTTCCTCGTGCTGCCCGCGCTCGCGGCGATGCTGATGCTGATGGGGTGGCTCTTCCTTCCGGCCATCGCGGGCCTGGTGGCGCTGATGGGCGGCCGGTGGCGGTACCCGCTCACCTGGCGTCCCGTGAAGGACGGCTGACCCGGGCGGCCGCGGATCCCGGGGTGCGGGGCGCCGCGGGCGGCGGTGCGCCGGAGGAGTGCATGAGCGCCAGGCCGCGGTCGAGGTCGCGGTGGAACCGGGCGAGTGCGGCGGCCAGGCGTCGGCAGGGGCGGGCGAGTGGGTCCATATCGGTCTCCCTCACGTGTCCGGCGTCCATCTGGGTAGACAGACTTGTCTGTACAAGGATGATGAATAGACGGGTCTGTATAGTCAAGAGACGGTTCCGAGCGGAGCGGAAGGGCCGCGGGAGCCGGACGAGGACGGACGAGGGGACGGCCGATGAGCGTGCACGGAACGGCGGAGGCGGCGGGGACGGCGGAGGCCGCGGCCGACGAGCGGCGGGCCCAGAGCCCGGCGGCGCAGCGGATCCTGGACACGGCCTCCGAACTGTTCTACGAGAACGGGATCGGCGCCACCGGCGTCGACACCGTCATTGCCCGGTCGGGCGTGGCGAAGATGACCCTGTACAAGCACTACGGCTCCAAGGACGAACTCGTCGCGGCCTACCTCCGCGGGCGCGACCGCCGGTGGCGGGAGCGCCTCGTAGCGGCGGGGGGGGCCCGCACCGGGCCCGAGGCGCGGATCGCGGCGGTCCTGGACACCCTCGACGCCTGGCTGGAGGGGGAGGTCGAGGCCTACCGCGGGTGCGCCTTCGTCAACGCCGCCGCCGAGCTGCCCGACCCCGGCCATCCCGGGCGGCGCGTCATCGCCGACCACAAGCGGTGGATGCGCTCCTACCTGGGTGAACTGTCGGCCGACCTCGGTGTGCGCGAAGCCGAGGCCCTCGCCGAGCAGCTCTTCACCGTGTTCGAGGGGGCGACCGTGGCCGCCGTGGTGGACGGCCGCGCGCGGGCGATGGGCGCGGCGCGCGGCGCGGCGGAGGCGCTCATCGCCGCGCACCGGCCCGCGGGCGGATGAGGGCGCCGAGCACGGCGGCGACGGCCGCGAGCACGAACGCGGCGGTGAGCGACCACGTGTCGGCGGCGAGCCCGGCCAGCGGCGCCCCGGCTGTCTGACCGGCGGCGATCATCAGGAAGGCCGCACCCACCCCGAACGAGGGGGCGTCCGGGTACAGGCGGATGCCCCACAGGAGCAGCAGCCCGGTGAGCGCGGTGTAGACGGCGCCGAACAGGGCGGCCGCGGCGAACGCGGCCGGGGTGGCCGCCGCGGGTGCGACGGCGGGCACCAGCGCCGGTGCGGCGGTGGCGGCGGCCAGGGCGAGCATGGACAGGGCCCACGCCCGCCGGAGGCCCGCCCGACAGGCGAGCTCGCCGGTGAACGCCCCAAGGGTTCCGGCGGCGCCCAGGACGGTCCACATGGCCACGGATGCGGTGGGCCCGAGCCCGGCCTCGGCGACGGCGAGGTCGCGCCCGAAGGTCCACACGGCCGACGCGGCCGCGCCCATGGCGGCAGCGGCGGGGGGGANGCGCAGGAGCGGGTCGGGCAGCAGCGCTGCGAGGGCCGACCGTTCTCCCCCCGCCCCCGCCGGTCCCCCGTTCCGGGTCGGCCCCGGCGGCACCGTCCGGGCGACCCAGATGGTGGCGGCGAGGGCCAGCAGGGCGAAGGCGAGCCAGGCCGGGCGCCAGTGGGCACCGGCGACCATGGCGACCGGGCCCGACACCGCCACGCCGACCCCGGTTCCGGCGTTGACGACGTTCTGCACGCGGTCCCTGCGGGAGGGGGCGAGGTGGTGGGCGACGGCTTCGGCCAGGGGCGGTGAGGCCAGACCGGTGCTGGCGCCCCCGATGAGGATGCCCAGGGCGAGGACGGGGGGCGAGGGGGCGGCGGCGACCAGGGCGGTCCCCACCGTGGCCAGGGCCCCTGCGGCCACGGCGACACGGCGGGGGGCGAGGCGGCCGGAGAGGAGCATAGAGGCGGCGATCGCGGCGCAGTAGGCGGCGTAGCTTCCGGAGGCGATGAGCCCGGCGGCCGCCGCCCCGAGCCCGAACTCGTCCCGGAAGGCGGGCACGAAGAGGCCGTAGGCGAATCGGGCGATGCCGTAGGCGGCGGCGATGAGCGCCATCCCGGACGCGGCGAGCCGAAGGGCCCCGACGGCCGGAGCCGCCCCGCCCGCCGCGGACGGGGCGATGGTGGGTGGGGTCGTCATGAAAGGAGTATAGACAGACAAGTCTGTCTACTGTGAAGGCCGTCGAATGAGTCCCGGGTCACAGCAGCGCCGAACATGAGGTGAGGGAGAGGCCCACGGCAGCACCGACGAGTACATGGAGTGCGCGGTCACCGTGGCCGGCGGGGGAGGGTTCGGCTGGTACCCCGCTCACGGCCCCAGCCGGGCGACAGGCCGCCGGAGCGCAAGGTGGAGGGCGGCGACGACGGAGGTCGGTGGCCCTCGCCGCACCGTTGCCGGGCGGTGGGCGCGCGGGTGGTCGTCGTGTTGGGCGGCGACGGTGTGAGCGGGGTGGTTCCCGGGCCCTGCCTGCCGTCCGGCGGGCCCCTCGCGGTCCGGGCGGGGCGGCGCGGCCGGGCGGGCGGGTGCTCGCCCGCGTTCGTGGCGGCCGCCGGGCCGGTGCCCGGGCGTGGAGGGGCGGATCGTCGGCACGCATTCCGGGCATTACGGGCACGCGGGGAGGGGTTCGGTGGTCCTGGGTGGTGGAACCGCCACGCGATCGGCGGTCTCGCAGCGGTTCCGCCGCGCAGGATGCCCCGGGGGGTGCTCGCGGGTCCGGAAGGCGGGTTCCGGTCAGGCTGTTACCGGCCCGGTGTCCGCTTCGCCCGGTTTCCCGGGCGCCGGGGCGCCTCGCGCGCCCTGTTCGACGGCCGGGGCGGCCCGGCGAACAGTGCGGGCGTGCGTTCATCGCGATACCCGAACGGGATCCGGCGCCAGAAGACCCCTAAACGGTACGCCCGGGCCGTTTGCCGGGCTTGGTGTCACTGCGTGTAGCCGATATCGGTCCCGCGCGGGCCCGGGGAGCCCGGTGGAGGGGTCCGGGCGGTCCCGCGCCCGCCCCCGCGCCCGAGCCGAACACCCCAATCAGACAGAAAAAGGGCATTTCGTTTCGAGAACCTGTTCTGGTATCGCGGTGTTCGTCGCTCCGGGGGCGCTGGGAACGTCGTTGGGCGTGTTTCCCGGCCCCGCCCGCACTTAACGCGGAGTGTTCACCCAGGTCACGGCCATGGTGGGTGTTGGAGTGCGGGCCAGGGGGCCGCCCCGGGTGCCGAAGAGCGCGAACCCCGGGGCCGCGCCGCCCCTCCCGGACCGCGAGGGGCCCGCCGCCCGGCAGGCAGGGCCCGGGAACCGCCCCGCTCACCCCGTCGCCGCCCTCTGCCTCGCACTCCGGCGGCCCGCCGCCCGGCAAGCAGCCTTAAG
>NZ_ANBH01000335.1 GCF_000341185.1 Nocardiopsis chromatogenes YIM 90109
CACCAGCTGGCCCCGTCGCCGCCGAGAACAGTAATCGCGCACACGCCCGCCACCCGGCAACGCTGCCGGAAGGGCCACCGACCTGTTTCGTCGCCGCCCTCTCCCTTGCACCCCGCCAACCCGTCGCCCGGCCGGGAGCGGTGAGCGGGGCACCTGCTCGGCCGTCGCTGTTCGCGGCGACCGTCCGCACGCCCGCTACCCGACGGCGCTGCCGGAAGGGCTGCTGGCCTCCTTCGTCGCTGTTCTTCCGGCGACCACGTACACGCCCGGCAAACGGCGACGCTGTCGGAAGGGCCACCTGCCCTGGTCGTCGCTGCTGCTTTTCCTTGCACCCCGGCGGCCTGCCGCTCGGCAAGCAGCCTTAAGCGGGGTACCTGCTGGTCCCGTCGTTGCCCAACCACGGCGACCGTCCGCACGCCCGGCGGTCGACAACGCTGCCTTAAGGGCCGCCGGGGTGGTCCGGAACGGCCGGAACGGCCTTGGAACGGCCCCGGAATGGACGCCGTGCTCGGTCCGGTCCGGGCTTCCGGTCCCGTCGTGAAACGACGGCGCCGCCGCACCTTCGGTGCGGCGGCCCCCGTCGTCCCGGGCCCACGGCCCGTGCTACTTCTTCGCGACGCCGTCAGCCTCCGGGCCGGCGCCGACGCCTGCGACCTCCTCGGTCTTGGCCTTCGCGGCCTCCTTGGCCTCGCGGGCCTTGGTCTGGACCTGCTCGCGGGTCTCGCGGACCTGCTCGCGGGCCTGGTCCAGGTTCTCCTGCCACTCGGCGTCCTGGGCGGCCTTGCGCAGCCGGATGGCGCCGTACACCGCGGCGGCGCCGAGTGCGGCCACCCCCACGAACACCACGGCCTTGGGCACGCGGCGGCCGCCGTGGCGGGGCCGGGNGGCGGGTCCGGTTCGGCTCCACCCGCTGGGCGGCGGTCGTGAGCAGGTCGGCCACGCGCGGAGCGACGGTGTCCTCGACCCGCAGCGCGGCGGTCTCCAGGCGCGGCGCGGTCCAGCCGCGGGCGCGCAGCAGGCCGCGTTCGGCGCCTGCCCGTGCCTGGTCGGCGTAGGGCCCCAGGCGCTCCCTCTGCTCTCGGGCGAGGTCCTGAAGACGCGCCATGGCCGCCTCCGCGTCCATCTCCGCCTTGCGACGCTTCATCTGGATGGCCACGGTGAACTCCCTTTCTCCGAAGGATATGGACAACCCCCTGCCCGCTCGCGCCGGTTTCCATGCGTCCGGGCGGGGTCATGCCGCCCACACCGGCGATCGCCCCTTCGCCGGGGTGGGGCTGAACGGGCGTTATACGCGCGTTATATCAACATAGGTGTCTCAAGGCGGACACCGGGCGTTCAACACGCTTCCCACTCCCTCCCCTCTTCCCTCTGACGCCGCAGGTCGCCCGGGCGTTCCGGGCGGGGCGAGAGGGCGGGGTCGGGCGCGGCGGCCCGGACGGCCCCGGAGGGCGAAGGCTTCGGGACGCCCGCCCTGCGCCCGGTACGGTGGGGGCGTAAGCAACGGCAATGGAAAGGGACGCGGGTGACCGACGTCAACGGCCGGCCCAAGGCGCGGCTGAACACCAACAAGGGGACGATCGTCGTCACGCTCTTCGCGGACAAGACCCCCGAGACGGTCGACAACTTCATCGGGCTCGCCGAGGGCACCAAGCAGTGGGTCGACCCCACCACGGGCAAGCCGAGCAGCGGCAGGCTCTACGACGGGACGATCTTCCACCGGGTCATCGAGAACTTCATGGTCCAGGGCGGCGACCCGCTGGGCAACGGCCGGGGCGGCCCCGGCTACAAGTTCAAGGACGAGTTCCGCGACGACCTGAAGTTCGACCGCCCCTACCTGCTGGCGATGGCCAACGCCGGGCCCAACACCAACGGCTCGCAGTTCTTCATCACCGTGGGCACCCCGGACTGGCTGAACAACCGGCACACCATCTTCGGCGAGGTCGCCGAGGGCGCCGAGATCGTCCAGGCCATCTCCGAGGTCGCCACCAACCCGCAGGACCGCCCGCTCGAGGACGTCGTCATCGAGTCCGTCGAGATCGAGCGCTAGGCCCCGGATGGCCGCACACCCCACCCCTTCCTCCGGGCCGGGCGCGGCTCCGGTGTGCTACCGGCACCCGGACCGCCCGGCCCGCATCACCTGTACCCGCTGCGAGCGGCGCATCTGCCCCGACTGCATGAACGACGCCTCGGTGGGCCACCAGTGTCCCGAGTGTGTGGCGGAGGCCAACCGCAGGGTGCGCACCCCGCGCACGGTCTTCGGCGGGCGCCCGACCGCGGCCCCGTACGCCACCTGGACGTTCATCGGCCTGATGGCGGCCGGGTACCTGCTGCAGACGGTGAACCCGAACATCACCGGTGCGTTCGGGATGAACGCCCTGGCCGCGGTCTTCACCGGCGAGTGGTACCGGATGATCACCGCCGCGTTCCTGCACGGCGGGCTCATGCACCTGTTCTTCAACGGGTTCGCGCTGTACGTGGTCGGAAGGCAGCTGGAGGCCTGGCTGGGGCACGTGCGGTACGTGGCGCTGTGGGTGCTCAGCGCCCTCGGCGGATCGGCGGTCACCGTGCTGGTGACCGCCGTGACGGTGCTGGCGACCGGCACCGTCGAGCCGCAGCTGTCGGTGGGCGCCTCGGGTGCGGTGTTCGGCCTGTTCGGCGCGGTGCTGGTGCTGGGTCGGCGGCTCGGCCTGGACACCCGGTTCGTCCTGCTGCTGTTGGCGGTGAACCTGGTGATCACGTTCCTGCCGGGGCTGAACATCGCCTGGACCGCGCACGTGGGCGGCCTGCTCACCGGTCTGGTGCTGGGCGCCGGGTTCGGCTACCTGCCCCGGGGCGGCCAGGGGCGCCCCGGGAGCGGCTCCCGCTCGGGGACGGTGCACCTGCTGGTCGCCGCCGGGTGGGCGCTGGTGGTCGCGGCCGTGGTGGTCGCGAGCGCCGTGGCGCTGTTCGGCGCGGTCGGGGCCGCCTGAGCGGTCCGGACCGATGAGGGGCGGGACGCGGGTCCCGCCCCTTCGCCGTGTCCGGGAGGGCGGACCTGCGCGCGTGCGGGGCACGGCCGCACGATGGTCGGTTCAGGGCAGGGGCCGGGGCCCGCAGCGCCGCCGCGAGTGGAACCTCACAGCCTGTGGACAACCATGTGGACAGAACCGTGCCGGGTTGTGGACAAACGTCCGATTCCCCCTACTGGGCAGGGGAAACGGGGTCAATGCCAGCGTGTGGACAAGATGACGCAGATGATGATCCCGCCGAAGCCGATGGCCAGGTTCCAGTTGCCCAGGTCCGCCATGAACGGGATCTTCCCGTCCACACCGGCGATGTAGTACGTGGCGATCCACAGCACGCCGGCGATGCCGAACGTGAGCATGGTCGGCCCCAGCCAGCGCGGGCTGATCTTGGGCTTG
>NZ_ANBH01000336.1 GCF_000341185.1 Nocardiopsis chromatogenes YIM 90109
CCCGCAGGTCCCCGGGCAGCAAAGGGGCGGCCGCAGCCCCCCCACCACACCACCGGCGGGCGGCCACGAACCCGCCGCCCACGCTTCCCCACGTCCGCCCACATCGAACGCAAGGAACCACCGGTGCCATGAACACCGACAAGGCCCCCGCCCACACGGCCACCGGGCCCAACCCGCGCATCCGGACCGTCCTGGCCGCCCCCAAGGGCCGACGCTTCA
>NZ_ANBH01000337.1 GCF_000341185.1 Nocardiopsis chromatogenes YIM 90109
CCCCAAGCACCGAACGCGACGCCTTCCCGCCCGTCACCCGAAGAGCGCGGACCGCTTCCCCAACCGAGCACGCCCGCCCGCCCCGGTCCGGTGGCCAAGAGGAGGAAGAGACCCATTTTCCGAAGGCGCCTCCGGCGCCCCGGCCCCCTTGAGGGCAGCCGCCGCTGGGAGAACACCCGACACGCATGCACGGTGCTCGGCATGCTCCTGACCGCCTACGCCATCGGACTCCTCGGCTGAACTCTGGATCACCTGACCTGGGGTTTCGTGGTTTTCCCACAGGTTCGAGATCCGCCCCCCACCTGTCGTACCCCTGTTCTAACGTTGGGAGTATGGCAAGCGAGAAGCACCCCGGAGGGCCCCCGCCCGGATCGCGCGCCCAGCGCATCCAGGCCGGGCTCACCGGTGTCCTGGGCGAAGCCCGGGGCGCGCTTGCCGAGGACTTCCCCTCCGGGGCCCAGCACCTTTTGTGCGACCTGCTCGCCGTGCTGGCCGCCGGGCTCGGCTCGCTCGACCTGGCCCTGGCCCGGCTGGCCGCCCGCATCCGCACCACCGGCGCCCTCGCCGGGTCCGGCCACACCACCGTGGCCGGGCTCCTGCGCGAGCACGGCCGCTCCGCCGCCCAGGCCAACGCCATCACCACCGTGGCCGACCACCTGGACGACTACCCCCGGGCCGTCGCGGCGGCTGAGGAGGGGCGCATCGGCTTCGCCCAACTCGCGCTGACCATGGACCTGTCGGAGAAGGCCGTGGCCGGGCGGTGCACGGAGCTGTACCCGGACGCGGCCGACTACCGGTCCAAGGCCGAGGACATCATGGTCCAGGCCGCCGAAAAGGGGGTCACTGACCGGACCCTCAAGCGGATCGGCAGCCAGCTCCCCCAGCGCATCGACCCCCGGGAGCACGAGGACCGCCACCGCCAGGCCTACGACACCCGGGGCGCCGACTACACCACCGACGCCTTCGGGTTCACCCTCCAGGCATGGGGGGACACCGCGTCCGAGGAGATCATCCGCACCGCCGTCGATGCCCACACGGCCCCGCCCGGGGACGGGCGCACGATCAAGCAGCGCCGCTTCGACGCCCTGGTCCAGCTCTGCGAGAACCGGCTGCTGGCCGAGGGCCTGCCGGTCCCGGTGGCTGAGGAGGGGTCGGACGCCGCCGCCGCGCTGGCCGCACCCCGCCCCGACACGGAGGCAGAGGGCAAGCGGCGTCGAGGGCTGTCCCGCCCGCAGGTGAACCTGGTGGTCCCCCTGGACTCGCTGCTCCTCGCCGAGGGGGCCGGGCCCGCCACCACCGACCGGGGCCGCCTCCTCCCCCCGTCCGCCGCACGGGCGTTCACCTCGGACTGCGTGCTGCGCCGCGTGGTCACCGACCCCGTCAAAGGGCTGGTCGACATCGGGCGGGCCCGCCGCACCTTCCCCGCCCCGCTCCTCCAGGCCCTCGGCGCCACCGCCGGGACCTGCCAGTGGGAGGAAGGGTGCTCGGTTCCGGCCCGGTGGTGCCAGGGCGACCACCGCACCGAATGGTGGGAGGGCGGCACCACTTCGGCCGCCAACGCCCAGCTCCTGTGCGGGCGGCACAACCGCGAGAAGCACATGCGCCGCCTGGAGGCCCACTACCGGGCCCGCCGCCACCACGCCCGCACCGGAAAACACCAGACGGGCAAGGAGTCGGGGCGGGATGACGAGGACGGGTCTCTAGGCAAGGCCGCATAGGCCACCCGACCAGGACCGCCCCGCCCCCGGTACCCTGCCCGGGGCCGTCGACAGTGGCGGTTCCGCCACCCGATCACCCCTGAACGGGCCTTTTCACCGCGCCCGACGCCCCGACCGCCCGACCTGTGTCCTGCATGCCCGAATCCCGGCGCCCGCGGCCAGTCCCCGCAAGCCCGCACCCGCCCGCGCACCGCCCACCCGGACCGCGAGGAACCCGCCGGACGGCAAGCAGGGCCGGGGAACCACCCCGCTCTTGCCGTCGCCGCCTCTCACGGCGACCCTGCACACGCCTGACGGCCGACAGCGCCACCGCAAGGGCCGCCAAGATCCATCCACAGCGGATCTCCGGCGGCGGATGTCGATCAGCGCAGCGGCTACGCGTCGCTGACATACGAACCCACGACGCCTCCGTCCCAGGTGCGAGACGCTGTGCAGCCTCCCGTGACGATCACGTCATCTGGCACGACTCGCCGACCGGCGACCGCTGGTGGGCCCTGGCCTGCTCGTCGGCGAGCCGCTCACCGATCCGAAGCACTTCTTCCGAAGCTTCACAGTCAAGGAACTCGGACGACTCATGACCAACCGGCCCGCCGACCTCGACCAGCGCCCCCGCGCGCACGAGATGGCGCGCTACTTCGATCTGATCGCCTCGGGCGGGAAGACGACCGAGATCAAGGTCGACGACAGCAGCCGCAAACGGCTGAAGGAAGGCGACCTCCTCCGGTTCACGTGCCGCAACCAGGAAGTGCTCACGCGGATCACACGGATCGCGCGCTACGACACCTTTGACGAGATGTTCGAGCACGAGCCGGTCTCGTCGGTCAACCCGAACGCCTCCAAGGCCGACCAGCTCCGCAACATCCGGGAGATCTACCCGCCCGAACGCGAGGCACTGGGCGTGGTCGCGATCGGGATCGAACTCGTCGAGGCGCGTGCCGAAGGCCCGTGAGCAGGGGCCGCGCAGACAGGGCGGCAGGCAGGGCGGACGACTGCGCGCCATTCACCACAGCGGCACGTTGGGGGGTGAGTGGGCCCGCCAAGCAAGGGAGCTCACAAGCAACGGGCGGTGTGGGGGCACTACCTGAGGGCCACGCCCCTCCACCATCAATACGTTCCTGGTGACGGGAAATCCGACCACCGGCGCAAGAACGGCGGCGGCGGCTTCCCGTACCCACAGCCGCCNCGGTCCTGTCACCGGGTCCCGGCCGCCGTCCTCTCGGCCCGGACCCGGTGGCCCCCGCAGGCTTCCCCGGGATCCCCGGGGCTCAGGCTCGCTCAGGCCGGAATCGGGGTTCCGGCCGGGATCTGCACCGTGGCGTTGATGCGGTTGAAGAAGTTGGTCAGCCCGACCATCAGCACGATCGACCCGAGCTGCCGCTCGTCGTAGTGCTTCGCCGCCGCGTTCCAGACCTCGTCGGGGACGGCCTGCCCGTTGTGGTCGGCCAGGCGCGTCGCCACCTCGGCCAGCTCCAGCGCCGCCCGCTCGGCCTCGGTGAAGTACGGGGCCTCCGCCCACGCCGCCACCGTCGCCAGCCGCTCGTCGGTCTCCCCGGCCTGCTTGAGCTGCTTGACCCCCATGTCCACGCAGAAGCTGCACCCGTTGATCTGGCTGCCCCGCAGGTGCACCAGCTCCAGCGTCTTCCGGGGGACACCGCCCTGGTGGATGATCTTCATGATCGGCTGGATAGCCTCGTACATGCCCGGCATGGCCGCCATGGGGTCGTCGAAGCGCATTTCCATCTGTTCTCCTCATGGGGTGCCCCGCCGCGGAGGCGGGGGTCTTCTCTCCGTCACCCATGAAGACGGACGCAGACGATGGGGTGTGACAGTGGACCACCAAGATTTTCTGGCCGAGCGCTTCGAGCAGCACCGCTCCCGCCTCAACTCCGTCGCCTACCGGATGCTGGGCTCCCTCTCCGAGGCCGAGGACGCCGTCCAGGAGGCGTGGCTGCGCCTCACCCGCACCGACGACACCTCCATCGACGACCTCGCCGCGTGGCTGACCACCGTGGTCGGCCGCATCTGCCTCGACATGCTCCGCTCGCGCACCTCCCGCCGCGAGGACCCGTTCCCGGACCAGGCCCCCGAGCGCCTCCCCGACCCCGTCGTCACCGCCGCGGAGCCCGCCGGGCCCGAGCAGCAGGCCGAGCTGGCCGACACGGTCGGCTACGCGATGCTGGTCGTCCTCCAGCAGCTCGCCCCCGCCGAGCGGCTGGCGTTCGTGCTGCACGACATGTTCGCGGTGCCGTTCGAGGAGATCGCCCCCGTGGTGGAGCGCTCGGTCCCGGCCACGCGGCAGCTGGCGAGCCGGGGGCGCCGCCGGGTGAAGGACTCCTCCGTGGAGCCCGACCCCGACCCGGTGGCCCAGCGCATGGCGGTCGACGCGTTCCTCAGCGCCGCGCGCGGCGGTGACACCGACGCCCTGCTGAGCATGCTCGACCCGGACCTGGAGCTGCGCAACGACGACGGCGTGCACCCGCTGCGCGTCCTCAGCGGCGCCGCCCGCATCGCCCGTTCGGCGATCGGCTTCCACCGCGCGTTCGGCCCGATCGAGGCGGTCCCGGTGCTGGTCAACGGCGCTGCCGGCCTGTTGGACATGACCGGCGGCAAGCCGCGGGCCCTGAGCTCGTACACGATCAGCGGCGGCAAGGTGCGCCACTTCGACATCATCTCCGACCCCGAGCGCCTGGCGGCGCTGCTGCCCGCCGATCTCACCGACTGACCCCGGAACGGTCGGCGCCCGAGGCCGCGACATCCGGGCGCCCCGGCGCCCCGCGAAAAGGAGTGGCCGACGGCGCCCGGCAGGTGTAGGGACAGGGTGTCCCTGTCCGGATCCACCGAGAGCGGAGCACAATGCAGAACACCGATCGCCCGGCAGTGCAGGAGTTCCCGGTCGGGGCCCCCGGTGCGGAACCGTACGGGATCACGCGCGGACCGGGCGGCGCCCTGTGGGTGACGCTGGTCGGCTCCGCCGAGATCGCGCGCTTGGAGCCCGACGGCACCGTGGTCACCCACACCGCCGGGCCCCAGGGTTCCCGACCCACGGTCATCACCGAGGGCGCCGACGGGGCCCTGTGGTTCACCCGGTTCGGCGACCACCGCATCGGGCGCCTCACCGAGGACGGCGACCTCACCGACCACCCGGGCTCCACGCCGGACTGCGGCCCCTACGGCATCTGCACCGGACCGGACGGCACCGTCTGGTTCACCGAGATGAACACCGACCGGATCGGGCGCGTGGCCCCGGACGGCACGGTCACCCACGTCGAGCTTCCGGTGAAGGGCGGCTTTCCGTCCGCCATCACCGCCGGGCCCGACGACGCCCTCTGGTTCACCCTCAACCAGGGCAACGCGATCGGACGGCTCACCCTCGACGGCGAGGTGACCGTTCACCCACTGCCCACCGACGACGCCGCCCCGGTCGGGATCGCCTCCGGCCCGGACGGAAACGTATGGTTCGCCGAGATCGGCGCCGGAGCCATCGGGCGGATCACCCCCGGCGGCGAAGTGGCGGAGTTCACCCTGCCCGACCCGTCGTCCCGGCCGCACGCGATCGCCCCGTCCGAGGACGGGAGGCTCTGGTTCACCGAGTGGGGCGCGAACCGGGTGGGTTCCATCGACGGCGACGGGAAGGTCACCGAGTACGACCTGCCGACCCCGGGTTCGGAGCCGCACGGCCTCGCCGTGGGCGAGGAGGGAGCCGTGTGGACGGCCCTGGAGTCGGGGTCGGTCGCCCGGATCGACACGGAGTAGCCAAGCGGCCGGAGAGACGCAGGACGACGAGGCGGACCGCCCGTCAGGACGAGGTGTTCGAGGTGTTCAACGCATCCGTGGGCGGCCGCCCCTCCAGCGGGCTGGAGAAGACCACGTTGGTCGTCACCGGCCCCAGGCTCGCGATGCGGCCGACGACCTCCTCCAGGTGGCGCATCGACCGGGTGCGCACTTTGAGGATGAAGCACTCCTCGCCCGTCACGTGGTGCGCCTCGGCGATCTCCGCGGTCGTGTCGATCAGCTCGTGGCAGGGCCGGTAGTTGTTGGTCGGGTACCGAAGGCGGACGAACGCCATCACCGGCAGCCCGACCCGTTCGGGGTCCACCACCGCCCGGTACCCGGAGACGACCCCGGACGCCTCCAGCCGCCGCACCCGCTCGGCGACGGCGCTCGGGGACATCGACACGGCCCGCGCGAGCTCGGCGTACCCGGCCCGCCCGTCGGCCTGGAGCGCCTCCAACAGGCGCAGATCGGTGGCGTCCAGCGATTCAACGGTCATGCCCCATGAATACCGCGCCTTTCACGGCCGATCGGCCCGAACACCGTTGAACGCCCCTGGTCTTCGCAGGTCAGAGAGCCATAGCGTGTTCATCATGACGAACACCGACACCTCGGCCGCCGTGAACCCGGTCCTGCGCACCTCCGCCGACCCCGCCGTGGCCGAGGCCCACTTCGCCGCCCGCCTGTCCCTGTACACCGACCCGAGCGACGTGCACGCCGCCATGGCGGAGGGCGCCCCGGGCTTCACCGTGGTGGACGTACGCAACCGGGAGGCCTGGGACCACGGGCACGTGCCCGGCGCCGTGCACATCCCCTACGCGCAGGCGGCCGAGCTGGCCCCCGGCCTCATCGACCGGGCCACCCCGGTGGTCGTCTACTGCTGGAGCCCGGCCTGCGACGGCGGCGCCCGGGGCGCTCTGGCCTTCGCCCGGCTCGGCTACCGCGTCAAGGAGATGATCGGCGGAATCGAGTACTGGACCCGCGAGGGGTTCCCCACCGAGACCGCCGCGGGCGTGGACCGGCGTCCGGCCGACCCGCTGGTCGCCCCCGCCGGGGTCTCATGCGCCTGCTGACTCCAGGACCCCGTCGGGCACGCCCAGGGCCCCGGCGAGGACGGCACGGCCTTCGGCCGTGACCCGCACGGCTCGTCCGCCCCCTGGGCGGACGAGCCACCCCGCCTCCAGCGCGCGTGAGCACAGGGCCGCCCCGACGGCCCCGGCCACGTGCGGGCGCCGCTCGGTCCAGTCCAGGCACGAGCGGACGAGTGGGCGCCGCGTCCGGGCGGGCAGCTCCACGCCGAGTCCGGCCAGGCCGGTACGGCCCCCGGCCGTGAGCGAGGGGCCGTCCTCCCAGTCGATCCAGCCCCGCTCGGTCACGGCCTCGGCGACGGCCACCCCCAGCGCTCCGGCGAGGTGGTCGTAGCAGGTCCGGCCGCGCGCGAGGGCGTTCGATCGGTGCACGGCCGTGAGCCCGCGCGGCGGCGCGGCCTTGGGCGCCGCGGCCGACATGGCCTCGATCAGCTCGGCGGTCTCGCGCGAGGCCAGCCGCACGTACCGGTGCCGCCCCTGCCGCACTTCGGCCAGCAGCCCCGCGCCGACCAGAGCGGTCAGGTGCTCGCTGGCGGTGGACGGGGCGACGCCCGCATGCCGGGCGAGCTCGCCCGCCGTCCAGGCCCGCCCGTCCAGCAGGGCCGTGCAGAAGGACGCCCTGGTCCGGTCGGCGAGGAGGGACGCCAGGGCGGCGAGATCGGGCTCGGTCCCCTCGCCTGTGGTGGGCTGCGTCGTGGTGAGCACACTCCACGCTAACCGGAGCACGTTTCGGCGGCCGCCGAAACGTCCCGCGCCTAGCCTCACCGCCATGACGACCACCATCCGCGTCGAGCGCCACGCCGGGGTCCGCGCGGTCCTCAGCGACCCCGGCTTCGTGGTTCCCGCTCCCCCGGAGGCGCCGGACGGCGCCGCCTCCACACCGTCGCTCGCCTGGCTGCGCAGGCGCGCCACCCGGTTCAGCAACGGGGACGAGCACCGCCGCCGCCGGGCGCTCGCCTCGGCGCTGCTGTCCGGCCCGGCCCCGTCCGAGCTGCGGAAGCAGGCCGAGGGCCGCGCGCGCTCGGCCGGGCCGGACCAGGCGCCTTACGTCCCTGTCGCCGTCCTGTCCGCCGCCCTGGGGGTTCCCGAGGGCGACGTTCCGGGGGCCGTGGCGGCGGTCCGGGACGTCGCCTCCGCCTACTTCCCGGGTACGGAGGAGGGACGGGTGGAGCGGGCGGACGCGGGCGTGCGCACCCTGGTGCGCCTGCTCCCCGACACCGCCCCCGAGGAGGCGGCCCAGCGGGTGTGCCTGCTCGTCCAGACGTGCGACGCGACGGCGGGGCTGATCCGTACGGTGCTCGACCGCGAAGGCGGGGAAGGGGTCGGCCGGGCCGAACAGGGCGGGCACGACGCGTGGGCCCTGCTGACGGAGGCCCTGCGGCTGTCGCCTCCCGCACCCGTGCTGAAGCGGACCGCCGTCGGGGCCGCGCACGTCGGCGGTGTGCCGGTCCCGGAGGGCGCCCTCGTGCTCCTGGACCTCGCGGCGGCCAATCGGGACCCCGACGTCTATGCGGCGCCGGACCGGTTCGCCCCCGAGCGCTACTCGGGAGACGGCGGCGGACCCGGCGAGCCGCCGCCCCTGTCCTTCGGGGCCGGTGAGCGGCCCTGCCCCGGTTCCGACCACGCACTCGCCATGGCGATGGGGGTCCTCCATGCACGGTCACGCTGACACCTTCCGCTCCCTGCACAGGCCGGGGGAACCGTTCGTCCTGCCGAACGCCTGGGACCACGCCTCGGCCTCGGCGCTCGCGCGCGCGGGCTTCCCGGCGATCGGGACGACCAGCCTGGGCATCGCCTCCGCCGCCGGGAAGCCGGACGCGGCCGGAACCACCCGGGACGAGACCCTCGCCCTTGCCCGGGGGCTGGCACGGCTCGACGTGCCGGTGACCGTGGACATCGAGGCGGGGTTCGGCGGGCGGCCGGACGAGGTCGCCGCCGTGGCGGCGGAACTGGCCTGCCTCGGGATCGCGGGGATCAACCTGGAGGACGGGCGCGGCGACACCCTGGCCGGGATCGACGAGCAGTGCGCGCTCCTGCGGGCCGTGAAGGACGCCGCGCCCTCGCTCTTCCTCAACGCCCGGACCGACACCTGGTGGCTGTCGGGGTGGCTGTCCGAGCGTCCGCCGGAGCCGACGGGCGGGGCGCACGGGGAGGCGGCCGGAGCGCGGGAGCGTGTCGATGCGACCTTCGAGCGCGCCCGCGCCTACCGTGGCGCCGGTGCCGACGGCATCTTCGTGCCCGGGCTGGCCGACGAGGCGGCCATCGCCCGTCTGGCGCACGATGTCCCGCTCCCGCTGAACGTGCTCGCCCCGCGTGATCCGAGCGCCCTCGGCGGGCTGGCGCGGGCGGGCGTCGCCCGGGTGAGCACCGGTTCGCTGCTGTTCCGTGCGGCCGTCCACAGCGCTGTGGAGACCGCGCGCACCGCCGCCTCGGGCACGGGGACGTACCCGCAGGTCCCCGGTTATTCGGAGGCCGACGCCCTCGCGGACGCCTTTCAGGGCCCGGTTTCCCGCCCTCCGGCCTCTCAGCAGGCTCTAAGGCTCTGACCCCTAGGTTCTCATGCGCATCCCGGGGAGGGAGAAAAGGAGTTCTGGGCCCCTCTTTCCCCTCCGGCTCCGGCCGCTTCCCGGCCTCTCCCTCCCCGATCCCCCATTACTCCCTGGGTCTTCCCCACAGACGGAAAAGGGACCGCGTGAAGAACCTCAAGCACAAGCTGACCAGCACCGCGTTCGCCGCCGCACTGACGCTCGGCGTCTTCGGCACCCTGGGCGCGACGGCCCCCGCCGCCGAGGCCGGGCTCGCGTGCAGCGCCATCAACGACGGCGGCCTGGGCGCCTACTCGGCCTGCAAGTCCTGGTCCGGGAACAACGCCACGCAGGTGCGCGTGGTCGCCGACTGCGGTTCGGTCAACCGCTACGGCCGGTGGGTCAACGGCCACACCGACCGCAGCCACATCGCGTGCGCGGTCCGGATCGACCGCTGGTGGGTGCAGGTCCGCTGACCCGGGAGCCGTCGGGCGGGGGTACGACTGCGGCCACCGGCCGAAGGACACCTGGATCCTCTACCTGATCCAGAGACCGTCCCCCCCGGTAGCGACGGGCGCCGCCGACGCACCGGCCGGGGCGGTGCACGGAGCCGCCCCGGCCTCCCCCTGGGTTCCGCGCGCCCCCGCTCCCCCTGGCGCCACGACGGAGCGTCACGACCGGTCACCCCACGGGGTTTTCGATGATGACCTGCGGGTATGGGAGCCCTGACCGAGTTCGGCGCCGTATCGGGGGGTTCGGCCATGAACACTAACGACAACGGCCGGAGCATCAACGTCTCCCGCCTCTGGTCCGGCGGCCTGGCCACCGCCGTCGTCGCCGGGCTGGTCATCCTCGTGGGCACGCTCATCGTGCGCGGCGTCTTCGGGATCCCGGTGCTGGCCCCGGAGGAGGCCGGGTACCTGGGCGACGCGACCACCGGCGTGTACGCGGCCACGGCCGCCATGGCGGCGCTGATCGCCACCGCGCTGCTGCACCTGCTCATGCTGAGCGCGCCGCGCCCGATGACGTTCTTCGGGTGGATCGTGGGCCTGGCCACCATCGTGGCCGCGGTCACCCCGTTCACCCAGGGCGCGCCGCTGACCAGCCAGATCGCCACCGGCCTGATCAACGCGGTGTGCGGCATCGCCATCGTCTCGCTGCTGACCAGCGTGGGCGCCAGCGCCTACCGGCAGCGGTCGGGCCGCCCGCGGCTGCACGGCGAGGGGGCGCTGCCCGACGCCGGGTACGACCCGGGCTACAGCGCCGACGACTACGAGAGCGGCTAACC
>NZ_ANBH01000338.1 GCF_000341185.1 Nocardiopsis chromatogenes YIM 90109
CGCCCGCACCCGGCCCGACCGGGACTGAGCCCGGCCGGGCTCAGCCCGCCAGCAGCGCGTCCACGCGCTGCGGCTCCAGGCCGTGCTCGATCACCATCACCGCCGCCCCGATCACCCCGGCCCACTCGCCGACCTGTGAGGACACGATGCTCAGGTCCTCGGTGGCCAGCGGCAGCGAGCGCTGGTAGATCACCTCGCGCACACCGGCCAGCAGGTGGTCGCCGGCCTGGGAGAGCGATCCGCCGATCACGATGATCGACGGGTTGAGCATGTTCACCGAGGCCGCCAGCACCTCGCCGATGTCCCGCCCGGCCTGGCGCAGCGCGCGCAGCACCGGCAGGCTCCCGCCCCGGGCCAGGTCGACCACGTCCAGTGCGCCGTGCGCCTCGATGCCCTGCCCGGACAGGGCCGCCGCGATCGCCGACCCGCTGGCCACCGCCTCCAGGCAGCCGCTGTTGCCGCACCGGCAGGGCACGTCCGCCCCGTGCGGCACCTGGATGTGCCCCATGTCCCCGGCGGCGCCCTTGGCGCCCCGGTAGACGCCGCCGTCGGCGATGATGCCGCACCCGATGCCGGTGGCGACCTTGACGAACAGCAGGTGCCGGGCCCGGCTCCAGCGGGCGAAGTGCTCGCCCACCGCCATGATGTTGACGTCGTTGTCGACCAGCACCGCGCCGGGCAGCAGCTCCCCGACGAACCCGGGCACGTCGAACCCGTCCCAGCCGGGCATGATCGGCGGGTTCACCGCGCGGCCGGTGTCGTGCGCGACCGGGCCGGGCAGCCCGATGCCGGTGCCCAGCAGCTCCTCCGGGGCGCGCCCGGCCTCGGCGAGCAGGGCGTGCCCGTGCTCGGCCACCCAGCCCAGCACCTCGGCCGGGCCGCGGGCGATCTCGATGTCGGCGGAGGTGTCGGCGAGGATCTGCCCGGCGAGGTCGGTCAGGGCCACCCGGGCGTAGGTGGCGCCCAGGTCGGCGGCGAGCACCACCCGCGCCCCCGGGTCGAACACGAAGGTCGTGGGGGGCCGCCCGCCGGTGGAGGCGGCCTCGCCCGCGGGGCCGATGAGCCCCCCGGCCAGCAGGGCGTCGACCCGCTGGGTGACGGTCGAGCGCGCTAACCCGGTGACCGCCGCCAGCTCCGCCCGGGTGCGGGGGCGGCCGTCGCGGAGGAGGCGCAGCAGGGTGCCTGCGCCGGGCGGGGCGGGCGGGGCGGACCCGGCGTCGGCGCGCCGGTCCCCCGTCTTCGTCAGCGCGTCTTCTGTCACACGACCAGTGAAGCACACGGGACTAATGCCGTGCGTCTCCCGGACTATTTCGGCCGGATTCGGCAACTTATGCTTGACCATCGACAGAAGTACCGCTTACCGTCCTCTTATGCGAGTGAGTCAGGTCACAGGAGGCGGCTACCGGGCCGCCGTCATCGGCGCCGGGTTCATGGGGCGGGTGCACGCCCGGGCGATCCGAGCCGGTGGCGGCCGCGTGGTGGGCGTCGCGGCCTCCACCCCCGAGCGCGCCCGCGCCGCGGCCGGCCCCCTGGGGGCCGAGCGGGCGTTCGACGACGCCGCCGCCCTGATCTCCGACGACGAGGTCGACGTGGTGCACGTGTGCACCCCCAACCACCTGCACGCCCCCCTGACCCTGGCCGCACTGGACGCCGGACGCCACGTGGTCTGCGAGAAGCCCCTGGCCACCGACGCCGCCGTGGCCGCCCGGATGGCCGCCGCCGCGGACGAGGCGGCCGAGGGGGACGGCGGCCGGGTGGCCTCCGTCCCCTTCGTCTACCGGTTCCACCCGATGGTGCGCGAGGCCCGCGCCCAGGTCGCCGCCGGGGCGGTGGGGCGGGTGCACCTGGCCCACGGCGGCTACCTGCAGGACTGGCTGCTGCGCCCCGACGACGACAACTGGCGGGTCGACCCCGACCTGGGCGGCCCCACCCGCGCCTTCGGCGACATCGGCTCGCACTTCTGCGACCTGCTGGAGTTCGTGCTGGGCGACCGGATCGCCGCGCTCAGCGCGCAGACCTCCACCACGCTGCCCCGCCGCGGCCCCGGCGAGGGCGCCCCGGTCGCCACCGAGGACCTGGTGGTGCTGCAGTTCCGCACCGGGGGCGGGGTCGTCGGCACCGGCGTGGTCAGCCAGGTCTCGGCCGGGCGCAAGAACCGGCTGCACCTGGAGGTCTCCGGCTCCGAGCACTCCCTCGCCTTCGACCAGGAGCAGCCCGAGGTGCTGTGGAAGGGCGGGCGCGAGCGCAACGAGGTGCTGATGCGCGCCCCCGAGGTGCTCTCGCCCGACGCCGCCCGGCTGGCCCGGGTGCCCTCCGGGCACCCGCAGGGCTACCAGGAGTGCTTCGACGCCTTCGTCGCCGACACCGCCGAGGCGGTCGCCACCGGCACCGCCCCCGACGGGCTGCCGGTCTTCGCCGACGGCCTGCGGGCCGCCCGGATCGCCGACGCGGTGCTGGCCTCGGCCCGCTCCGGCGGCTGGGAGGAGGTCCCCCGGTGAACGGCGGGCCGAAGGCGCCACTGCTGCGGATGAGCGGCGTGGGCAAGTCCTTCCTCGGCGTCCCGGTGCTGCACGGCGTGGACCTGCAGGTGCGCGCGGGCGAGGTGCACGCCCTGGTCGGGGAGAACGGCGCCGGGAAGTCGACGCTGATGAAGATCCTGGCCGGGGTGCACCGGGCCGACGCCGGGACGGTCGAGCTCGACGGCGAGCGGGTCGACTTCGCCCACCCGGTCGGCGCGCGCGAGGCCGGGGTGGCCACCGTCTTCCAGGAGTTCAACCTGCTGCCCGAGCGCACCGTCGCCGAGAACGTCTTCCTGGGCCGCGAACCGCGCGGGCGCGGGCTGCGCGCCGGGGTGGACGCGCGCGCGATGGCCGCCGAGACCGGGCGCCTGCTGGAGGACCTGGGGCTGACCGCCATCTCCCCGCACGCGCCCGTGCGCTCCCTGTCGGTGGCCGAGCAGCAGATCGTCGAGGTCGTCAAGGCGATGTCGCAGAGCGCGCGCATCGTCTCCATGGACGAGCCCACGGCGGCGCTGGCCGGGGCCGAGGTCGAGCTTCTGTACCGGCTGGTGCGCAGGCTCCGGGAGCGCGGGGTGGCGGTGCTGTACGTCTCGCACCGCCTCAAGGAGATCTTCGACCTTTCCGACCGGATCACCGTGCTCAAGGACGGCGCCAAGGTCGCCACCGCGGACACCGCCGACACCACCGGGGCCGACCTCATCCGCATGATGGTCGGCCGCCCGGTGAGCGCGGTCTTCCCCGAGAAGATCGCGGGCACCGAGGCGGGCGGCGTCCGCCTGGAGGTGTCCGGCGGCGGCAACGAGCGGCTGGACGGCATCGACCTCCAGGTGCGCTCCGGCGAGATCGTCGGGCTGGCGGGCCTACAGGGCAGCGGGCGCACCGAGATCGCGCACGCCCTGTTCGGCATCGACCGGTTCACCCGGGGGGAACTGCGCATCGACGGCGAGCGGGCGGTGCTGCGCTCGCCCCGCCGGGCGGTGCGCTCGGGCGTCGCCCTGGTCAGCGAGGACCGAAAGACGCAGGGCCTGGCCCTGCACCGGTCGGTCCTGGACAACGGGCGCCTGGTGCTGGACGCGGTGGCGCCCCGCCGCTCCCGCGCGCGCTCCGGCCGCCTGCCGGGCATCTTCTCCTCCCTGGAGCTGGTGGCCCGCTCCCCCTCCCAGGAGGTGCGCTTCCTGTCCGGGGGCAACCAGCAGAAGGTCGTGCTGGCCAAGTGGCTGGCCACCGACCCCTCGGTGGTGGTGCTCGACGAGCCCACCCGCGGCATCGACGTGGGCGCCAAGCACGCCGTGTACACGCTGGTGCGGCGGCTGGCCGCGGACGGCGCGGCCATCGTGCTCATCTCCTCGGAGCTGCCCGAGGTGCTCGGCCTGGCCGACCGGGTGCTGGTGCTGCGCGACGGCCGGATCGCCGGGGAGCTGCCCGGCGGCGTGTCAGAGGAGGCCGTGATGGAGATGGCCGTGGGCGGCGCGCCATGAGCCCCCGCCTGGGCACGACCGGGCTGGTGTACGTGGCGCTGCTGGCCATCCTGGCGGCCGGGGCGGCGCTGGCCGCCGCGCGCGGGCAGGAGCTGTTCACCACCGCCAACACCGTGGACCTGCTGACCCGCTCCAGCCTGCTGGGGTTCGTGGCGATCGGGCAGACGCTGGTCATCCTGTGCCGATCGCTGGACCTGTCGGTGGGCTACGTGATGGCGCTGTGCAGCGTGGTCGGCGCCACCGCGATGGCCGGGCAGACCTCCCGGATCTGGCTGGGCGTGGCCGCCGTCATCGTGGTGGCGGGGCTGATCGGGCTGGCGAACGGGCTGATCGTGACCCGGCTGGGGGTCAACGCCTTCATCACCACCCTGGGCATGGGCCTGATCATCAAGGGCTACCTGGACACCCGGTTCAAGGGCCCGGCCGGGGAGGTGCCGGCCGAGTTCCAGCTCTTCGGCTACACCCGCGTCGGCGTGGTGCCGCTGTCGTTCGCGGTGATGGCCGCCGTGGCCGTGCTGGCCGTGGTGTTCCTGCGCCGCACCCGCACCGGCGTGCACATGTACGCGGTCGGCGGGGACGCCGAGGTGGCGCGGATGTCGGGGGTGCGGGCCGACCGGCCGCTGCTCGCCGCGCACGTCCTGTGCTCGGTCACCGCCGGGCTGGCCGGGCTGCTCATCGCCTCCCGGTTCGGCACCGGCAGCACCCTGGTCTACTCCTCCGGCTACGAGCTGGAGTCCATCGCCGCCGTGGTGCTCGGCGGCACCTACCTGCTGGGCGGGCGCGGCGGGGTGGGCGGCACCGTCGCCGGGGTGCTCATCCTGGCCACCCTCGACACCGTCTTCAACGTGCTGGGCGTCGACCCGTTCTTCAAGGACGTGCTGCGCGGCACCATCGTCATCGCCGCCGTGGCGCTGTACGCCCGCCGCCAGGTGGACCGGGCCGCCACGCCGCCGCGGTTCGCGGCCCCGTCCCGCATCCCGCTCCTGAGAGGAGGACGGCCATGACCGCGACCGACACCCCCGCCGCCGGCGCCTCCGGCGCGCTCCGCCGGGCCGGCGCCGCCCTGGCCGGGGGCGGCGGCGGGACCGTGTTCGCCCTGCTGGTGCTGGTGTTCGCGGTGATCTTCGCGATCAACCCCGGCTTCGCCCGGCCCCCGTCGCTGCTGGCCTTCGCCCAGCAGGCCGCCCCGCTGGTGGTGCTGGCCGTGGGCCAGTACCTGGTGATCGTCTCCGGAGAGCTGGACCTGTCGGTGGGCTCCCTGGTCGGCGCGCAGGTGGTGGTGGCCGCCCGGCTGATCGACGGCCAGGAGCAGATGACGCTGCCGGTGCTGCTGCTCATGCTCGCCTTCGGCGCCGCCGTGGGCCTGGTCAACGGGCTGGTCACCACGGTGCTCAAGGTGCCCTCGATCATCGCGACGCTGGGCATGATGCTGGTGCTCTACGGCGCGGTGCGGCTGTGGACCGGCGGCGCCCCCACCGGCGCGCTGTCCGAGGCCTTCCGGGTGGCCGGGCGCGGCGACGCCGTCGAGCTGCCGCTCATCGGCGGCGGCCCGTGGG
>NZ_ANBH01000339.1 GCF_000341185.1 Nocardiopsis chromatogenes YIM 90109
AGGCCTTCCGGGTGGCCGGGCGCGGCGACGCCGTCGAGCTGCCGCTCATCGGCGGCGTCCCGTGGGCGGTGCTGATCGCGGCGGCGGCGGGCGCGGCCGCCGTCGCGCTGATGCGCTCGCCCTACGGGCGCACCCTGGTCGCCGTGGGCGACAACGCCACCGCCGCCGCCTACTCCGGCGCCCGGGTGTGGCGGGTGCGCACCCTGGCCTTCGTCGGCTCCAGCGTGCTGGCCACCCTGGCGGCCGTGCTCATCGGCGGCTTCGCCGGGGTCACCGCGCAGGTCGGCGAGGGCCTGGAGTTCTCGGCCATCACCGCGGTGGTGCTCGGCGGCGTGGTGCTGGGCGGCGGGCGCGGCACCGCCCTGGCCGCGATCGCCGGGGCGCTGGCGGTCGAGGCGCTGTTCACCCTGTTCAACCAGCTCTACCTGCCCTCCACGATCCAGCCGACCGTCCAGGGCCTCATCATCATCGCCGCGGTGGCCTACGCCGCCCGCGAGCGGTCCCGCAGATCCCCCCGGGCACCGGCGTCCGCCGGTGGCCCGGAGAAGTCCCCCCGCGAGGAGGTCTGACCATGCGCCGAACCCGCGTCCTGCTGGCCGCCGGCGCCGCGCTGAGCCTCGCGCTCACCGCGTGCACCACCGACACCCCGACCGACGGCCCCGGCGAGGAGGACCAGGCCAGTCCCAGCGGCGACTGGTTCGACCCCGAGGAGTACGAGGCCCAGCTCGCCCAGCGCGACATGGAGCCCGAGGGGCCCGCCGACGAGCCCTGGCTCCAGGCGATCGACCCCTCCTACGTCGACACCTCCGAGTACGCGCTGGAGGGGGAGGACCGCCGGGACCCCACCGTGTGCTTCTCCAACGCCTCGGTGTCCAACCCGTGGCGGGTGACCGGGTGGATCACCATGCAGCAGCAGGTGGAGGTGCTGCAGGACAGCGGCGACATCGGCGAGTTCCGGGTCTCCGACGCCGCCGACGACGACAACCAGCAGATCTCCGACATCCAGGCGTTCGTGGACTCCGGGGACTGCGACGCCATCATCATCTCCCCCTCCACCACCGCCACGCTCACCCCGGCGGTGGAGGCGGCCTGCGAGAGCGGCGCCCCGGTCATCGTCTTCGACCGCGGGGTGAACACCGACTGCCAGGTCACCTTCATCCACCCCATCGGCGGCTACGCCTTCGGGGCCGACGCCGCCGAGTTCCTGGTCGAGGAGCTGGAGCCGGGCTCGCGGGTGCTGGCGCTGCGCATCCTTCCCGGGGTGGACGTGCTGGAGCACCGGTGGGCCGCCGCCCAGCAGGTGTTCGGCGACAGCGAGCTGGAGGTGATCGGCCACGAGTTCACCGAGGGCGACGGCGCCACCATCAAGGACCTGGTCACCCAGCACCTGCAGCGCGGCGACGTCGACGGCATCTGGATGGACGCCGGGGACGGCGCGGTGGCCGCGCTGGAGGCGTTCGAGGACGCCGGGCAGCCCTACCCGGTGATCTCCGGGGAGGACGAGCTGAGCTTCATGCGCAAGTGGCAGGAGGAGGACCTGACCGCGCTGGCGCCGGTCTACTCCAACTTCCAGTGGCGCACCCCGGTGCTGGCCGCCTCGATGATCCTCGACGGCGAGGAGGTCCCCGAGGAGTGGGTGCTGCCGCAGGAGCCGGTCACCCAGGCCGAACTGGACGACTACCTGGAGCGCAACGCCGACATGCCGAGCCTGCACTACGCCAAGTTCGGCGGCGAGGACCTGCCCGGGTTCCCCGAGGCCTGGCAGGACCGCTGATGCGGCGCGCCCTGGGCGTCAGCACGTGGGTGTGGACCTCCCCGCTGACCGACGCGGAGCTGGAGCGGATCGCCCCGCGCGTGGCCGGGTGGGGGTTCGACACCCTGGAGCTGCCGGTGGAGCGGCCGGGCGGGTGGGACCCCGCCCGCGCCGCCCGGCTGCTGGACGGGCTGGGGCTCTCGGCGACGGTGTGCCTGGTGATGGGGCCGGGCCGGGAGCTGGTGGCCGCCGACGCGGCCACCGTCGCCGCCACCCGGGACCACCTGCGCCGCACCGCGGACGCGGCGGCCGAGGTCGGCTCCCCGGTCATCGCCGGACCGGCCTACACCTCGGTGGGGCGCACCTGGCGGATGTCCCCCGGGGAGCGCGAGGCGCGCTTCGCCGAGCTGGCCGACGCGCTGGGCCCGGTCGTCGAGCACGCCGCGGCGGCCGGGGTGAAGGTCGCCCTGGAGCCGCTGAACCGCTACGAGACCAGCCTGGTCAACACCGTGGCGCAGGGCCTGCAAGCGGTGGCGGCGCTGCCGCCCGAGCACTGCGGCCTGGCGCTGGACACCTACCACATGAACATCGAGGAGGCCGACCCCGCGGCGGCGATCGGCGCCGCCGCGGGGCGCATCGCCCACGTGCAGGTGTGCGGCAACGACCGGGGCTCCCCCGGCCGCGACCACCTGGACTGGCCCGCGATCCTGGGCGCCCTGGACGGCGCCGGGTACGCCGGGCCGCTGGTGATCGAGTCGTTCACCGCCGACAACGACGCCATCGCCACCGCCGCCTCGGTGTGGCGTCCCCTCGCCCCCGACCAGGACACCCTGGCCCGGGACGGGCTGGCCTTCCTGCGCGCCGCGCAGGGGGACCGCCCCGCCCCCGCACCCGACGACGGGAGGAGCGCATCGGCACCCCACGCATGAGCTCGACGATGAGCACCCGGACCGAGCACCCCTGAACGGGGGTTCCCCCCGGCCGGGACGCGGCCCCGCGCCGCCCCCGGCCGCCCCGTCGGCGCCGGCACGCCGCACGGACGACCCTTGCCCGTCTCCACAGACCCTGGACACACGACCGGTGAGGAACATCCATGAGCGCACGCAACCGGCGCCTGCGAAGACTCGGCGCCGTGCTCTCCTCGCTGCTGCTCGCCGTCGGCCTGGCGGCCGCCCCCGCGGCCGCCGACGCCGAGGCGCAGCACGAGGAGTTCAACGCCCTGCTGTTCACCAAGACCGCCGGATACCGGCACGACTCGATCCCGACGGGGATCGCCCTGTTCGAGCGGCTGGCCGAGGACGAGCACTTCGGCCTTGAGCACACCGAGGACTCCTCCGTCTTCAACGCCGAGGACCTCGCCCGCTTCGACGTGGTCATCATGTTCCAGACCTCGGGCATGGTGTGGGAGGACGACGCCCAGCGCCAGGCCGTGCAGGACTACGTGGCCGGCGGGGGCGGCATCGCCGCGATCCACAACGCCACCGACATGAACATCGAGGGCGAGTTCGGCTGGTGGGACGACCACGTCAACGCCGGCGCCCACATGCCCACCCACTCCCCCGGGGTGCTGCCCGGCACGGCGAAGGTCGCCGACCGCTCGCACCCGTCCACCGAGGGCCTTCCGGCCGTCTGGGAGCGCGAGGAGGAGTGGTACAACTTCGACACCAGCGTGCGCGGCGACGCCCACGTGCTGGTCACGGCCGACGAGACCACCTATGACCCGGGCCCGGACGCGATGGGGCACGACCACCCCATCTCCTGGTGCCGGGAGGTGGACGGGGCCCCGGTCTGGTCCACGGCGATGGGCCACCCCAAGGAGGCCTACAGCGAGCCGGAGTTCATCGACCACCTGCTGGGCGGGGTGCGCAGCGCCGCCGGGGCCGCCGAGTCGGACTGCGGCGGGACCGTCTGGGACTCCTACGAGAAGGTCACCCTGGACGGGGACGCCTACGACCCGCTGGAGCTGGACGTGGCCGACGACGGCCGCGTGTTCTACGTGCAGCGCCAGGGCGAGGTGAAGGTCTTCGACCCGGTCACCAACCGCACCCGCACCACCGGGAAGGTGGACGCCTACACCGGCGGCGAGGACGGGCTGGTGGGCATGGCCCTGGACCCGGGCTTCGCCGAGAACGGGTGGATCTACCTGTACTACGCGCCGGCGTCCGACGACGACACCGCGCCGGAGAACCAGTTCAACCGGGTCTCCCGGTTCACCCTCACCGACGAGGCGGGCGGCACGCTCGACCCCAGCTCGGAGAAGGTGCTCATGGAGGTCCCGGCCTCGCGCGTCAACGAGCCGGGGCACACCGGCGGGTCGCTGGAGTTCGGCCCGGACGGCGAGCTGTTCATCGGCGTCGGCGACGACACCAACCCCTTCGCCTCGGACGGCTACAGCCCCATCGACGAGCGCGAGGGGCGGGAGTCGTTCGACGCCCAGCGCACCGCCGCCAACACCGCCGACCTGCGCGGCAAGCTGCTGCGCGTCGTCCCGCAGGACGACGGCACCTACACCGTGCCCGAGGACAACCTGTTCAACGGCGGGACGTGGGACGAGCTGTTCCCCGACGGGGCCTACGACCCCGAGCTGGCGCTGCCGGAGATCTACGCGATGGGCTTCCGGAACCCGTTCCGGTTCTCCGTCGACCCGGCGACCGGCGACGTCATGATGGCCGACTACGGGCCCGACGCCGCCGCGGGCGACCCCGACCGGGGCCCGGAGGGCCTGGTCGAGTGGATGGCCATCGAGGAGCCCGGCAACTTCGGGTGGCCCTACTGCCACGGCCCGAACGAGCCCTACATCGACTACGACTTCGCCACCGGCGAGTCCGGTGAGGCGTTCGACTGCGACGCCCCCGTCAACGACTCGCCCAACAACACCGGCCTGACGAACCTGCCCCCGTCGGTGGCGCCGGACTTCCACTACGGGTACGGCCCGTCCGAGGAGTGGCCCGAGCTGGGCGAGGGGCCCGCCGCCCCGATGGCAGGCCCGGTCTACCACTACGACCCGGAGCTGGAGTCGGCCACCAAGTTCCCCGCCTCCATGGACGGCAAGGCCATGTTCTACGAGTGGGGGCGCTACTACCTGAAGGAGCTCTCCTTCGACGACGAGGGCGGGCTGCTGGACATCGGCTCGTTCCTGCCGGAGACCGAATTCGACTACCCGATGGACATGGAGTACGGCCCGGACGGCTCGCTGTACCTGCTGGAGTGGGGCGCGGGCTTCGGCACCGGCGGCGACGCGGGCCTGTACCGGATCGACTACACCGGCGGCGAGCAGTACCCGGAGGCGGCGGCCTCCGGCGAGCCGGACAACGGCGCCGCGCCACTGGAGGTGCGGTTCTCCTCCGAGGGCACCGGCCACCCCGACCCCGACGAGGAGGTGACGCTGAGCTGGGACTTCGGTGACGGGTCCACCTCTGAGGAGGCGAACCCGGTGCACACCTACACCGAGGTGGGCGACTACGTCGCCCAGCTGACGGCCACCGACTCCCAGGGGCGCACGGCCATGGCCAACGTGCCGGTGTCGGTGGGCAACACCGCGCCGGAGGTGGAGATCTCCACGCCGCCGGACGGGTCGGTGTTCGCGTTCGGCGACACGGTTCCGGTGGAGGTGTCGGTGACCGACGCCGAGGACGGGTCGACCGGGGACGGCGGCATCGACTGCGCCGACGTGACCATCACCGCCTCGCTCGGCCACGACGAGCACGCCCACCTGGTGGACCGGGTGCAGGGGTGCGAGGCCGACATCGCCACGATGGCCGACGACGGGCACGGCGCCGAGGCGAACCTGTTCTACGTCATCGCCGCCGAGTACACCGACTCCGGCGGCGCCGACGGGCGGGTGGACCCGCTGCCCGGGCGCACGGACGTGCTCCTGCAGCCCAAGCGCAAGCAGGCGCAGTACACCTCCTCGGCCGAGGGGGTCTCCACCGAGGAGACCACCGACCCCGAGGGCGGCCTGGAGCACCTGACCGGGATCGACGACGGGGACCACGTGTCGTATGCGCCGGTGAGCCTGGCCGGGGTGGAGTCGCTGTCGCTGCGGGCGGCCTCCGGCGGGTCCGGGGGCACCGTGGAGCTGCGGGCCGACGCCCCGGACGGGGAGCTGCTCGGGACGGCGGAGGTGGAGCCCACCGGCGGGTGGGACTCCTGGACCGGCGTGCCGGTGGAGTTCACCGACCCGGGCCGCCCCGTGGAGCTGTACCTGGTGTTCACGGGTGACGGGGAGGACCTGTTCAACCTGAACTACCTGCGGTTCACGGGTCCGGGCGCGGCCGACCCCGGCGGTGGCGGCGGTGGCGGTCCGGAGCCGCCCTCGACCTTCGAGGACGCCCGCGCACTGATCGACGGCTACCTGGAGGACGGTGTCATCGGCGAGGACCGGGCGGCGTCGCTGCACGACCACCTCGACAACGCCGAAAGGCACATGGGCAAGGGCCGGCACAAGCAGGCCGACAAGGCGCTCGACCAGTTCGCCAAACAGGCGGGGAAGGTCGAGGACGAGGAGGCGCGCGAGCTGCTGCTCGCCACCGCCGACGCCCTGCGCGCCGACGGGTAGTCCGCCCCGGGCTCCATGCCCCCCATCCGTTCCGGCGGGGCGCCCCCGGGGGCGCCCCGCCCCGACCCCCCATCCCCCCTACGCGACCGAGACCGGGAGCGGACATGGCACGGATCGAGTTCGACAGACGAGGCTTCCTGGGCACCGTGGCGGCGGGCACCGTCGCCGTCGGGGCCGGGACGGTGATGGGCGCGTCCCCCGCGAGCGCCGCGGGCGGCGGGCGCGTCTTCCCCAAGAGCAGGATCGGCATCCAGCTGTACAGCATCCGCGACAAGGTGGCCGGGCTCGGGTTCGCCCGGGTCTTCGAGGAGCTGTCCCGCATGGGCTATGCGGAGGTGGAGCTGGCCGGGTACACCCAGCCCGGGGTCGGCCCGATCACGGTGGAGGAGATCCGCAGGCTGCTCGACGAGAACGGGCTGCGCGCGGCCGGGACGCACGTCGGGCTGGGCGCCTGGATGGAGGACCCCGAGCGGGAGCTGGACCGCGCCGAGGTCCTCGGGGTGCCCTACGCGGGCACGGCCAGCGCGCCGACGGACGACACGACGGTGGACGGGTACCGGGCCGCGGCCGAGGAGTTCAACCGGATCGGCGCCCTGGCGGCGGACCGGGGCATCGGGCTCTACCAGCACAACCACCACTGGGAGTTCGCCTTCGCCGACGACGAGCCGCAGACGCGGCTGTACGACGTGTTCCTGGAGAACACCGACCCGGCGCTGGTGTACCTGGAGATGGACGTGTACTGGGCGTTCGTGGGGCAGCACGTGTACCCGGGGTTCGAGCCCGCGGAGTACGTGCTGGCGCACCCGCACCGGTACCCGCTGTTCCACGTCAAGGACGGGGACGAGAACCCGGACAGCCCGCTCGGCTACGACATCATCGAGTTCGGGGAGGGCGACCTGCCCTACGCCGACTTCTTCTCCCGGGTGCGCGGCTGCCCGCACACGCTGTGGGAGCAGGACAACGCGCCGGACTCGGCGGTGCCGCCGTACCCGGTGGACTCCCTGGGCAACGCCGAGCGGAGCTACCGGGCGATGCGCGAACTTCGGCGCCCCGTCCCGGGACGCGGGCACGGCCGGGCCGACTGAAGGCGGCGGGCGCCGGAGCCCCCGGCGCCCGCCCGCCGTCCCGCACGTCCGCCCCCGCACATCCGCCTCCCCTCCCCCACCCGGCTGATCAGCACTCTCCTTCCACGACAGGATCATCCGCGCAATCCGCCGTCACCGAGCGCTTCCCTACCACCCGGTAGAAACTTAGACTCCTGCCCCACAGGGGACAGAGGTGACGGGGGTCACACCAGAAAGGTGGCGCCGTGCCCAGTCGGCAGTCCGACGACCGACCCCGGAACAGCCGATCGTCCGCCCCGAACCCCCCGCCCGGCTCCGCCCGGCCCGTCCGGCGCGCGCTGCTGGCGGTCGCCGCCGCGCTCGCCATCTCCGGGGCCTCCGTCGGCGGGTACTCCGTGTTCCTGCGCGAGCCGCCGCCCGGCCCCGACCCGGACCGGGTCGCCGAGCTGGAGGCGTCCGAGAGCGCACGCCACGTCGAGCAGGTGGGCGCGCTCATCGACACCACCCGCGACGCCCACGACGAGCTGCTCCCCGTCGTCGAAGGGCTGGACAGCGCGCTGCCCGCCGACGGCTCCGAGCCGGGGGAGGCGCCCGGCGGCGATGAGGTCGACGGCTGGGCGGACACCGTCGACGGCGTCGCCGAGCGCCTGAGCGCCTCCCCCTCCGGCGGCACCGGCTACAACGTGGCGCGGGGCGGGGTGCGCTCGGCGGCCGACGTGCTGGGGTCGTCGGTCGAGGTGTACGCGGCCGCGCTGGACGCCGAGGGCGGCGAGCGCGAACGCCTCGAAGGGGTCGCCGCCGACCTGCGCACGCAGGCCGTGCGGGCGTGGTCGGTGGCCGCGACCCAGCTCGACGCCGTCGCCATCGAGGCCGGGCACGGGCACGTGCACATCTACCTCCCGGCCGCCCCGGACAGCGGCGCGCTGCAGCCGGACTCGGCGCCCGAGGGCGCCGGGGCCCACGGGGAGCCCGGCGGCGCGGACGGCGGGGACGGCGGAGGCGGCGCAGACGGCGGAGAGGAGGGCCGGTGATGCGCACGGGGGTGTGGCTGGTCGGCGCCCGCGGGTCGGTGGCGGCGACCACCGTGGCGGGGGCGCTGGCGGTGCGCGCGGGGGCGGCCGAGCGGGTCGGCTGCGTGGCCGACCTGCCCGGACCCGACCGGGCGCGGGCGCCCGACATCGGCGACCTGGTGTTCGGCGGGCACGACGTGGGCGGACCGCCCCTGCCCAAGCGGGTGGGGATGCTCGCCGAAGGGGGTGTGGTGCCGCCCGCGCTGCCCGGCCTGCTGGCGGAGGAGCTGTCCGCCGTCGAGGCGCGGATCCGGCCCGGGGCCGCGCGGCCGCCGGGCCGGGGGCAGCGCGACGCGGCCGCGCGCATCGAGGAGGACCTGCGCCGGTTCCGGGAGGACGAGGGCCTGGACCGGGTCGTGGTGGTGGACGTGTCCAGCACGGAGCCGGCGCCGGCGCCGAACGGGCCCGACGCGGCCGCGGCCGCGTCGGCGGACCTGCTGGAGGAGGCCCTGGACCGCGGGGCGGCGCCGCTCCCGGCCAGCTCCCTGTACGCCTACGCGGCGTTCCGGGCGGGGTGCCCGGTGGCGTCCTTCACGCCGAGCCCGGGGCCGCGGCTGCCCGCGCTGGAGGAGACGGCCCTCAGGGAGGGGCTGTGCTGGGCGGGGTCGGACGGCAAGACCGGGGAGACGCTGCTCAAGAGCGTGCTGGCGCCGATGTTCGCGCAGCGGGCGCTGCGGGTGCGGTCGTGGTCGTCGGTGAACCTGCTCGGCGGCGGCGACGGCGAGACCCTGGCCGACCCGGCGAACGCGGGGAGCAAGACCGCCTCCAAGGGGCAGGGGCTGCGCTCGATGCTGGGGAGCGAGGTGGGCGGGCCGCTGCACATCGACTTCGTGCCGGACATGGGGGACTTCAAGACGGCGTGGGACCACGTGTCGTTCGAGGGGTTCCTCGGGGTGCGGATGAGCCTGCAGTTCACGTGGGCGGGGTGCGACTCGGCCCTTGCGGCGCCGCTGGTGCTGGACATCGCCCGGCTGACGGCGAGGGCGCACGAGGCGGGCGAGACGGGCCCGCTGGCGGCCCTGGCGTTCTTCTTCAAGGACCCGGTGGGAACCGGAGAGCACGCCCTGTCGGCCCAGTGGGACGCGCTCGTCGAGTGGTGCGCGCGGCTCGGCGACGCGGACGCGCCGTCCCCGCCCGAGGAGGATGCCTGATGGGTGCGCTGACGGGTGCGCCGAGGGGAGCCCCCGCGCGCGGCGTCACACGCGACTCCGCGACCTGCGATGGCGGATGGCGTCCGCTGGAGTGGTGGAACCTTGGGCGGTCGCGGCCGCCGTCGGCGGCTTGAGGAGGCCCACGTGACGACCCGACTCCGCGACTTCGTCGAACTCGTCCGGCTCCCTGCGGCGCTCTCCGTCGTCGGGGACACGCTCGCCGGGGCCGCTGCCGCCGGGTGGCCGCACGGGCGGCGCACCTGGGCCATGCCCGCCGCGTCGTCCTGCCTCTACCTGGCGGGCATGGCCCTCAACGACTACGCGGACCGCGACCTGGACGCACGGGAGCGCCCCGAGCGCCCCCTCCCCTCCGGACGCGTGCGCCCCTGGGAAGCGCTCGCCACGGCCACCGCGCTGACGGGCGCCGGGGTCGGCGCCGCCGCGTTCGCGGGCGGACGCAGGGGCGCGGTGACCGCGTCGCTCCTGGCCGCCGGGGTGTGGGCCTACGATCTGGCGCTCAAGCCCACACCACTGGCGCCGCTGGGTATGGCCTACAACCGCGGGCTCGACGTGCTCATGGGCGCCGGGCCGACCCCGGGGCGGGCGGCGCTTCCCGCGCTCGGCCTGGCCGTGCACACCTTCGGGGTGACGCTGCTGAGCCGGGGCGAGGTCCACGGCACGGACACGGCGACGGCCCGCACCGCCGTCGCGGGGACGGCCCTGGGGAGCCTGCTCCCGTCGGCCCCTGCGCGGGGCGGGCAGGGGCCGCCCTGGGCACCTTGGGCGGCCGGGGCGTTCGGCGCCTGGTACGGCGCGTCGGTCGGGGCGGCCCAGACGGCGGCGGTCCGGCGCCCCGACGGCCCGACGGTCATGGCGGCCACGGGCGCGGGCATCCGGGGGATGATCCCGCTCCAGGCCGCCTACATCGCCCGAGCCGGTTCGCCGGGGAGGGCCGCGGCGCTCGCGGCGGCGGTCCCCGTCGCCCGCGCCGGGTTCACGGCGGTGTCGCCGACATGAGGCGCACCGCGTTCCACGGCGGGCGGCCCACGGGCGTCGGCCGCCTCGGAAGGGGGAACCGCTGACATGGCCCTCCGGTTCGGATACGGCACCAACGGCTTCGGCGACCACCGGCTCCGCGACGCGCTGGAGGTGATCGCCGGGCTCGGCTACGACGGGGCCGCCCTCACCCTCGACCACCCGCACCTCGACCCGTTCGCGCCCGACGCCGCCGCCCGGACCGCCGCCCTCGGGCGGGACCTGGAGCGGCTCGGGCTCGCGGTGGTCGTCGAGACCGGGGCCCGCTACCTCATGGACCCCTGGCGCAAGCACGAGCCCACCCTCGTCTCCGACACCGGGCGGGAGCGGCGGGTCGACCTGCTGTGCCGCGCCGTGCGCATCGCGGCCGACCTCGGGGCCGAGGCCGTCTCCTTCTGGTCCGGCGTCCTGCCACGGGGGACCCCCGTGCCGGTCGGGTGGGACCGCCTGGCCGACGGGGTCGCCCGCGTGCTGGAGGAGGCCGAGCGCCACGGCGTGACCTGCGCCTTCGAGCCGGAGCCGGGGATGTTCTGCGCCACCTTGGCCGACGTGCGCGAACTGCGTGAACGCCTCGGGAGCCCCGAGCGGCTGCGCATCACGCTCGACGTCGGCCACTGCGTGTGCAACGAGCCCTCGACCGCCGCCGACAGCGTCCGCGATGTGGGCCCGCTGCTGGCCAACGTGCAGATGGACGACATGCGGCCGGGCGTCCACGAGCACCTGGAGTTCGGCGCGGGCGAGCTGGACCTTGCGGCCACCGTCGGCGCGCTCATGGACGCGGGCTACCGGGGCCTGGCGTCGGTGGAGCTGCCCCGGCACGGGCACGCCGCCCCGCAGGTGGCCTTCCGGTCGCTGGAGGCCCTGCACAGCGCCGAACGGAAAGCCCTCGCCCTGCGCAAGGAGGCGCGATGACCTCTCCCCCGCCCAAGGCAGACGGACGCTCCCCTCACAAGCCGAACCTCACGCCGCAGGGTCACGTCCACAGGCTTCCCGTCCGAGCAGGCCGACACGATCGCCACGGCCTCAGGGCGGCCCTTCCCCTGCGTCGGCACACCCGACCGGCACGCGGCGGCCGTGAGCGAGCGAATCGGCCCGACCCGGCCGCCGATCACCGCCCGCCCGGCTGTGCGGAGGCCCGTTCCCCCGCCCGCGTGAACGCGGCAGGCCCCATGGAGGTGAACCGATGACCGGAGACCCCGCCCCTCGTACCGCCCTCGCCGCCCTTGTGGAGCGGGTGCGGCGCGAACCGGGCGCGATCGGCGCGCTCTTTCCCGCCGTCGGGCGCGAGGTCGGGCGCGGCCCCGGGCCCTCCGGGGACCCCGACGGGATCCTCGGGCCCACCGTCCAGGACGAGGCCCGCACCGCCCTGGTCTCCGCCCTCGCCGCCGCGCTCGGGGACACCGCCCCCGACCGGCTCGCCGAGGAGGTCGAGGCCCTCTACCGGTTCGGCGATGCGGAGGAGAAGCGCGCGGTGCTGCGCTCCCTGCCCGCGCTTCCCGGCGGCGGCGCGGCGTCCCGGGCCGCCGCCGGGGTCCTGGCGGACGCGCTGCGCGGCAACGACCCCCGCCTCATCGCGGCCGCCCTGGGCACCCCCGCGGCCGCCGCCCTCGACGACCACGCCTGGCGGCACGGCGTCCTCAAGTGCCTGTTCAGCGGCGTCCCCCTCGGCGCCGTGCACCGGCTCGCCGAGCGCGCCGACGCCGAACTCGGACGCATGGCCGCCGGATACGCCGCCGAGCGCGAGGCCGCCGGGCGCGACGTCCCGGACGACGCCCGGCGGCTGCTCTCCCTCGCGCCGCAGGCCGCCGACGGCCCGGCGGGCGCGGACGCTCCCCCCACCGACGGCGAGACGGAGGCCTGATGCGCATCTTCGACCCGCACATCCACATGACGTCCCGCACCACCGACGACTACCGGCGCATGTACGACGCCGGGGTCCGCGCACTGGTCGAGCCCGCGTTCTGGCTCGGGCAGCCGCGCACCGGCCCCGGCTCCTTCCACGACTACTTCGACGGCCTCATCGGCTGGGAGCGCTTCCGCGCCTCCCGGTTCGGCATCCGGCACCACTGCGCCATCGCCCTCAACCCCAAGGAGGCCAACGACCCCCGCTGCGCCGAGGTCCTGCGCACCCTCCCCCGCTACCTGGCCAAGGACGGGGTGGTGGCGGTCGGCGAGGTCGGCTTCGACGCGATGACCGCCGAGGAGGAGAAGGCCCTCGTCCACCAGCTCTCCCTGGCCGCCGAGCACGGGCTGCCGGTGCTCGTGCACACCCCGCACCGGGACAAGGCCGCCGGGACCCGGCGCACCCTCGAACTGGTCGCCGCCTCGGGGATCGCCCCCGAGCGGGTGCTGGTGGACCACCTCAACGAGACCACCGTCGACATGGTCGACGACTCCGGCTGCACCCTCGGGTTCTCCATCTACCCCGACACCAAGATGGAGCCCGACCGGATGGTGCGCATCCTCCAGCGGCGCGGCCTGGACCGGGTGGTGGTCAACTCCGCCGCCGACTGGGGGCACAGCGACCCGCTCGCCACCGCCCGCACCGGCGAGGCCATGCTCAGCGCGGGCTTCACCGAGGACGACGCCGACCGCGTGCTGTGGCGCAACCCGGTGGAGTTCTTCGCCCGCAGCGGGCGGCTCCTCCTCGAAGAGCTCGCCCCCTACTCCGGCGGGGCGTTCGCCGGGAACTCCATCCTCCGCGCACAGCACGCGGAACCCGACGCCTGACCCCGGCCCCGCCACCGACACCCCCTGAGAGGACTGACCCGCGTGCGCATGCGGCACCCCGACGGCACCACCGTCCACATCGCGTACTGCACCAACGTCCACCCCGCCGAGGACGTCGACGGCCTCATCGCCCAGGTCCGCCGCTACGGCGCCGGGGTACGGGAGGCCCTGGCAGCCGAGCGGCTCGGCCTGGGGCTGTGGCTCCCCGCCCCGGCCGCGCGCGCCCTGGCCGGATCGGCCGCCGAGACCAAGCGCCTGCGCGCCGCCCTGGACGCGGCGGGCTGCGAGGTGGTCACCCTGAACGCCTTCCCCTACGCCCGCTTCCACGCCGCGCGCGTCAAGCACGACGTGTTCGCCCCCGACTGGACCGCCCCCGAGCGGCTGGAGTACACGCTGGACTGCGCGCGCGTGCTGGCGCGGCTGATGCCCGACGACGCGGTGCGGGGCAGCATCTCCACCGTCCCCCTGGGGTGGCGCGAGGGGTGGGGGCCCGAGCGGACCGGCCTCGCGCTGGCCAACCTCGACCGGCTCGCGGGCGGGTTGGACGGTCTGGCCTCCGAGGAGGGCCGGACGATCCGTGTGGGGCTGGAGCCCGAGCCCGGGTGCGTGGTCGAGACCACCGCCGGGGCCGTCGACCATCTCGGCGCCGCCGGGCCTTCCGGGGCGTCCCGGGGTTCCGGGGGCTCCGGCAGCGGCTCCCGGGTGGGCCCCAGGGTCGGCGTGTGCCTGGACACCTGCCACCTGGCGGTCGGCTTCGAGGAGCCCGCCGAGGCGCTGGAGCGCGTGCGCGGGGCGGGCCTGCCGGTCGTCAAACTCCAGGCGTCGGCGGCCGTCGAGGCCCCCGCACCCGGCGAGCCCGGCCAGCGGGCGGCGCTGGAGGCGTTCGCCGAGGACCGCTTCCTGCACCAGGTGCGCGAGGGCCCCGCCGGGGGCGGCGGCCCCGGCGCGCGGGACGACCTGCCCGAAGCGCTCGGCGGGGCCGACCCGCTCCCGGGCCGGGACCCCTGGCGCGTCCACTTCCACGTGCCGGTACACCGCCCCCCGGCCGCCCCGCTCACCGGGACCGGGGGCCACCTGTCGGAGGTCCTGCGCCACGCCTTCGGCGGCGCCGCCCCGGTCACCGACCACGTGGAGGTGGAGACCTACACCTGGTCCGTGCTGCCCGAGCGGGAGCGCCCCGCCGACGACGCCGGCCTGGTCGCCGGGATCGCCGCCGAGGTGGCCTGGACCCGCGACCGGCTCGCCGCGCTCGGACTGGAGGAGGCCTGATGCCCGGCCCGCACCCGCTGCTCGTCGTCGACGCCGTCGGCCTCACCCCGCGCCTGCTGGAGCACGCCCCGCGCCTGAGGGCGCTGGCCGACCAGGGGTGGCAGGCGCCCCTGGACACGGTGCTGCCCGCGGTCACCTGCCCCGTGCAGTCGACCTTCCTCACCGGGGCGCTCCCGCGCGAGCACGGGATCGTCGGCAACGGCTGGTTCTTCCGCGACCTGGGCGAGGTCATGCTGTGGCGCCAGCACAACCGCCTGGTGCAGGGCGAGAAGGCGTGGGAGACGGCGCGCCGCGCCTTCCCCGGCTACACGGCCGCCAACGTGTGCTGGTGGTACGCGATGGGGGCGAGTACCGACTGGACCGTCACCCCGCGGCCCGTCTACCACGCCGACGGCCGCAAGTCCCCCGACTGCTACGCCAGGCCGCCGGAGCTGCACGACGAGCTGACGGCGGCGCTCGGCCCGTTCCCGCTGTTCAACTACTGGGGGCCGACGGCGTCGCTGCGCTCCACCGAGTGGATCGTCTCCGCGGCGCGCAGGCTGCTGCCCCGGGCCGACCTGACGCTGTGCTACATCCCCCACCTCGACTACGACCTGCAGCGCCACGGTCCGCACTCCGAGCAGGCGCGGGCGGCCGTGCGGGACATGGACGCGGCTCTGGCGCCCCTGCTCGACGACGCGGCCGAGCGCGGCACCCGGGTGCTGGTGGTGAGCGAGTACGGCATCGCCCCGGCGAGCCGCCCGGTGCACGTCAACCGCGCGCTGCGCGACGCCGGGCTGCTGGAGGTGTACACGCAGCACGGCATGGAGTACCTGGACCCGTGGGCGTCGCGGGCGTTCGCCGTGGCCGACCACCAGGCGGCGCACGTGTACGTCGCCGATCCGGCGGACCTGCCGCACGTGGCCGCGCTGGCCTCCGCGCTGCCCGGCGTGGACCTGGTGCTCGACCGGGCGGGCCAGGCCGACCACGGCCTGGACCATGCCCGCTCGGGCGAACTGGTGCTGGTGGCCGAGCCGGAGGCGTGGTTCACCTACTACTACTGGAACGACGACCGCTCGGCGCCCGACTTCGCGCGCGGGGTGGAGATCCACCGCAAGCCCGGGTACGACCCGGCCGAGCTGTTCCTCGACCCCGCCGCCCCCGGGGCGGCCAAGGCGCGCGCCGCCCTGAACCTGGCGAAGAAGAAGGCCGGGCTGCGCTACACGATGAACGTGGTGCCGACCGACGCGCGCTGGGTACGCGGCACGCACGGGCGCCTGCCCGACGACCCGGCGGACGGGCCGATCGCCGTGTGCGGCGAGGCGTCCTTCACCCGCGACCGGATCGCCGCGACCGACGTCCGCGACCTCATGCTCGGCCTCGCCGGCGTGCCGGCGCCGGCGAGGCCGTCCTGACCCCGCACCCGCCTCTGAGGCCCCCTCTCCCCCCCCTGTCCCCCCTTCCGACTCAAGGAGCGACCGCCATGCCCCGACCCGTCACCCTGTTCACCGGCCAGTGGGCGGACCTGCCGTTCGAGGAGGTGTGCCGCCTGGCCTCCTCGTGGGGGTACGACGGCCTGGAGATCGCCTGCTGGGGCGACCACTTCGACGTGCGCCAGGCCGTGGAGGACCCCGCCTACGTGGACGCCAAGCGCGCCGTGCTCGGCAAGTACGACCTCAAGGTGTGGGCGATCTCCAACCACCTCACCGGGCAGGCCGTGTGCGACGACCCGATCGACCACCGGCACCGCGACATCCTGCGCCCGCGCATCTGGGGCGACGGCGACCCCGAGGGCGTCCGGCGCCGCGCGGCCGAGGAGATGATGCTGACCGCGCGCGCCGCGGCCCGGCTCGGCGTGGACACCGTCGTCGGCTTCACCGGGTCGCCGGTCTGGAAGTACGTGGCGATGTTCCCGCCGGTGGGCGAGGACGTCATCGAGGCCGGGTACGCCGCCTTCGCCGACCGCTGGAACCCGATCCTGGACGTGTTCGACGAGGAGGGGGTGCGGTTCGCCCACGAGGTGCACCCCTCCGAGATCGCCTACGACCACTGGACCACCGAGCGCGCACTGGACGCGGTGGGCCGCCGCCCGGCCTTCGGGCTGAACTGGGACCCCAGCCACATGGTGTGGCAGGACATCGACCCGGCCGCGTTCCTGTGGGACTTCCGCGACCGCATCTACCACGTCGACTGCAAGGACACCCGAAAGCGCGTCGGCGGCGGCCGCAACGGGCGCCTGGGCTCGCACCTGCCGTGGGGCGACCCGCGGCGGGGGTGGGACTTCGTCTCCACCGGCAGGGGCGACGTGCCGTGGGAGGACTGCTTCCGCACGCTCAACCGGATCGGGTACGACGGGCCGGTGTCGATCGAGTGGGAGGACGCGGGGATGGACCGGCTGCAGGGCGCGGCCGAGGCGGTGGCGTTCGTGCGGGCCAACCTGTTCGACCCGCCTTCCGCCTCCTTCGACGCGGTGTTCGGTTCGGCGGAGGAGTGAGGCGGGGGTGAGGCGGGGCGCCCGGGCGGGCGGTGGGCGGGCCCTCACCGCCCGCCCCGCGCCCGTCCAGCGCCCGCCTGTGGGACGCATGCGGCCGTCTGCGGTCCGCCCACCATCCGACCCTTCGGACGGCGCCCGCTTGTGCGACTGGCCAGTAGCCCTAAGACTGGCGTGGCTCACACATGCCAAGGCCCAGAAGGCCTGACATAGCGGGGGAAAGACGACACATGACCGGGTCGCGGATCGTGGCGCTCGGCCACTACCAGCCCAGCACGGTGCTCACCAACGACGACGTGGCCCGGCTCACCGACACCAGCGACGAGTGGATCCGGACCCGCGTCGGCATCCGCACCCGCCACGTGGCCGGACCCGGCGAGACCGTGGACGAGATGGCCGCGCACGCGGCGGCCAAGGCGCTCGCCAACGCCGGGACCGAGGCCCAGGACGTGGACATGGTCGTCGTGGCCACCTCCACGGCGGTCGACCGGAGCCCGAACATGGCCGCCCGGGTGGCGGCCCGGCTCGGCGCGCCCGCCCCCGCCGTGCTGGACGTGAACGTGGTGTGCTCGGGCTACCCGCACGCGCTGGCCACCGCCGACCACGCGGTGCGGGCCGGGGCCGCGCGCACGGCCCTGGTGGTGGGCTCGGACAAGATGACCGACGTGGTCGAGTGGGCCGAACGGTCCACCTCGGTCCTGGTCGGCGACGGAGCCGGGGCGGCGGTGCTGGCCGCCTGCGAGGAGGAGGACGGACCGGGCGTCGGGCCGGTGCTGTGGGGCTCGTTCCCGGAGATGGGCGGCGCGATCCGGATCGGCGGCACCCCGACCCGCTTCGTCCAGGAGGGGCAGGCCGTCTACCGGTGGACGACCACCCGGCTGCCCGCCCTGGCCCGCGCGGCCTGCGAACGCGCGGGGGTGGCGCCCGAGGAGCTGGGGGCGGTGGTGATGCACCAGGCGAACCTGAGGATCATCGAGGCCATCGCCCGGAGCATGGGGGCGGTGAACGCGGTGGTGGCGCGGGACGTGGTGGAGTCGGGCAACACCTCGGCCGCGAGCATCCCGCTGGCGTTCTCCAAGCTGCTGGAGAGAGGCGAGCTGGAGAGCGGGGTCCCGGTGCTGCTCTTCGGCTTCGGAGGCAACCTGTCCTACGCGGGCCAGGTCGTCCGCTGCCCCTGACGGGGACGTGACGGGGACGGCAGCCTGGTGCCCCGCCCCGGCGCCGCACATCGGGCAAACCGAACAGAAGGCGGGAGCTTCAGCCGTTCTGTGTGGTGAGAGGGGCGCATTCTCAGGGAGAGAGCGGTGGAGCCACCGCCCTCGATGTCATCCGGGACCGCCCGGGCGCTCCAGGTTCGGCGCGCCCGTGGCTCCCTCAGTCCGTCATCGCCGCCTCCTCCACGCCCCTGGTCCGGGTCACCTCCCACCTCCTCTGGGCGCCGATGTCCCGGAGGAACGCCCGGTCGTGGCCGGCCACGAGGAGCGCCCCCTTGTACGCCGCCAGCGCCTCGGTGAGCCGCCGGACGCTGTCCAGGTCCAGGTTGTTGGTCGGCTCGTCCAGCACCAGCAGGTGCGGGGCCGTGTCGGCCAGCAGGATCCGTGCCAGGCAGACCCGGAAGCGCTCGCCGCCCGAGAGCGCCCCCGCCGGGCGGTCCACCGCGTCGCCCCGGATCAGGAACCGGGCCAGTCCGGCGCGGACCTCCTGCGGCGACGCCGACGGTGCGCCCGCGCGCACGTTGTCCAGCACGCTGAGGCGGTCGTCGAGGACGTCGAGCCGCTGGGGCAGGTACCCCAGCCGCCGGGTCGCGTGCACGACCACCGCCCCCGAGGACGCCGTGGCCGCCCCCTCACCGTTCGCGGCGCCGACGACCGCCCGCAGGAGGGTGGTCTTGCCCGACCCGTTGTCCCCTGTCAGGGCGATGCGCTCCGGCCCCCGGACGTACAGGCGCCGGTCGCCCGCCGCGATCTCCAGCACAGTGTGCCCGGCCGGGACCTCGGTGTCGGGCAGGCCGACCCGGATCGCGTCGTCGTCGCGCACCGCGCTCTCGGCCGCCGCCAGGTCCTTCCTGGCGTCGTCGAGCCTGCCCTCGTGCATGGTGCGGTGCTTGCCCGCCGCCACCTGGGCGTCCCGCTTGCGCTGCTTCATCACCACCTTGGGCTCGCGCTTGGTCGCGTACATCTTGTCGCCGTACCGCACCCGGCGGTCGAGCTTGATGCGCGCCTCGGCGAGCTGGCGCTTCTCCCGGCGCAGGTCGGCCTCGGCCACCCGGACCATGCGCTCGGCGGCCTCCTGTTCGGCGGCGAGCTGCTCGGTGTAGGCCGTGTAGTTCCCGCCCCACACGCGGATCCGGCCCTCGCGCATCTCGGCGATGCGGTCCACGAGCTCCAGCAGCTCCCGGTCGTGGCTGACCGCCACCAGCACCCCGTTCCACCCCTCGACCGCCTCGTAGAGCAGGTCGCGGGCGCGCCGGTCGAGGTTGTTGGTGGGCTCGTCCAGCAGGGTGACCGCCGGGCGGCGGACCATCAGCCCCGCCAGCGCGCCGAGGACGGCCTCGCCTCCGGAGAGCGTGCCGACGGTGCGGTCGAGCGGGTCGGCGCCGCCCGGGGCGATGCCGAACCGCTCCAGCTGGGCCAGGGCGCGCTCCTCGATGTCCCAGTCGTCGCCCACGGCGGCGAAGTTGGCCTCGGAGGCCTCGCCCGCCTCTATGGCGCGCAGTGCCGCCAGGGTGCGGTCGATGCCGAGCAGTTCGGCGAGGGTGCGCCCGGTGTCCAGGGTCAGGCCCTGGTCGAGGCGGCCGACCTCGCCCGGGGCGTCGATCCTCCCGGTGTCGGGGCTCAGCTCACCGGCGGCCAGGCGCAGCAGGGTCGACTTGCCCGAGCCGTTCAGGCCGATCAGGCCGGTGCGGCCGGGCTCGAAGACGGCGTCGAGGCCGTCCAGGACCGGGGTCCCGTCAGGCCAGGCGAAGCCGACGCCGGTGCAGACCAGCGCGCGGGCGGTACGGGTCGATGACATGGGCGGCCTCCGGCGGGTGCGAACGGGTGGGAGGCGCGGCCGAGGGGCTCTCGGTGCGCGCGGCGTGCGGACGGGCGTCCGTCCCGTTCTTCAGGCCCATGGCGGTCCACTCCGTTCATCCCGGGGAGGTTATTGCGACGGTAGTTGCAGTAACCTGTGAACGCCGATCATCATTCCCTAATGCGACGGAAGTTGCACTATGACCCGCGTCACACCCCGCCGCCCGGGCGGGCGCACCGCCCGCAACACGGCTGCCGTCCTCGACGCGACCCTCGCCGAGCTGGGCGAGTCCGGTTATGCCGGTCTGACGGTCGAGCGCGTCGCGGCCCGCTCCGGCGTACACAAGGCGACGATCTACCGCCGCTGGGGCGGTGCGGACGGCCTGCTCGCCGCCGCCTTGGAGCAGGCGGACCACGACTCCTGGACGCCGCCGGACACGGGGGCGCTGGAATCGGACCTGCGCGCGCTGGGCGAGGAAGTGGCGGCGGGGTTCTCCGCAGCCGCCGAGGAGGGGGAGGAGGGGAACGTGGCGACGGCGACGATCGCCGCAGCCTTCCAGTCCCCGGCGGCGGCCGAGGCGCTTCGGGCGTTCATGGAGGAGCGTTTGCGCAGGTGCGCGGAAGTGGTGGCGAGGGCCGAACGCCGCGGAGAGGTGCCCGAGGGCACCGACGCCGCCGAGGTCGTGCGCGCCGCGGTGGCTCCTGTGTACTTCCGGCTGTTCATCTCCCGGGAGGAAGGTGCCGCAGAGGCCGCCGCGCGCGCGGCTCAAGTCGCCGCCGGAGCGGCGAAGGCGGGCACGTTCCGCGCCGGGCCGTCCGATCGGTGATCTCCGCCGGGGCGCGAATCGTGTCGGGGCGGCCCTCTAAGGTGTCGGCCATGCCCGACGACTCGACCGATTCGACGAACGAGGACCGCTTCCGCGCCGAGGCCGCGGTCGGGGAGGACGGCTCGGACGGGCCGCCGACGGCCAGGCTGGGCGGGAACCCGATGCTCCCCCGGGAGGCCTCCGGCCCCCCGTCGCCGTTCGTCGCCTCGATCGACTGCGCCGCCCTCCCGCCCGGCGGCACCGACCTGCCTCTCCCCTCCGAAGGGCATCTCCTGCTGTTCGCCGACCCCGCCGACAGGAGACAGGGGGCCGCGCCCGGCGAGGTCGTGTACGTCCCCGCGGGGTCGCCCGCGGTCGCCCGCCCCGTGGGCGAGCACTTCGAGCTCGCGGAGGAGCTGGACGCCGGCGTGATCCACTGGGTGATCCGGCACCGGGACCTCGCGGCCCTGCGCTTCGACCGCGTGCACCGCTACACCGACATGGCGTGACCGGCCCCGGGGCCGAGCAGTGCGCGGTGGGGATGCGCCGCCGGAACCACAGCCCCGAAGGGGCCTGGCTCAGGCGTCGTAGTCGACGCGCACCTCTGCTCCCATGGGGCGGGACTGGCACGTCAGGATGTACCCGGCCTCGATCTCGGCGGGCTCCAGGGCGTAGTTGACCGGCATGTCCACCTCGCCCTCGCACAACTTCGCCCGGCAGGTGCCGCACACACCGCCCCTACAGGCGAACGGGGCATCGGCCCTGACGCGCAGCGCCGCGCCCAGCAAAGGCTCCTCGTCGCCGTCGGTGTCCACCGTGCTGGTGCGGCCGTCCAGCGTGAACGTGAACCGCGTCGACGCCGCCGGGGCCGACGCGCCTTGCGACTCCGAGGCCCTGCGCCTGCGCGGCGGCGGGGCCCCCTCGACGTGGAACAGCTCGAAGTGCACCCGTTCCCGGGGAACGCCGTGCTCCCCCAGCACCCCCGTGACCGTCTCCACCATCTCCTGCGGGCCGCACAGGTACCAGTGGGCGACCTTCCCCGTCTCCGGGAGCACGTCCAGCAGCCGCGCCATGCGCTCGGCGTCGATGCGCCCGCTGGTGATCGGCGCCTCGCCCTGCTCCCTGCTGAGCACGTGCAGCAGTTGGAACCGCGCCGGATAGCGGTCCTTCAGGTCGTTCAGCTCCTCCAGGAACATCACGTCCCGCGCCGTCCTGTTGGCGAACACCAGGGTGAACACGCTCTCCGGCTCCTCGGCCAGCGTGGTCGCGGCCAGGGAGAGCACCGGCGTGATACCGCTGCCCGCCGCGACCGCCACGTGCGCGCGGACGGCCCCGGCGTCCAGCGGCACGTTGAACCCGCCCAGCGGCGGCATCGCCTCCAGGGTGTCCCCCGGCTTGAGGGCGTCGTTGGCGTAGCAGGAGAACGCCCCGCCCTCCAGGCGCTTGACGCCGATCCGCAGCGGCCCGTCGGGCGCCGGGGAGCAGATCGAGTAGGTGCGGCGCACCTCCTCACCGGCACCGGCCCCTCCCTCGCCGGGGCGGCGCACCGTCAGGTGCTGCCCCTGCACGAAACGGAACTCCTCGGCGTGCTCGGGCGGGACATCGAAGGTCACCGCCACCGCGTCATCGGTCAGCCGCTCTACGGCGGCCACCGTCAGTGTGCGGAATGCGGCCCTGCGGCGGCCTGCGGTCATGGCTCTCCTGTCCGGTCCATGGGGCGTCCGGGTCGCGCCCCGTAGGGCTGCTAAAGCGGTTTGACGTGGTCGAAGGGCTCCTTGCACGCCTCGCACACCCGCAGCTCCTTGCAGGCCGTCGACCCGAAGCGGCTCAGCGTCCGCGTGTCGGGCGAGGCGCACCGCGGGCACTTCACGCTCAGCCGCACCGGCACCGGGCCGACGGGCGCGGCCCCGCTCGGCGGGGCGATGCCGTGCTCGGCGAGCTTGCGCCGCCCCTCCCCGGTGATCCAGTCGGTGCTCCACGGCGGCGAGAGCACGGTGCGCACCTCGGCGCCGCCGTGCCCGAGCCGCTCCAGCCGCTCGCGCACGTCCGCGCGGATCGCCTCCATGGCCGGGCAGCCCGAGTAGGTCGGGGTGACCACCACGACCGGCCGCCCGTCCGCGTCCCGCTCCACCCCCCGCAGGATGCCCAGGTCGCGCAGGGTCAGCATGGGCATCTCGGGGTCGGGGACCGACGCGGCCTCCTCGGCGATGCGGTCCAGTTCCGGGTCCCGGGCCTTCCCGGGCGCCTCCCCGGAGCGGTGCGCCGGCCCGGTCACCACGCCGCCCCCGGGTGCGACCGGTGCAGGTGCTGCATCTCCGCGAGCAGGTACCCGAACGCCTCGGTGTGCACCCCCTGGCGTCCGCCCATCCCGGCGGGGCCGGTGATCGGCGGCACCTCCGGGCGGGCCAGCCCCGCCTCGGCCAGCACCCCGTCGACGAAGGCGTCCCAGGCCGGGCGCAGTTCCGGCGGGTCCGCCCCGAACCCGGCACCGGCGACGGCGCGGAAGACCGGGTCGGAGGCGAACAGCTCCCCCGTGTACGGCCAGGCCGCCTCCAGGGCGGCCGCCATCCGCTCGCTGCTCTCCTCGGTGCCGTCACCCAGGCGCACGGTCCAGCCGGAGGCGTGGTCGCGGTGGTAGGCCACCTCCTTGACCGCCTTCCCGGCGATCCCGGCGAGCGTCCCGTCCGCCGACCCGGCCAGCGCCGTGTACAGCTCGAACTGGTAGGCCGAGAAGAGGAACTGGCGGGCGACCGTGAAGGCGAAGTCGGTGTTGGGCAGCTCCACCAGGCGGCAGTTGGCGAACTGGTCCTCGTCGCGCAGGTAGGCCAGGTCGTCCTCGGTGCGCAGCACGCCGGTCAGCCGCTCCTCAAGGGACCCGGCGTAGGTCAGCAGGGACCGCGCCTGCCCCAGCAGGTCCAAGGAGATGTTGGCCAGCGCCACGTCCTCTTCGAGCTGGGGGCCGCGCGCGGCCAGCTCGGCCAGGCGGTGCGAGGCGACGAGGGCGTCGTCGCCGAGCCGCAGCGCGTAGGCGGCCAGCGCGGTGTCCCGCTCGGCGCTCGCGGATCCGTTCTCGCGCCCGCTCACAGGTGCTCCACCCCCTCGGGCACCGGGTAGAAGGTCGGGTGCCGGTAGACCTTGTCCTCGGCCGGGTCGAAGAACGCGTCCTTGTCCTCGGGGGCCGAGGCGCTGATCGCCGCCGCCGGGACCACCCACACGCTGACGCCCTCCTGGCGGCGGGTGTACAGGTCCCGCGCGTTGCGCAGGGCGTGCTCGGCGTCGGCGGCGTGCAGGCTGCCGACGTGCACATGGGACAGCCCGCGCCGGGCGCGCACGAACACCTCCCACAGGGGCTGGTCCGCCATCGTCTCTCCTCGCCTCTCGTGTCTTCCGCAGGGTCCGCGGTCCGGGTCAGGCCGCCGCGCGCTCCCGTGCCCGGCTCTTGGCCGCGTGCGCGCGCGCCGCCTCGCGCACCCAGGCCCCTTCCTCGTGGGCGGTCCTCCGGTGCTCCAAGCGCTGCCGGTTGCACGGCCCGTTCCCCTTGAGGACCTGCATGAACTCGTCCCAGTCGGGGGTGCCGAAGTCGTAGTGGCCGCGCTCGGCGCTCCACGCCAGGGCCGGGTCGGGCAGGGTGAGCCCGAGCGCCTCGGCCTGCGGGACGATCATGTCGACGAAGCGCTGGCGGAGCTCGTCGTTGGAGAAGCGCTTGATGTTCCAGGCCATGGACTGCTCCGAGTGCGTCGACTCGGAGTCGGGCGGGCCGAACATCATCAGCGAGGGCCAGTACCAGCGGTCGACCGACTCCTGGGCCATCCTGCGCTGGCCGTCGGTGCCGCGCGCCAGGGTGTACAGGATGTCGAAGCCCTGCCGCTGGTGGAAGCTCTCCTCCTTGCAGATGCGCACCATGGCGCGCGCGTAGGGGCCGTAGGAGCAGCGGCACAGGGGCACCTGGTTGGTGATGGCGGCGCCGTCGACCAGCCAGCCGATCGCGCCGACGTCGGCCCACGTCACGGTCGGGTAGTTGAAGATCGACGAGTAGCGCTGGCGCCCCTGGTGGAGCAGGTCGAGCAGCTCGTCCCGGCCCACGCCCAGGGTCTCGGCGGCGCTGTACAGGTACAGCCCGTGCCCGGCCTCGTCCTGCACCTTGGCGATCAGCACCGCCTTGCGGCGCAGCGAGGGCGCGCGGGTGATCCAGTTGCCCTCCGGCTGCATGCCGATGATCTCGGAGTGGGCGTGCTGGGCGATCTGCCGGATCAGCGTCCGGCGGTAGGCGTCGGGCATCCAGTCGCGCGGCTCGATCCGCTCATCGGCCGCGATCATGCCGTCGAAGCGCCGCTGCCGGGCCTCGTCCTGCGGATGCGCCGCCTCGTCCGTGCCTGGGTCCGTCATCGCGGGTCCTCCCCCGGCCGTAATACCGACCGAACGTTCAGTTAGAAATTACCGCCCGGCGAAGGGCGGGGTCAACGGTGCGGCCCCGCCCTGTGCGCCTCATCCGGGTCCGGGCGGCCCCGGCTCAGCCGTGCCGGCGGGACTGGACGAAGTTGAACCGCCCGGCCACGAACGCCGGGTCGGTCAGCGACGTGGTGGCCGCCCGGTTGGCGCCGCTGCCGTGGTAGTCGCTGAAGGCCGCGGACTGGTTGACGAACACCTGCCCGGTCAGGTTCTCCGACAGGTTCACCCCGGCGTCCAGGGCGGCCTTCTCCGCCTCTGTCAGCACCTCCTCGGAGGTGGAGTAGACCGACGCGGTCAGCGCACCCCGGCGTCCCACGCTCTCGCGCAGCAGCCGCAGCGACTCCTCGGTGCCGGAGGTGGGCACGAGGAAGGAGATCGGGCCGAAGTGCTCGCGGCCGTAGACGTCGTCCCGGTCGGGGCCGACCCTGACCACGGCCGGGGTGCGCACGGTGGCGTCGGCGAAGTCCGGATGGGCGACCTCCTCGGAGCGCCGCACCGGCTCGCCCAGCCCTTCTGCGGCCGACAGCCGCTCCAGCACCCCATCGTTGGCGATGGCGCCCAGCACCCCTGCGGCCTTGGCCGGGTCGCCCAGCAGCCGCCCGAGCGCGCCGGACAGGTCCTCGGCGACGTCGTCGGCGCTCTTGTGCCCCTCGTCGGTGTCGATGCCCCCGGCCGGAAGGAAGATGTTCTGCGGGGTGGTGCACATCTGCCCGCTGTACAGCGACAGCGAGAACGCCAGGTTGCCGAGCATCCCCTTGTAGGAGTCGGTGGAGTCCACCACGACGCCGTTGACCCCGGCCTTCTCGGTGAACACCGCGGCCTGGCGGGCGTTGGCCTCCAGCCAGTCGCCGAACTCGCTGGAGCCGGTGAAGTCGATGATCCGCACCTCGGGCCGCAGCGCCAGGTCGGCGGCGATCCGGTCCTCAGGGCGCTCGGCGGCCAGCAGTACCGCGTCGGGGTCGAGACCGCACTCGGCCAGCACGTCGCGGGCGACGGCCACGGTGATCGCCAGCGGCATCACCGCGCGCGGGTGCGGCTTGGCGATGACGGTGTTGCCGGTGGCCAGGCTGGCGAACAGCGCCGGGTAGGCGTTCCAGGTGGGGAAGGTGTTGCAGCCGATGAGCAGGGAGACGCCGCGCGGCACCGCCGTGAATCGCTTCTCCATCACCAGCGGGTCGCCCTTGCGCTGCGGCTTCTCCCAGCGCACGGTGCCGCCGTAGCCGGTGGTCATGTCGTGGCCGTAGGCGACCGCCTCCAGGCCGCGCTCCTGGGCGTGCGGGCCGCCCGCCTGGAAGGCCATGACGAACGCCTGCCCGCTGGTGTGCTGCACGGCGTGCGCCATCTCGAAGCTGCGCTTGTTGATGCGGTCCAGGATCTCCAGGCAGATCCCGGCGCGCGCGTCCGGCCCGGCGTCCCGCAGCGGCCCGGCGGCCTTCTGCGAGGCCGCGATGAGCGCATCGGCCCCGGCGCGCGGGTAGCCCGTGCCGAGGGCCAGGCCGTAGGGGGAGCGCTCGGTGACCACGCGGTCCCCGGTGCCGGGGTGGCCCTCCAGCGGGAAGTCGCGGCCCAGGTAGGCCTCGAAGGCCGCCTTCCCGGCCGGGGCGGCCTCCTCCCCGTAGACCTTCGGGCTCGGCGACTCGGGGTAGGGCGACCAGAAGTACCGGCCGCGGATGGCGCCGACCGCCTCCTCCAGGGTCTTGCGGTGCCGTTCGTAGAGCTCGCTCGGGTCCATTGGGCGGCCTCTCCCTACGCGTCGTCGCGTCCAGCTGCGCATTCGGGCACCGGTGGCCGTCGCGCCCCTTGACAGGGCCCCGGCCGGTGGTGCTTGTCTATGCCGTACTTACTAACCGACCGTTCGTTCAGGCCGCAAGGGTCCGTCCCCGCGCCGCCGGGGTGTCCCGAGGCGCGCCAGCCGAAAGGACGCCGCCGTGACCGACCCGTCCCCCCACGCCCCCGCCCCCGGCGGCCGGCGCCTCGGTCCCGCCCCCGGCCCCGGGATGCTCGACCCGATGGAACGCGCCGACCGCGGAATGCTGGAGGAGCACCAGCTCAAGCGGCTGCGCTGGACGCTCTCCCACGCCTACGCCCGGCAGGGCTTCTACCGGCGCAAGTGCGAGGCGGCCGGGGTGCACCCCGACGACCTGCGCTCCCTGGCCGACCTCGCCCGCTTCCCCTTCACCACCAAGGAGGACCTGCGCGAGGCCTACCCCTACGGCGCGCTGGCGGTGCCGCACGACAAGGTGCTGCGGCTGCACGCCTCCAGCGGTACCACCGGACAGGCGACCGTGGCCGCCTATACGCGCGGCGACCTGGACATCTGGTCGGACCTGGTGGCCCGGTGCATCCGCGCCTCGGGCGGGCGGCCCGGCCAGAAGGTGCACGTGGCCTACGGGTACGGGCTGTTCACCGGCGGGCTGGGGGCGCACTACGGCGCCGAGCGCCTGGGCTGCACGGTCATCCCCGTCTCCGGCGGGCAGACCTCCCGGCAGGTGCGGCTCATCGCCGACCTGGAGCCGGAGACCATCATGGTCACCCCCTCCTACCTGCTCACCATCGCCGACGCGATGCGCGCCGAGGGGACCGACCCGCGGTCCACGTCGCTGCGCACCGCGATCCTGGGCGCCGAGCCGTGGACCGAGGACATGCGCGCCGAGATCGAGGAGGCCTTCGACCTGCACGCGGTCGACATCTACGGGCTCTCGGAGGTCATGGGCCCGGGGGTGGCCAACGAGTGCGTGGAGACCAAGGACGGGCCGCACGTGTTCGAGGACCACTTCCTGCCCGAGGTGGTCGACCCGGTCGACGGCGGCCCGGTGCCCGACGGCGGCGAGGGCGAGCTGGTGTTCACCTCGCTGACCAAGGAGGCCATGCCGGTGGTGCGGTACCGCACCCGGGACCTGTCGCGGCTGCTGCCCGGCACCGCGCGGCCCGCGTTCCGGCGCATGGCGCGCATCTCCGGCCGCAGCGACGACATGATCGTGCTGCGCGGGGTCAACCTGTTCCCCACCCAGATCGAGGAGCAGGTGCTCCGTGTCCCGGCGCTGGCGCCCCACTTCCAGATCGTGCTGCGGCGGCCGGAGCGGCTGGACGAGATGACGGTGCGGGTGGAGGCGCGCGCGGGCGTGGCCGACCGGGAGCGCGTCCAGGCCGGGCGGGTCCTGGCCGATGCGGTGCGCGAGCACACCGGGGTGGGCGCCACGGTGGAGGTGCTCGACCCGGGGACGCTGGAGCGCTCCTCCGGCAAGGTGCGCAGGACGGTCGACGAGCGGCCGTGACGTCGGACACCGTTGGCGATCAGGGCGGCGATGCGCACTCCGGGACCGTTTCGGCCGGGGTAGATTCACCCTCTGTGTCCCGCTCCACCGCTTCCGGCCCCCCGCCCGGCCCCTCCGTCTCCGCGCGCCGCCGCGCCGGCAGGCCCGGCCACGACGCCGACTCGGTCCTGCGGACGGCGGTGCGCGTGTTCAACGAGCGCGGGTACGACGGGACCAGCATGGAGGACCTCGCCCGCGCGCTGGGCGTGACCAAGTCCGCCATCTACCACCACGTGTCGGGCAAGTCCGAGCTGCTGCGCCAGTCCCTGGACCGGGCGCTGGACGCCCTGTTCGCCGTCACCCGCGAACCGGAGGCCACCGGCGGTCCGGTGCTGGGGCGGCTGGAGCACGTGCTGCGCGGCAGTGTGCTGGCGCTCGTGGAGGAGCTGCCGCACGTGACCCTGCTGCTGCGGGTGCGCGGGAACACGGCGGTGGAGCGCCGGGCGCTGGAGCGGCGCCGCGAGTTCGACCGGTTCGTGGCCGACCTGGTGCGCGAGGGCGTGGCCGAGGGCGCGATCCGGCCCGACGTCGACCCGGACGTGGCCGGGCGGCTGCTGTTCGGGATGGTGAACTCCCTGGTGGAGTGGTACCGGCCGGGCGGCGGCCTGGACGCCGAGGGCCTGGCCGCCCAGGTCGCGGCGGTCGCCTTCGAGGGCCTGCGCACCCCTCACTGACCTCGGGGGCCGACCTGGGGGTCGGCCTGGGGGAGAGCGCCGTCGTTCCGCTGTCCTCACGTTTCGGGTCCCCGCGTCCGTCGGCCCCGCCCTCCCGGCGATGGTGCCGCCGCCGGTCGGCTCCGGCGTGCGCATCCGCGCGCTCCGCGGCGTTCACCGGAATCGCGGACGCCGGTCTCGTCGGCACCTTCGTCCGGAACACCGCCGGGGTGCCGCCCCTTTCCCGCTTGTCCACAGGGTGCGTGGCACACCCGGTCCGGCCGTGCCCGGGCCGCTACCGTGTGCAGCAGGTGCACCCGGAGCGAGGAGGATGCCGTGCCTGTGGGGGGACGGGCTGCCCGGCCCGCGGCCGCGGTGAAGGCGCCGGGCACCGCCCTGCCGTCCGCCTCCGCCGCCCCGGCCGTGCTCGCCGCTCTGGCGGCCGTGGCGCTCGTGGCGGCCCTGGTGTCCGCCCTGGTCGCGGCCTCCCCGGCGCCGCCCGCATCGGCGACGCCCTCCCCGCCCTCCCCTTCCGAACCCTCCGCCCCCTCCGCACAGCGGCCTCCCTCCGGCGGTCCGGTGGTGCTCGTCGGCGTGCCGGGGCTCATGTGGGAGGAGATCGACCCCGACACCATGCCCGAGCTGTGGGGGCTGGCCGAGGACGGCGCCATCGGCGACATGTCGATCCGCACCGCCACCTCGCGCACCTGCCCCGTCGACGGCTGGCTCACCGTCTCGGCCGGGCAGCGCGCCTTCAGCGAGCGCCAGCGGCACTCCATCTGCGAGCTCCCGGTCCCGCCCGCCCGCGACGGCGAGGGGGCGGTGGTCCAGGACTACGCCGACCACGTCGCGGTCAACGCCGCCTCGCCCTACGGCGCGCGCGTGGGGCTGCTCGGCCGCGCCGTGCACGAGGCCGGGGGGACCACCCTGGCGGTCGGCCCCGGCGCGGCACTCGCCGCCGCCGACGAACAGGGCCGGGTCGATGCCTACCTCGCCAACCCCGCCGCCCTCACCGAGGAGCGGGTGGCCGACGCCTGGCTGACCGTGGTCGACCTGGACGGGCTGTCCGACCTGTACCTGGACCCGCCGGTGGACCCGGAGGCCTCCCCCGGCCCCGACGCCTCCCCGGAGGGCACGTCCGAGCCCGAGCCCGACCCGGTGCTCAGCGCCGACCGGCTGGAGGCGCTGTCGGCCATCGACGAGCGGATCGGCGACGTGGCCGACGCCCTGCCCGAGGACGCGACGCTGATCGTGGCCGGGGTGTCCGTGGAGGCCGGGCGGTCCAACCTCAACGCGGCGCTGCTGCACGGCCCCGGCCCCTCCGGGGGCGGGTACGACGGGCGCTACCTGACCTCGGAGTCGACCCGGCGCGACGGCCTGGTCACCCTCACCGACACCACCACCACCCTCCTGCGGTCGCTCGGGGCGGACCCGCCTCCCGCGACGGTGGGGCGGTCCTGGGCGCCGGTGGAGCGCCCCGCCGACCTGGACACCGCCGTGGGGCGGCTGGCCGAGTTCAACACCGCGGCCAATGTGGTCGAATCGCTGATGGCGGGGTTCTTCAGCCTGCTGGTCGCCATCCAGCTGCTCATCTACGCCACGGCCGCCTACGCGGTGCACCGGTGGGGCGAGCGCGACCGGGACAAGCGCGCGGCGGTGCTGGGGGCCACGCGGGCGGTCGCGCTGGGCGGGGCGTCGGTCCCCGTGGCGAGCTATCTGGCCAACCTGGTGCCCTGGTGGTCGTTCCCCGTGCCCGAGGTGGCCCTGCCGCTGTGCGTGCTGCTGTTCGCCTCGCTCATCGTCACCGCGGCGCTGGCGGGTCCGTGGCGCAAGGACATCCTGGGGCCGATGACGGTGGTCGCCGGGATCACCACGGCGGTGCTGTTCACCGACATGTGCACCGGGGCGAACCTGCAGATGAACTCGCCCATGGGCTATACGCCCATCGTCGCCGGACGCTTCTACGGGCTCGGCAACATCGCCTTCGCGACCTTCTCCACCGGCATGCTGATGGCGGTGGCCGGGGCCGCGCACTACCTGATCGCGGCCGGGCGGCGCCGCACGGCGGTCGCGGTGGCCGCGGCCGTCGGCGGGGCGACCGTGCTGGTGGTGGGCTGGCCCGGGCTGGGCACCGACTTCGGGGGGCTGTTCGCCCTGGTGCCGGGGCTGGCCGTGACGGTGCTGATGATCGCCGGGCGCAAGGTGACCCTGGTGCGGATGGCCGCGGTGTGCGCGGGCGGCGCGGTGGTGCTGGCCGCGGTCGCCTACTGGGACTACCTGCGCCCGCCCGCCGAGCGCAGCCACTTCGGGCTGTTCGCCGGGCAGGTGCTGGAGGGCGACGCGTGGCCGATCGTGCAGCGCAAGCTCGGCGCCATGCTCGGCACCCTGGGCAACTGGCAGCTCACACTGCTGGCCGGGTGCGCGCTGCTGTTCCTGTTCGCGGTGCTGAACAAGCCGACGAACTGGCGGATGGGGGCGCTGCAGCGGGCCTACGAGTACGCGCCGATGCTGCGCGCCGGGCTGACCGGGTCGCTGGTGACGGCGCTGGTGGGGTTCGCCGCCAACGACTCGGGCATCGCCATCCCGGCGCTGGCGCTGACCGTGGCGGTGCCGCTGACGCTGTCGGCGGCGACCTGGGTGCTGCGGCGCGAGGGCCCCGGCTACGCGTGCGTCCGGGGCGCGGCGGGCGACGGGTGCGGCTCCCCGGGGCCGAAGGGGTCCACGGACCCCGGCGGCACTGAGGGGCCTGAGGGGCCCAGCGGCCCCGGGGGGCCGGGCGGGGACGGCGGGGACGGCGGGGACGGCGGCAACGGCGAGGACGGCGGGGTCAGTCGTCGAACCCCTTCGCGAAGTCCACGGTGACCCGGTGCATCTCGCGCCGCTCGGTGTAGTCGGGCACCGCGTAGTGCTGCACCGCCCGGTTGTCCCAGAAGGCGATGGTGCCGACCTCCCAGTGCAGCCGCACCTGGTACTCGGGGCGGCGGATCTGGTCGCACAGCATCGGCAGGATCGCCTCGTTCTCCCACTCGTCCAGGCCGCTGATGCGGGTCACCGAGCTGCGGTGCACGTAGAGCAGGCGGCGGCCGGTCTCGGGGTGGGTGCGCACCACGGGGTGCTCGCGGGGCGGGAAGCGGCGCTGCAGGTCGGCCAGGTCGAGGGGGTGGCCCTTGGACATGGCCTTGAGGACGCCGGGGGTGATGTCGTGCACGGCGGTCAGGGAGTCGGCCAGCGCGCGCACCTCCGGTGAGAGCCCGTCGTAGGCGGCGCACGCGCTGGCCCACAGGGTGTCGCCGCCGACCCGGGGCAGCACGACGGCGCGCAGGATGGAGCCGTGCGGCGGGTGGGGCATGAAGGTGTTGTCGGCGTGCCAGCTGTCGCCGCCCTCGCCCTTGGGGCTGGTCTGGTTCAGCACGTGCATCGCGTCGGCGACCAGGTCGCCGGTGGGCTCCTTGGCCTTCATCGGCGGGGTGTTCAGCTCGCCGAACCGCAGCGCGAAGCGGACGTGCTGCTCGTCGGTGATGTCCTGGCCCCGGAAGAAGAGCACGCCGTGGTCGAGCAGCCCGCGGTGGACGGCGGCGACCTCCTCGCCGGACAGGTCCTGGCCCAGATCCAGGCCGGTGACGTAGGCGCCGACGCGCGCGGTCGCCTTGGTGAACTCGATGGCCATGCCGGGACGCCTCCCAGTGAAGCAAGCAGTTGCTTGGTTGTGGTGAGGCTAACACTCCACCCCGACTGTGAGCACGCTCGCGCTTCACTCATGTCACGAATAGGCCACAGCCGTGTGGTATCGTCCGGGGCGGAGGCGTGTTCTAACCTCCTTAGCAACCAGCGGGCGTGAGAGTTCCAGCCCACGGGTCGCCCCGCAGGCCGCGTCCGGCCCGGCCACCCGCACCCGGCCGCCCGCTCCGGCGTCGAGCGATCGCCGACGACGAAGACCACGCAGATGCCGGTCCCGACCAGGCGCCCGGCACGAGGGGTAGAGCCACACGATGAGCCAGCAGTCCCGCCGCGACCATGCGCCCGCGCAGGCGACCGTGCACGGCGCCCGCCCGGAAGCGGGCGCCCCGCGGACCGCTGTCCCCGCCGGGGGCGCCCACGGCGCCCGGCCCGGCACTCCCGGAGGCGCCATGCCCGCCCTGAGGATCACCAGCCGCAGCCACGACGAGGGCCTCGTGCTCGTCCTCGAAGGCGAGGTCGACATGGCCACCGAGCGGCGCTTCCACGCCGCCGCCCGCGAGGCGGTCGAGTCCATGCCGCACGGGCGGGTGGTGCTCGACTTCTCCGGGCTCGACTTCATCGACTCCAGCGGGCTCCGGGTGCTCATCCAGGCCCACAAGCTCGCCAAGGAGCACTACGCGGCGGTGATGGTGGCCGCACCGAACGAGCGCGTGTCCCAGATCCTGCGGGTCACCGCGATCGACACCCGGGTGCCGGTGATGCCGGACGTGGCCGCGGCGCTCGCGGCCCCGTTGAACGCGCCCAGCTCCTGACCTGGAACGGCGGGAGGGCGTGGCCGGATCCGGCCACGCCCTCCCGCCGTCGTCTCCCTCACAGCACGGGGTCCGCGGAGGTCCACAGCAGCCACACGCCCAGCGCCAGCGACGCGAGGTTGACCGCGCCGAAGACCATCACCCAGGCGGTGCCGGGCATCCCGGTGAGGCGGTGGAGCTGGTCGGCGTCGGACTGCGCGGAGGGCTGGCGGCGCCGCTGCGCCTGCAGCTCGAACACCGGCCGCACCCCGGCGGCCAGCATGAACCAGGTGAAGAAGTAGGCGAAGGCGGCCTGCACCTCGGCCGGGGTGAACCAGGAGATCACGAACACCAGGGCGCCGGTGCCCACCACCGACACCACGCCGTAGAGGTTGCGGATCATCACCAGCATCGCGGCCAGCAGCAGCACCGACAGCCACAGCAGGCCGGTGATCCGGTTGCCGAGCAGGAACACCACCCCGACCAGGCCCACCACCGACGGCGTCACGTAGCCGGCGAAGACGGTGAGGATCATCCCGATCCCGTCGGGGCGGCCGCGCGAGACGGTCACCCCGGAGGTGTCCGAGTGCAGCCGGACACCGGTGAGCTGCCGCCCGCTGAGCAGCGCGACCACCGCGTGCCCGCCTTCGTGGGCGATGGTGACGACGTTGCGGGCCACCCGCCACGGGCCGCCGGTGGACACCAGCACGAGAGCGGCCACCCCGGTCGCGACGACCAGCCACCACGGCGGCGGCATCTGGGTGCTGAAGACCTCGGACACGACCTCCTCGAAGGACGTTCCCTCCATGGCGTGCTCCCCGTCCCCGCTCGGCAGTGGTCGATCCGCGCGGCCCGTCCAGGGCCCACGCCTGAAGGGAGGGTAGGGCATCGGATACCCCGCCCAGGCCGCCCAGCAGAGCAAGAGCGGCCCGGCAGGTGCCCCACTCACCGACTCCACCCGGGCGACAGGCCACCGGGGCGTCAGACGGACGGAGGCGACGGGGACAGGGCCCACTCACCCGCCTCAGCCGGGCGGCAGGCCGACGGAGTGCCAGGTCAAGGGCGGCGACGACGATGGTCGGCGGCCCTTGCGGCAGCGTCGTCGTCCG
>NZ_ANBH01000340.1 GCF_000341185.1 Nocardiopsis chromatogenes YIM 90109
GCCGGGGCCAACGAGCGGGGCATCACCTGTGCCGTCGCTGCCCCTCCCCTATACCGAGGGGAGTGGTCCGATCGACAACGAGACCGAAGGGCGTCGGCACCGGAATCCGCCGCACGGCCCCGGCTTCTGCCCCCGCTCCAGCTCCCGCCTTGGGCCCTTTATCGGCCCATCAGTGCCGCCATGTTGATCAGCCGATCGGCCTGGGCCGTCCGCTCGGCGGCGCACTGTTCGGCCAGTGTCCGGCCCTGGGCGCCCTGCAGCAGTTCCTTCGTCGCTGAAGCGGCGTCGCGCGGGACCGCTGCCAGGGCCGCCACCAGGTCGTCCACGGTCCTGTCCAGCTCATCGCCCGGAACCACGAGCTCGGCCAGGCGCAGGCGCTCGGCCTCGTCGGCCTCCACCGTCCGCGCGGTCAGGCACAGCTCCATGGCCCGCGGCAGCCCCACGATGTCGACCAACGGCTTGGTTCCGGACAGGTCCGGCACCAGGCCCAGCGCGGGCTCCTTCATGCACAGCTTCGCGTCGTCGGCCAGCACCCGCAGGTCGCAGGAGAGGGCGAGCTGGAAGCCCGCGCCGATCGCGTGCCCCCGCACCGCCGCCACCGACACGATGTCCGGGCGGCGCAACCAGGTGAAGCCCTCCTGGTAGGCCGCGATGCCCGCGTCCAGCGCCGCGCGCTGCTCAGGGGTGTCGCCCACGTCGGCCATCAGGGTGCGCTCGCCGGGCACGCCTTCCGGCGAGAACATCGCCAGGTCGATCCCGGCGGAGAAGGACGGGCCGTCTCCGGAGACCACCACAATACGGACGGACTCCGGAAGCGCCTGGCCGACATGGGCCAGTGCCCGCCATGTACGCCCGGTCATCGCGTTGCGACGCTCAGGCCGCGCCAGTGCGATCCGCGCGACCTCGCCGTCCACCTCCAGGCGCAGCCCGGCCGCGCTCAGCTCCTCCCCGTCGGGGAGAACCGGATCCTCCATGCCCACCTCCGCTGCTCGGCGCGCCCGCCCCTCGCGGGCCCGCTGCCGGTCGGTGGACCACGGTATCCGCGCCCCCGCCCGCGCCTGTCGCCGGGCCTGGGGAACCGCGACTTCACCGCCGCCGCTACCGCCACCGGTGCGGACGAAGGACACGCCGCGGCAGGGGTCCCGGGGCACCGCTGGTCCGGCGGCACCGAGGCGGGCGATCGACGCGGTCACGGCCGAGGACCACCGACGCCTTCGCGGCCGGGCCCCGCGGCTTCGCCGCCCTCAGCGGGGCGACCGGCGCGCCCGTGTACGGACCTGTCCGGAACGGGTGCTTCACCAGCGCCGAACCCGCCGGGCCTCGCGCCGTACCCGCGGCCGACTGGAGCGATCGCCCCACCCGCCGCCGATGCGGCCCCACCGTGCGTGTGCGGTCCCGGGCGGCTCGGCAGCGCGCTTCCGCCGCCGTAGAGCCGGACCTTCCGCACGCTCCGCACCTTCTACGCTTTCCGGGCCCTCCGCGCCTATCGCGCCTTCCGGGCGCGCTCGCGCCCGGGGCCCACTTCCCCGGCCGTGGCGGGGGTCAGGTACGGCGGGTCGCCCCGCCCCGGCCGCGCAGCGTGACGCCGGCCTCGGTAAGCAGGCGGTGGACGAAGCCGTAGGACCGCCCGGTCGCCGCCGCCAGCGAGCGGATGCTCTCGCCCGCGTCGTAGCGCTTCTTGAGTTCGGTGGCAAGCTCGGATCGCTCGGTTCCCGTCACACGCGTTCCCTTTCTCAGGGTGTCGGCCACGTCTACCTCCCGTACTCTCGCGGCCAGTGGCGGGCGCCGCCCCACTGCCGGGGACGCCCTGCCGGCGCCTTCCGGTGCCCGACGCGGCGCCGGTGCCCATGATCAGCCATGCACCCGCCAGTGGCCACCCCCCGGCACGGGGCCGGAACGGGCCGGGGCCGTGCGCCCCGTTGTGGTCAGCACAAAACCTGACCCGTATCCCGCGTCGCGTCAACGGCGGCGCGCCGGTAGGCCGGGGCTGTCCGAAACCCGGAGCCCGGCGCCCGCCCCCCCGGCCAGGCGGGCCGAGCCGCAGGCCGAGCAGGTGGGACGAACGGGTACGCCGGGGCGCGGACCAGGCACACGCCGATCCGCGGGGCCGACAGGCGCGCCGAGGCGCGGGCCGAGCCGCACACCGCGCAGCGGGGCCGACGGCTGCGCGCCGACGGCCGGAACCGGGCCGCGGGGCCGCGAGAGCCCGGGTCAGGCCAGCGTGATCAGGTCCTCGAACTCGGAGTTCCACATGTCCTCGGCGCCGTCCGGCAGCAGGATCACCCGCTCGGGCGCGAGCGCCTCCACGGCCCCCTCGTCGTGGGTGACCAGGACGATCGCGCCCTTGTACCCGCGCAGGGCGCCGAGGATCTCCTCACGGCTGGCCGGGTCGAGGTTGTTGGTCGGCTCGTCCAGCAGCAGCACGTTGGCGCTGGAGACGACGAGCGCGGCCAGGGCCAGCCGGGTCTTCTCCCCGCCGGAGAGCACCCCCGCAGGCTTGTCCACGTCGTCCCCGGTGAACAGGAACGACCCCAGGACCCGGCGCGCCTCCACCTCCGGCAGCTCCGGCGCGGCGGACATCATGTTCTCCAGGACCGTGGCGGAGGTGTCCAGGGTCTCGTGCTCCTGGGCGTAGTAGCCGAGCTTGAGCCCGTGTCCGGGCACCACCTCGCCGGTGTCGGGCTCCTCCACCCCGGCGAGCATCCGCAGCAGGGTGGTCTTGCCCGCGCCGTTGAGCCCGAGCACCACCACCCGGCTCCCCCGGTCGATGGCCAGGTCGACCCCGGAGAAGACCTCCAGCGACCCGTAGGACTTGGACAGCCCCTTGGCGCTGAGCGGCGTGCGCCCGCTGGGGGCCGGGTCGGGGAAGCGCAGCTTGGCGACCCGGTCGGAGGCGCGCTGCCCCTGCACCCCGTCGAGGATGCGCTCGGCCCGGTTGGCCATCTGCTGGGCCGCCCGCGCCTTGGTGGCCTTGGCGCGGAACCGCTCGGCCTGCTTCATCAGCGCACCGGCCTGCTTCTCGGCGTTGGCCTGCTCGCGGCGGCGGCGCCGCTCGTCGGCCTCGCGCTGCTCCTGGTAGGCCCTCCAGCCCATGTTGTACACGTCGATGGTGCACCGGTTGGCGTCCAGGTAGAAGACCTTGTTCACCACGTCCTCGACCAGGTCCACGTCGTGGCTGATGACGATCAGCCCGCCCTGGTGGGCCTTGAGGAAGTCGCGCAGCCACGCGATGGAGTCGCCGTCGAGGTGGTTGGTGGGCTCGTCCAGCAGCAGCGTGTCGGCGCCGCTGAACAGGATCCGCGCCAGCTCGATGCGGCGCCGCTGGCCGCCGGACAGGGTGCCCAGCGGCTGGTCGAGGACGCGCTGCTCCAGGCCCAGGCTGGAGGCGATGGCCGCCGCCTCCGACTCGGCCGCGTACCCGCCCATGATGTGCAGCTCCTCGTCGGCGCGGGCGTAGGCGCGCACCGCCTTCTCGGCCACCTTGGGGTCGTCGTCGGCCATCCGCTGCTCGGCGCGGCGCAGCCGCCGCAGGGCGTCGGCGATCCCGCGCGCGGACAGGATGCGGTCGCGCGCGATCTCCTCCATGTCGGTGGAGCGCGGGTCCTGCGGCAGGTAGCCGAGGGTGCCCGAGACCGACACCGAGCCGGCCGCCGGGGTGCCCTCGCCCGCCAGCACCTTGGTCAGGGTGGTCTTCCCAGCGCCGTTGCGCCCGACCAGCCCGATCCGGTCGCCGGCGGCGACCCGCAGGGTGGTGGGTTCGAGCAGGAGCCGGGGGCCGACACGCAGTTCCAGGCCGGAGGCGGTGAGCATAGGGCGGGTGTCCTTATTGCGAATCAGGTGCGTGCGTGGGACGTCGCGGCAGGGGTGGGCGCCCTCGACCCGCGGGGGACGGGGAGGGCCGCCGCTTGCGCGTCAACCGGGAATGATGAAAGGCACCCGGCCAGGGTAGCGGACCCTCTCAGCGGTCCACTTCCGTTTTCTCGGCGGCCCGCGCGGGGGACGACCCGTTGTCGGCGCTCCCGCCCGCGTAACGCGCCGGGGCCGCCGATCCTTCCCCGCCCGCCGCGGCCCGCGCGGGCGCACGGCCGGCTCCGCCGTCCCCGCCGCCGGCCTCGGCGTCCCCGCCGTCCTCGCCGTCCCCGGACTTGCGCTCGCTGAAGGGGCGGTCGCGCAGCAGGGCGGCGATCACCGCCGCCACCGGTGTGGCCAGGAACATGCCGAGCACACCGCCGATGATGCTGCCGATGCTGATCGCGACCAGCACGACCGCGGCGGGCAGGTCCAGCGCCTTGCCGTAGACCTTGGGGGCGAAGACGTGGCTCTCCAGCTGCTGGACGATGAGCACGACCGCCAGCACGACCAGGGCGATGAGCGGCCCGTCGGTGACGAAGGCGACGGCCGTGGCCAGCAGGCCGGTGAGGAAGGCCCCGATGATCGGCAGGAAGGCGCCGATGAAGGTGAGCACCACCAAGGGGATCACCAGGGCGGGGTCGATGAGGAAGAACAGCGGGACGCCGATGCCCACGGCGTCGAACAGCCCGACGGTGGCCACCCCGCGCACGTAGCGGCCCATGACCCCGTAGGCGACCTCCACGGTGGCGTTGACCGGGCGGCGCGAGGCGGCAGGCAGCAGGCTCTGCAGCCACTCCACGAGACGGTCGCCCGAGTGCACGAAGTAGACGGTCAGCACCAGGATGAGCACCAGTCCGAGGAGGAGCTCCAGCACGGCGGTGCCAGCGGTCCACACCCCCGTCATGAGCTGGTCGCGGTTCTCGGCGAGCAGGTTGGTGATCTCCTGGTCGGCCGAGTCCATGATCTGGGAGACCAGCGCGGGGTGCAGGCCCAGGCCGGTGGCGATGTCGCGCACGCTGTCCAGCGCCTGGCCGAGGCTGTCGACCAGGCCGCCGAAGCCGGAGACCGCCGGCTGCACGATCAGCGTCACCACGCCGCTGAACACGATGAGCGAGCCCAGGCAGGTGATGGTGGTCGACAGGCCGCGCCCCACGCCTTTGCGCCGCATCCAGTTGGTGGGCGGCATCAGCAGGGCGGTGAGGAAGACCGCGAGGATGATGGGGACGGTGATGACGCTCAGGTAGCCCACGGCCCAGAGCAGAAGCGCCACGACCACGCCGATGAGCAGGATGCGCCAGGCGGCGTCGCTGAGGTTGCGGAACAGGTCGTCCTCAGCCGGTGCTTCGGCTCGGGCGGGGCCTGCGGCCTCCGGCTCGGGCGTCTGCGGCTCCGCCGCCGCGGTCCGGGCCCGGCGCGCCGCCCGCCGGAGTCTGCTGAAGGACCACTGCCCGGGCCGCCTGATCCACACGTCGTCCCCTTCCGGTGTCTTCTTCCGGTTACTTCGTCACGGTGTTCGGTGTCGGCCCATTCTGCCGCCCCGGCGGCGCGCGGTGCGCGCCGCCGGGGCGATCACCCGGGCGGGCGGGGTGTCCGGCCGCGCTCGGCGGCTCAGAACTTCCACGGGTCGCGTGCCTGCTCGCTGGCCACGATCTCATTGCCGAACGGCGCCAGGGCGACCGGGATCATCTTCAGGGACGCCCAGGCCATGGGGATTCCGATGATGGTCACGGCGAGGCCGATGGCGGTGCCGATGTGGCCGAGGACCAGCCACCACCCGGCGACGATCAGCCAGATGACGTTGCCCAGGGTGCTGCCGCCGCCGGCGCCGGACCGCTTGGTGACGGTGCGGCCGAAGGGCCACAGGGCGTAGTTGGCCATGCGGAAGGACGCGACGCCGAAGGGGATGGTCACGATCAGCACGCAGCAGATCAGACCGGCGAGCGCGTAGCCGAGGGCGAGCCACAGGCCCGCCACGACCAGCCAGATGATGTTGAGGATGAACCTGAGCAGCGCCACAGCCGCTCCCCTTCTCGTCGTCTCTCGGCCGCCGCCGGACCGCGTCCGCGCGGCGGCTCGCCTGCTTCCTGACTTCTCGTCGTCCCCTATGACGCCCCTACCTCCGGTGACGTTCCGCGACGCGTCCCTGTCCCTTCCCTGATTCCCGGCGTGCTCCCCTTAGGGGCCGGGAGGGGTATCGTCTGTGGACGAAGGGCCCAGACCCGGCCGAAAGGGGGCGCTGATGCGGATCGAGAAGCGGGGGCACGCCTGCGTCCGCCTGACCCACGGCGGCGGGACGCTGGTGATCGACCCGGGCGGCCTGAGCGAGCCGGACGCGGCGGTGGGCGCCGACGCGGTGGCCCTCACCCACGAGCACGGCGACCACTTCGACGCCGACCGGCTGCACGCGGCCCTGAAGGCCAATCCGGACCTGGAGATCCACACCCACGCGGGCATCGCCGAGAAGCTGGGCCCGCTGGCCGACCTCGGGGCGCGCGTGGTGGTGCACCGCCACGGCGACACCGCCCGGATCGCCGGGTTCGACGTGGACGTGTACGGCGAGCGGCACGCGGTCATCCATCCCGACATTCCGGTCATCACCAACATCGGGTTCCGGGTGGCGACGCCGTCGGGCGCCGTGTTCCACCCGGGCGACTCCTTCACCGTGCCCGAGGACCCGGTCTCCACCCTGCTGGTCCCGGTGCACGCCCCCTGGTCCAAGACCGCCGAGGTGGTCGACTACCTGCGCGCGGTCGCCCCGCGCTCGGCCCTGGCCGTGCACGACGGGCTGCTGAACGGGACCGGCGCCGGCGCGGTCGAGCTGCTCGTCTCGACGCTGGCCCCCGACGTCGACTACGCCCGCCTGGAGCCGGGCCAGGGACGCGATCTGGACTAGCCCGTCCGCCGCCTCCTCCCCCGGCCCCGGGCCACTCCGCGCCGCCCTGGTCTAGACCGGAATGTGATCCGAACATCAGGGATCACCCCTAGGCACGGACCGAAATCCCCCATACGATGTTCCACATCCGGCTCATCGGGCCGGATCTCGCAATCCGTCACCGACTCGGGCAGAGGCCCGGCCTCGGGACGCGGCCCCTGCAGTTTCGGTAACGGTTCAGCGAGGAAATTCCCCGCCCCCCGTGCGCGAGCGGGAACGGGGATGGCATGATTACGTACCGGCCCGCAGGGAGGGCTCCAGCACCTCCCCGGCCGTTCACGTGAGCGCTTGCCGGCCTCGACGGTCTTCTGCGCCTTCCGTGGTCTCCACCACTCCGGGAACACCGAAGCGACGCATGCCGTTACGCATGCCGGGCTCTCACGGCCGCATGACCGTGTTCTAGCAACCCTTGCTGTCCAACAGCTTACTAGCGATTCAACAGAGGTGGTTCAACCATGTCTCAGGTACGTCGGCAGGCCGCGCTGCGCCCCCGCCCGAGCTGGGGGTGGCAGGATGCCGCCGCGTGCCGGGGCGAAGACCTCGTGCTGTTCTTCGGCCCGGATGGCGAGCGCCAGCCGGAGCGGGAGATCCGCGAGCGCAAGGCCAAGGAGATCTGTGCCCAGTGCCCGGTCCGTACCGAGTGTCTCGACTACGCGATCTCGCGTCCTGAGAAGTACGGAACCTGGGGCGGTCTGAACGAAGACGAGCGCGCTTCCGAGCGTCGGCGCCGCATGCGCCGCGCCAACGCCGCCGCCTGACCGCCTTTCCCCACACGGCCCGGCCAGACTGAGCGACCGTCCCCCGCGGCGCTGGAACGGCTGACGACCTTTGGCGGCCCCGGCCCCGCTGATGCGGCCCGAATAACCCGAGGCGCCCCGACGGCACACGTCGAGGGCGCCTCGGGTTTTTCCATGTCCGGGTCCCGTGGGCGACGGCATCCGCCCGGGAGGGGCGACACTCCGCCCCGTACTCCGGGTGCCCTTGACGACGATCGCGGCGGTGGTGCGGTCGAAACCGCCGGCTCGACAGTGCCACCGCCGCGATCGTCGCGCCGGTCGTACAGGGATGACACGGTCACGTCCGCGGTGTTCCCATCAGGCCAGGCCGGTGCGATCGTCGCGACGTCGGAGCGGTCCCGTGTCCCCGCGTCGGTACCCCGACCGGCGCCCTGCCCTGTCGGCGAGCCGCCTTCGGCCGCCCGCCCATCGTGGCCATGGACGCCGAGAGTTCCACTTCAGCGGACGCCGCCGATGACACCGCTCCAACGGACGTGACCCCCGCGGGCCGGGCCGGGGCGCAGCGGCCGCACCCCCGCCCTCTGGACGCACGCATCCGCGCGACGGCCGCACAGGCGAAACGCAATGAGGCGCGCCGAATTCCGCGCCAATCGTTCCTGGAGCGTGGCGGACGCGGCGCAAGCGTCACCGAATGGTGATGTGGGGATCGCCTGCGGCGCACTTCTCCACAAAAGAGGGCTAATGGGAATGGAAAGGATGATTCCCCGCCCCTGCGCCGCGCCGCCCGGATCGGGCGCGCGCACCGCCATGCGTCCGCATCACACGGATACGCCGGGATGGTCCCCCATCGACCCCGGACGCACCATTGATCAGGTGTGTCCCCGCCATTCGGACATGTCATGTCTCGGACCTTGGTCGTCCGTCCCGACCGGAAGCGGCCGCGCCCCGCCGCCCGCGGACCCCGGCCCACCGGCTGCGGCCTCGGCCCATCCCCCTCAGGCCCGATCGGCTCAGAGGTGCCGGTCGAACCACTCCGCGGCGGCCTCGCCCGCCAGACGCCCTTCGGCCGTGCCGCCCAGAAGCTGTTCCGCACCGGGGGCCGCGCGCAGCTCGACCGGGCCTCCCATCCGGCCCGCGGCCCACTCGCTCAGCTCCCACACGAACGACTCCCCGCCGGGGACCATCACCAGCGCCGGGACCCGCACCTGCGGCAGGTCGTCCCCGGCCAGGTCGATCCGCCCGCCGAGCACCGCCACCGCGCCCACGTCCCCCGGCATGCGCGCCGCGGCCGCCGGTGCGGCGGGGGGCGGCGCCCCCCCGNGCCGAAGACCCCGACGCCGCCCCGGGCGCCGGCCGCCGCCCGCAGCCACTCGACCGCGCGGGCCAGCCGCTCGCCCAGCTCGTCGGGGCCGATGTCGGGCGCCCCCTGGGCCGACTCCCACTCCTCGGGCGTGAACAGGTCCAGGGCGAGCGTCGCGTACCCCGCGTCGTGCAGCGCGTCGGCCGCGGCCCGCTGCTGGGCGTGTGCACGCCCGTGCCCCAGGGCCATGACCGCCGCGCCGCGCACGGTGCCCGGCACCGTGAAGTCCCCGTCGAGTCCGACCCCGCCCGCGGTGACGCGCACCGGGCGGCCCAGGGGGCGCCCGCCCGCGCGGTCCTCCAGCAGCGCGGCGATGTCGGCCTCCGTCGGCCGCTCGTAGTCCCGGTACCACTCCCCCACCGCCTGGAAGTTGTCCGGCGCGGTGAGCACGACGATCTCGTCGGCCTCACCGCGCAGTGCCGCGATCGCCGCCTGCGAGGCCACCGGGACCGCCAGGACGACCCGGGCGGGGTGGTGGCGGCGCACCGCGCGCACCGCCGCCCGCGCCGTGGCGCCGGTGGTGACGCCCTCGTCGACGATCACCACGTCGCGCCCGGCGAGCGGCACCCCCGGGCGGCCGCCGCGGTAGGCCTTCAGCAGCCGGTCCAGCTCCTGGCGCTCGGCCTGGACCGCCCGCGAGAGCACGTCCCGCGACACGTGGCGGCGGGCCAGCTCGGAGTCGTCGAAGAACACGCCCCCGTCCTCGGTGACCGCGCCGACCGGGGCGCGCGCGTCGCCCTGCAGGTTCAGACGCCGCACCACGAGCACGTCGAGCGGCAGGTCCAGAGTGCGGGCGAGCTCCGCGCCGACGGGCACGCCGCCGGGCGGCAGGGCGAGGACCACGGGGTCGGTCCGGACGAGCGGGCGGACCCGCTCGGCGAGGCCGCGGCCCGCTGCGGAGCGGTCGGTGAACGGCAGCGACACGGGTACCGGGCTCATGATCGCCTCTCCCGGTTGCGGCGGCGAAGTGCGGTGGAGATACCCGCTCTGGGCCTCCGCCCAACATCAGGGGACGATTCGGCCGCTTCGGGCGCCGGTACCCCGAGCCGCCCGAAGGGGGCGGCCGGTCACGCTCGGCCGTGCCGTGCCGCCGGTTCCGGACATGGCCTCACAGCCCGGCGGTCTTCCGGAAATCATTCTCCAGGACGCCCATGATGAGGGCGTCGTGGCGGCGCCCCTCCCACAGCAGGGCGTCGCGCAGGCGGCCCTCGACCGCGAAGCCGCACGAGCGGTAGACGGCGATCGCGCGCATGTTGAAGGCGTAGACCTCCAGCCACACCCGGTGCAGCCGGATCCGGTCGAAGGCGTACTCCAGGAGCAGCCGGGTGGCCTCGCGGCCCAGCCCCTGCCCGGTGAACTCGATGGCGGACAGGGAGATACGGTAGGAGGCCGTCTCGTTGTCGGGGTCGACGTCCATCAGGGCGAGCTCGCCGACGAAGCGCCCCTCCGGGTGGGCCACGATCGCCAGGTCGAGCCGGTCCGGGCGGTCCGACCGGCTCGCACACCACTCGGCGGCCTCCTCGTAGCCGATTCTGCGGTGCGTACCGGTGAGCCTGCGGATCTCGTCGTCCTGGGCGGAGGCGTAGAAGTCGTCGACGTGTTCCTCCGACAACGGCACAAGGCGGACCCGCTCCCCGGTGAGGGTCGGCTTCTCACGCAGCGCACTCAAGTCGATCATCGGTCGGGACTCCGGTCGTCGAGGGGATCGTCACGTGCCGGGAGCGGGGTCCGGCTGATCGGGCGGTAGCGTCGATGAGTCGGCGATTTCGGCCAGAAGATCATATGTAAGACGCCCGACCGCCTCGGCGCAACCCCTGAGGTCAACGGTGCGTAGCAGTCGCATGACGGCACGCGATCGATTCGGAGGCGCGATGGAGCCGCAGCACCGGGTGGACGGGGAGGCGCCCCCGGGCCGCGCGGCCGTGCGTGCGCGCGCCGCCGTGTTCGCCCTGTTCGCCGTGAACGGGTACGCCTATACCAACGTGGTGCCCTGGCTGCCCGTCGTCAAGCAGGACCTGGACCTGACCAACGCGGCCCTGGGCGCGGCGATCGCGGCGATGCCGACGGGCGCGCTGGCCACCGGGATGCTCGCGGGGCCGCTCATCGCCCGCTTCGGCAGCGGACGGGTGGCCGCGGCCGCCGGGGTGCTGACGGCACCGCTGCTGCCCCTGGCCGCCGTCGCGCCCGGGTGGTGGACGTTCGCGCTGGTGCTGTTCGGGCTGGGGTCGCTCGACGCCTGGATGGACGCGGCGATGAACACGCACGGGCTGCGGGTCCAGCGCCGGTACGGGCGCAGCATCATCAACGCCTTCCACGCGGCGTGGAGCCTGGCGGCCGTGGCCGGGGGCCTGACCGGCGCGTCCATGGCGGGCGCGGGCCTGGGGATGGGGACGCACCTGACCGTGGTCGCGGTGCTGCTGGCCGGGGCCTCCCTGGTGGCGGCGCGGGGCCTGCTGCCGGGACCGGAGGGGGCCGAGCGCGGCGACGCGGAGTCGGCGGCCGAAGGCGGCGCCCGGGAACGGCTCCGCGCCGCGGCGGGGGCGCTCCGCGGGGCGGCGCTCCCGCTGCTCGCGCTGAGCGCTCTGCTGATGGGGGCCTCGGCGGTGGAGGACTCGGCGGCCACGTGGGGCGCGGTGTTCCTGTCGGGCGAGCGCGGGGCCGGGGCGTTCCTGGCGGCGCTGCCGTTCGTCGCCTGCCAGGGGATGATGACGGTGGGGCGGCTCACCGGGGACCGGGTGACGGACCGCTTCGGCGCGGTGGCCACGGTCCGCGCGGGCGGGCTGGTGGCCGCGGCCGGGATGGCGGTGGCGCTGCTGGTGCCGTTCCCCGCCGCGGGCGTGGCCGGTTTCGGCCTCCTGGGGCTGGGGGTGGCGACGATGTTCCCGCTGACCCTGGCGGCCGCGGGCGAGGTCCCGGGGGTGCGCAGCGGAGACGGGGTGACGGTGGTCGGCTGGCTGGGCCGGCTGGGCTTCCTGGCCTTCCCCCCGGTGGTGGGGGCGCTGGCGGACGCGTGGACGCTGACGTCGGCCCTGTGGGTGGTGGCGGGGGCGGCGGTGATGTGCGCGGTGCTCTCCCCCGCGCTGCGCCCGCGGCCGCGTGCGTGACCCGCAGGGTTGTCGGCCCCTGCCGCAGCGCCGTCAGCTGTACGGCGCGGGGCGGTCGCCATGATGGGGGACGGTGCGATCGGCCCCGCATCCAGGCGGTCCGGCGCGCGGCGGGGTCCGGAGCGGGGTACCGGCTCCTCCGCCCGCCCCCGGCCGCGGCCTCCCGCCCG
>NZ_ANBH01000341.1 GCF_000341185.1 Nocardiopsis chromatogenes YIM 90109
GAGGCCAACGAACGCCGGAGGGCCCGGACCGCGGTGCGGTCCGGGCCCCCTGTCGGGCCGTGCGCCTGTGTCAGGCGAGCGGGGCCGGAGCGGCCTTGCGGCGGCTGGCGTAGATCGTCAGCGCGCCCAGGCCGGTGGCCAGGACACCACCGAGGACGAAGCCCTCGAGGTCGCTCACACCGGTCACCGGGAGCTCCGTGGGGCCCTCGTCGGCCGAGGCGGCGGCGCCGCCCGAGCCGGACTCGGAACCGCCGGTGGAGCCGCCGTCCTCCGAGCCGCCCCCGTCGGAGCCGCCGTCACCGCCGTCACCGCCGGGCGTACCGCCCTCGTCCGCGGGCGGAGGCGTCGGGTCGCCGGGGCCGGGGTCGCCACCGCCATCCCCGGGGTCGCCACCGCCGTCACCGGGGTCGCCA
>NZ_ANBH01000342.1 GCF_000341185.1 Nocardiopsis chromatogenes YIM 90109
ATCGCCGGGGTCACCGCCCCCGTCACCGGGGTCGCCACCACCGTCGCCAGGGTCACCGCCCCCGTCACCGGGGTCACCGCCCCCGTCACCGGGGTCGCCACCGCCGTCGCCAGGGTCGCCACCGCCGTCACCGGGGTCACCGCCGCCATCGCCGGGGTTACCACCGCCGTCACCGGGGTCGCCACCGCCGTCACCGGGGTTGCCACCGCCATCGCCGGGGTCGCCACCGCCGTCACCGGGGGTACCGGGGTCACCACCGGGGTCACCGCCCCCGTCACCGGGGTCGTCGCCACCGCCGTCACCGGGGTCGGGGAGCACGTCGGTGACGCCGACCTCGAGCGTGATGCCGATGTCCGCGGGGGAACCGGCAGCCGGCTCGACCGGAGCCTCGACCGGCTCGTTGGCGACCTCGTCCGCGATCGCCGGGGTGGCCGAGAACCCGGCCGCCAGCAGGCCCGCTGCCGCGACACCGAATGCGCGTCGTGCGTGCGACATCCTGCTCCTTCCTTTTTCCATAGAGGGGGATCACTCAGGGGAGAGCGCGTAAACGGAGTCGCCGGAGACGACCACCGCCCGTTCGCCGAGGATGCCCCAGGGTCGGGCTGTGTCCTCATCGATCACGGTCGGCTCTCCCGCAGCGTCGACGGCGACGTATTCGCCGTCGAGCTCGCCGAAGACCCAGTCACCGGAAGCGCTGACCGGGTCGAGGTCGACCTCGTGCGCCTCGCCCGCGTCCAGGTCGAACACGACCGGGCCGTAGGCGGCGACGCCGTCGCCCTCCACCCAGCGCGCGTCCTCCAGCTCCGCCGGGTCCACGGGAGACTGCGCGATGACGGAACCGTCGCGCGAATCGTGAACGGCGAGGACCGACTCGCCGCCTGCGCTCCAAACGACGACGACCGTGTCGGCCCGCGCCGTCAGGAGCTCGTCCATCTCGTCGGCTCCCGAGGGCTCCTCGGGCTCCACCCGGGCCCCTCCAGGGCCGACCCATTCCCATGGCCCGGTGCGCACGGCGGTCAGGACGTCGCTGCCGGTGTTGAGCATGGCGCCGTACCCCTCGGGGACGTCGACCGCCGTCAGCTCTCCGTCCTCGACGACGTAGGCGTCGTCGCCGTCCTCCACCAGGGCCGCGTTCCCGGCGAAGGAGACCCGCGCACCGTCGGGGACCTCGGTCTCGGCGGGCTCACCGCCGTCGGCGGGCCACAGCCATACCGAGTCCTCGCCCAGCAGTGCCACCCCGTAGGCGTCGCCGTCGACCACGAAATAGGGCCTCGCGCCCGACGGGGGCAGGCCCTCGGGCAGGTCGGAGGACCACCGCTCCTCGCCGTCGGGGCCGACGACGGTGAGCGCGCCCTCCTCGGAGACGAATGCGGCCGATTCGCCGTCGGGCGCGACGGCGGGGTTGGAGTCGGGGGCCATGGCGTGGGTCCAGGCGGCCTGGTCGGTGAACCCGGGCGGGGTCGGGCGGCTGTCGAAGGCGATGGCCTGGCCGTCGTCCTCGCCTCCGCCGCCTCCTCCTCCGCCGCCGGACCCGCCGGCGGGGAGGAGCCCCAGGGCGACGTATCCGCCGCCGCCGAGGAGTCCGAGCACCAGGACGCCGCCGACCACGGACAGGGCGATGACGCGTCCCTTGCCCGAGGGCCCCTTCTTCTTGTCCGGGGGTCCGATGAGTTCGGCGTCGGTGCCGCCGACCGTCTGCACGACGCCGGTGGGCGAGACCGACAGCTGCCAGGAGCCGTTGGCGTCACGGGCGTTGACCAGCACGGGGCGGCGCAGGTATGCGGCGTAGGAGGCCGCCGCGTCCAGGGCGCTGCTGCGGGTCTGCCGGGGCGTCTCACCGGTGACGACCTGGGTGCGCCCCGCGATGGTGACCTCTGCGCTGCGCTCGTCGGGGGCGATCACCACGATGACGGCGGCGTGGTTCGCACCGGAGTCGGGGCCGCTCATGCGCCACCGCCCGCCGCCTGCCGGGTACCGGGACGGGCGGAGGGCCGTCCGGCCCGCGGGGGAATCGCTGCGCTCATGCTGTTCGGGAACCTGTTCATCGACTCGTCGAAAGGCCGCCTTCCGGAGGCGGGGGCGGCGGATCTCGCGGGGGGCTGCGGGGCGCTCTCGCTTGGCCGCCCCGGTGCGGGCCGTGTACGGATCCGTCGACCTTTGGGGCGACACGGGCCTCGACGAGCATACTGTTCCCCTTCCAGCCGCGCTCTGCCCGCCCTGCCCTTGGAGAACACGGTGAAAAAGGGTGGCGCAGATCCCGTGAACCGCATGGCGGCACACCGCGTCACCGCTTCCTCACGGCGTTCACCAGCGGGGATGCGGGAACGGCTGCGGAGAGCCCCGGCGGCCGCCGTCCCGGCGCCCGCGCCGGGGGGCCGGACGGGCGCCGCGGAGCGGGCGCCGGGGTGGCCGCATCCGGCCATCGATCCGTGACGGTTCCGTCGCTGATCCGCGACCTTCCGGAGCCGCGCGGGGCCGGGGACGGGCGATCCGTCGGCGCCGGGACCGCCCCTGTCGACGGCCCCGGAAGGAGGACTCGGGCGCAGGGGGCCGGATGCGAAAGGGCTCAGCGGAAGGGCTCAGGCGCAGGTCTCCAGCATGTCCCCGAGCGCGTCGTGGTCGTCCTGGGCCAGAGCGAGGCCGTAGCGGTCGGTCACGTCGATGTAGGCCAGGGAGTAGTCGCACTGGAAGCCGTCATAGGGCTGCCATTCGCCGGGCCCCGAGTCGCCCTTGGACATGTTGGCCGGGCCGTCCGAGGCCAGCAGGTTGCCGGGGTCGTTGGCGAACTCCACACGGGTGTCGCGGTCCCACTCCGAGGCGCCCATGCGCCAGGCCAGCGACAGCGGCACCACGTGGTCGATCTGCACGGCCTGCGGGTCCTCGGCGGTGAAGTCGACCGTGTCCCCGGTGTAGGGGTCGTCCAGGACGCCCGCCAGCACCTTGCAGTCCTCCCGGACCTCGGTGTCGGCCAGGTCCCGGGCGAGGATGTCGTTGCGGGTCGAGCACCCGTTGTCGTCGGTGTCGATCCAGGAGGACCCGAACTCGTCGCGCTCGTAGTCGCCGCGCGGCTCGGGCTCGGCCACGGGGATCGCCTCCAGGGTGCTGCGCGCCTCCTGCGCGTCGGCGCCCTGCCCTCCTACGGCGGTGCCGGTGGCCTCTCCGCCGGTCAGCGTGCGCAGGGCACCGTCGAGGCCCTGCTCCTTGACCATGAGCAGGACGGCGGCGACGGCGATGACCGCGACGACGATCGCATACGCGCCGGTCTTGCGGCGGTCGCGCGTGGAGGGGCGCTTGGGGGTGCGGGGCATGGCGTGCTCAACCTGTCGTGACTCGGGGCCGGGAGTGCGGGGGGCGGGGCGGACGCGCATCGGGGCCGTCGCCGTCCAGGATGCCCCAGGGCGTGCGGCTTCAGGGCCGCGGGGGGCTCTCGGCCCGGTCGGAGGGCGGGCGCGGGCCGGGGGTACCGGGCCCCGTCTCCGCGCCGGGCACTCGCCCGCCGCCGGGGCCGCTCGTGTCGGGCCCGTTCGCACCGGGGTCGGCGGGTGCGCCGGAGCCGGCGTCCGGGCCGTCCTGCGGACCGGTGTCCCGGCCGTCGCCGGGAGGAGCGCCGGAGGTGTCGCTGGGGGTGTCGCCGGGAGCACCGGGGCCGCCGCGTCCCCCTGCGTCCTCCGCCTCCCCTGCACCCTCCGCGCCCTCCGTGTCCTCCACGCCCGCCGTGTCCTCCGTGTCCTCCACGTCCTCACGGTCGCTCAGCCGCACGGACTCCCCCTGCCCCACGACGCGCGTCAGGCGCTCGTTCACCTGCAGCCGCACGCCGTTCCACAGCCGCCGGGTGCCGGTCCGCACCGCCTCGGCCTGCTCCCCGCGCCGCTCGTCCCGGCGCTCGTCGCGCTCGGCCGCCGTCTGCATGGCCTGCTCGTGCCGCTCGACCTGCTCGGCGGCGCTGGCCACGCGGCGGGGCCCCCNGGGCCGCCGCCGTGCGCTGAGTCGGCCACATCAGGTCGATCTCGGCGTTGAGCGAGGTGCCGATGAGCACCGCGAGCGCCATCACCCACAGCCACGCCAGTACCGCGATCGGGGCCGCGAGCGACCCGTAGATGGTGACCTGGCCGAAGGAGGCGTCCAGGTACACCCGCAGCACCACGCTGCCCAGCAGCAGGATGAGGGCGGCCAGGACGGCTCCGGGCAGGTACCGCCAGAACGCCACCCGGGCGGGGACGCTCAGCGCGTACAGCAACGCCACCGCCAGCACCGTCAGCCCGCCCACCACCGGCCAGTACAGGTCGTTCAGGTGGCCGACGGTCACCGGGAGCAGGCGGTGCACCATGTCGGGGCCGACCACCATCAGGGGCAGCACGGCCAGTGCGAACACCAGGGCGCCCAGGTAGGCCACGAACGCCAGCGCGCGGCGGGCGAAGTAGCCGCGCAGCCCGTCGAGCCCGTAGGCGATGGTGATGGCCTCGATGAAGACGTTCATCGCGCGCGAGCCCGACCACAGCGACACCAGGAACGTCAGCGAGAGCACGCCGCCCTGGGCACCGCGCAGGAAGTCGTCGACGAGCGGTGCGACGAGGGAGTCCACCGTGTGCTCGGTGAGCGCCCCGGCGGCCAGGTCCAGCATCCAGGTGCGGATCTCCTGCACCGTCTGCTCGCCGAGCACGCCCCGCAGGTGGCCCAGCGTGCCGACCAGCCCCAGCAGCAGCGCGGGCAGCGAGAGCAGGGAGAAGAACGCCGACTCTGCGGCGAGGCCGATGATGCGGGTGCGGGCCACCGCGCGCACGGTGCGCGCCGCGAGCAGCACCGCGCCGCCCGGGAGCGGGCGGCGCTCGGCCCACTCCCGCGTCCCGGCCCGCACTCGCTCCGCGAAGCCCCTCACACGACCACGGTAGGCCTCCCCGCCTCGGGGGACGGTGCGGCGGCGCGCAGCAGGACGCTTTCGTGTCGGTCCGCATAGACAACCGTGATCTCTCCGCGACCTGGCGGCAGGGCGGCGGGGCACGGCCGCACACGCGCGCGCCGCCGCGAGTGACGCGCTTCACTGACGCCCGTCCCCCTCCAGACCTGGACATCCGGGCGCGCCGCATGTCATGGTCGTTGCCATGATGGCTGCGATCGACCCCATGCTCTACGTGCGTCGGCACGTGGACCTGCTTCGGGTGAGCAGCGCCATCTGTCGCACCGTCGGCTGACCCGCCGCAGCGCGCGGGGCCACTGCAGCCCCCTGCGCGCCCGAATCCCGCCCGTACACATGGGGCGCGAGCGGCGCCGACGTCCTCCAGCCGAACCGGCGATGAGCCCTGCCCCGGAACCGATGGCGCGACCGGGCGGCGCGGCCGGGGAGCGTTGCGCGGCGGCCCGGCCCGACGCCCCGCAGATCCGCTCGGAGGACACCCGGACATGCCTCCCGCCACCTCAGCCCGCCCCCGCCGTGGGGAGGGCCAGTGGGCCCTCGGCTACCGCGAGCCGCTGAACAAGAACGAAGAGAACAAGAAGAACGACGACGGGCTCAACGTCCGGCAGCGCATCATCGACATCTACTCCAAGGCCGGGTTCGACTCCATCGACCCCGCCGACCTGCGGGGGCGCTTCCGCTGGTTCGGCCTGTACACCCAGCGCGCCCCGGGCATCGACGGCGGCAAGACCGCGGTGCTGGAGCCCGAGGAGCTCGACGACCGCTACTTCATGCTGCGGGTGCGCATCGACGGCGGCCAGCTGACCGTCGCCCAGCTGCGCGCCATCGCCGAGATCTCCACCGCCTACGGGCGCGACACCGCCGACATCACCGACCGGCAGAACGTCCAGCTGCACTGGGTGCGCATCGAGGACGTGCCCGCCATCTGGGAGAAGCTGGAGGCGGTGGGCCTGTCCACCATGGAGGCCTGCGGCGACACCCCCCGTGTCATCCTGGGCTGCCCGCTGGCGGGCATCGCCGAGGACGAGGTCCTCGACGCCACCGAGGAGATCCGCCGGGTCCACGACGACCACATCGGCAGCCCCCTGTTCTCCAACCTCCCCCGCAAGTTCAAGTCCTCCATCTCGGGCTGCTCCTCCTACTGCACCAACCACGAGATCAACGACGTGTCCTTCGTCGGCGTCGTCGGACCGGACGGCACCCCCGGCTACGACCTGCACGTGGGCGGCGGGCTGTCGACCAACCCCATGTTCGCCAAGCGGCTGGGCGTGTTCGTGGCGCCCGAGCGGGTCAGCGAGGTGTGGGCCGGGGTGACGTCGGTCTTCCGCGACTACGGCTACCGGCGGCTGCGGCACCGCGCCCGGATCAAGTTCCTGATCAAGGACTGGGGCCCGGAGCGGTTCCGCGAGGTCTTGGAGAAGGACTACCTGGGCTACGCGCTGCCCGACGGCCCGGCGCCGGAGCTGGACCCCGGGCTGGAGCGGGACCACGTGGGCGTGCACCGCCAGCGCGACGGCCGCAACTACGTGGGCTTCGCGCCGCGCGTGGGGCGGGTGTCGGGCACCAAGCTGGCGCGCATCGCCGACATCGCCGAGGCGCACGGCTCGGACCGGATCCGCACCACCGCCGACCAGAAGCTGGTCGTGCTGGACGTGGAGCCCGAGCGCACCGAGTCCATCGTGGAGGCGCTGGAGGCCGAGGACCTGCGGGTGCGGCCCAGCGTGTTCCGGCGCCAGACCATGGCCTGCACCGGCATCGAGTTCTGCAAGCTGGCCATCGTGGAGACCAAGGACCGCGGCGCCACGCTCATCGACGAGCTGGAGCGGCGGGGGGGGGGNATCAACATCAACGGCTGCCCCAACTCCTGCGCCCGCATCCAGGTCGCCGACATCGGCCTCAAGGGCCAGCTGGTGACCGGCCCCGACGGGCGCCAGGTGGAGGGCTACCAGGTGCACCTGGGCGGGGCGATGGGGCTGAACTCCTCCTTCGGGCGCAAGGTGCGCGGCCTGAAGACGACCGCCGAGGAGCTGCCGGACTACGTCGAGCGGGTGCTGCGCCGCTTCCTGGACCAGCGCGAGGACGGCGAGCCCTTCGCGGTCTGGGCGGCCCGCGCCGACGACGCCGACCTCAAGTGACCGTGCCGGGAGCGGCACGGCCGGATGCGACCCAGTGGACGGTGGACGAACGTGAGTGAGAGAGCCGCCCCCCACTACTGCCCGTACTGCGGAGACGAGGACCTCGCCCCGCACGAGGGCGACGGCGAGCAGGGAGCGGGCTACGCCTGGGCCTGCTACTCCTGCGCCCGGGTCTTCCGGGTGAAGTTCGTCGGCCTGCGCGCCGCCGCCGTCGCCGGCGACGCGGGCCCGACCGGGACGGATGGGAACGAATGAGCGTCACGAACCCCGATGCCGGGACCAGACCCGGCGCCGACACCGCCGATACCGACGAGGAGCGGCGCGCACTGGCCGAGCGGGCCGCGCGCGACCTTGAAGGCGCCCCCGCCCGGGAGGTCATCTCCTGGGCCGCCGAGCACTTCGGCGACCGCCTGTGCATGACCTCCTCCATGGCCGACGCGCTCATGGTCGACCTGGTCTCCGCGGTGGTGCCGGGCATCGACGTGATCTTCCTGGACACCGGCTACCACTTCGCCGAGACCATCGGCACGCGCGACGCGGTGGCCGCCATGTACCCGATCAACCTGGTCAACGTGGAGCCGCAGCGGACGGTCGCCGAGCAGGACCGCGACCTGGGGCCGCGGCTGCACGGGCGCAACCCGTCCATCTGCTGCCACCTGCGCAAGGTGGAGCCGCTCAAGCGCGCGCTGGAGCCCTACGACGCGTGGCTGAGCGGGCTGCGGCGGGACGACGCCTCCACCCGGCGGAACATCCCGGTCGTGCAGTGGGACCGGCGCCGCAGGATGGTGAAGGTCAACCCGATCGCCGGGTGGACGCAGGACGACGTGGACGCCTACATGGCCGAGCACGGTGTGCTGGTCAACCCGCTGCAGTACGACGGCTACCCCTCCATCGGGTGCGCGCCCTGCACCCGCAGGGTGGAGGAGGGCGAGGACCCGCGCAGCGGCCGCTGGGCGGGGTTCGCCAAGACCGAGTGCGGGATCCACCTGTGAGCGCCGCGGGAGGCCCGGGGAGCGCTGGGAACGCGGGGAGCACGGGCGGCCCCCGCGTCCCCCTCCTGGCCGTGGCGCACGGGAGCGAGGACGAGCGGTCGTCGGCGACCGTGGAGCGGGTGTTCGCGCGGGTGCGGGAGCTGCGCCCGGACCTGGACGTGCGGGTGGCCTACCTGGACCACGTGGAGCCGGGGGCCGAGGAGGCGCTGGCCGGTCTGGCCGCCGAGGGCGCGGGCGAGGTCGTGGTGCTCCCTGCGCTGCTGACCGCGGCCTACCACAGCAAGGTGGACCTGCCGGGGGTCCTGGAGCGGGTGGCGGCGGCCTGCCCGTGGCTGAGCGTGCGCTACGCGGGCACGCTCGGGCCGCACACGCTGCTGCTGGAAGCCGTCGAGCGGCGGCTGGGCGAGGTGGGGCGGTCCGCGTCGCCGGACACCGCCCTGGTGCTGGCGTCGGCCGGGTCGAGCGACCCGGAGGCCAACGCGGTGATCGAGGAGGCGGCGGCGGAGCTGGCGCGGCGCGGCCCGTGGCGGGAGGTGGCGGCGGCGTACGCGTCGATGGCCTCGCCCACCCCGGCCGAGGCGGTGTCCCGGCTTCGGGCGGAGGGGGCGTCGCAGGTCGTGGCGGCGACCTACCTGCTGGCGCCGGGCTTCTTCGCCGACCGGGTGGCCGATCAGGCGTTCGCCGAGGGGGCGGTGACGGTGTCGCCCGCCCTGGGCGACGCGCCCGAGGTGGCCGAGCTGGTGGTCCGCCGCTATGAGGAGGCCCTGCAGACGGCCCCGGCCTTTCCGAGAGTGGCCGCCGGTTAGCGACCGGCCGAAGGCCGGTGCGATGGCGGACCGAATGCGGCCGCCGCCCATCCCCTGGGCGGCGGCCGCATTCGTGTTCCGGACGGACGGGAACTGGCCTTTCCGTGCGCCCGTGACTAGGCTCGTGGACAGGCCGACGACGGTTTTCCGGGGGATTCCACGGTTTCCCGGACAGGCAGAGGGGCTGGTCTCTACGATGTCCGCGTCTAACAGAGGAGCAGACCCCATGTCCGTTGCCGAGATCGACGCCCCGGGCCGAGGCCTGGAGGCGGAGGCGCCCGACCAGGAGGCCCCGGCGTCCCTGCGCGAGGTCGCCGACCGGGTGTCCGACATGCTCCCCCCGGTTTCCGGGTCGAGATACTCCGAGGAAGCATCGTCGTGTCACCTCCGCCTTCCAAAAAGCACAACGGGATCACCTCCCGTATCCAGAATCAGCTGGCTGCTCAGCTCCCCGAGGAACTGATAGTCCTCCAGACGCAATCGGCAGGCGAGGACGACGCCGTCGACTTCGCGATTCCCGACACCATGGTGGTCCCACAGTATGTGGAAGACGAGGAAGGGAACCTCGTCGACCCGGGCATCACCGAAACGGTCGTCGAGGTCGTGTCGCCGAGCAACCCGGAGAACGACACCCACACCAAGCTCCGTGAGTACGCGGCGTTCGGGATCCCGATCTACCTCATCGTCGACCCTCGCGATGGGACCGTGGCGCTCTGGTGCAATCCCGAAAAGGGAAAGTACCAGGAGCTGCGCACTTCCAAGTTCGGTGAGGCCGCGGCGCCCCCTTCCCCTCTGGACGGGGTGACCATCGACACGAGCAGGTTCAATACCTATTGATTCGTCTTCCAGAATCGCCCATGACTTTCCCTCCCCCTTACCGGTTGCGCGCGTCCGCCGAACGCGCGGAGGAGGCACTTCCCGAAGGGTTCCGGGTCGAGGTCCTCGGAGGAGAGCTCGTCACGTCCCCTCCCCGACTGAACCGGCACAATTTCATCGTCCACAGCGTCATGCTCCAGCTGGGGGCACAGCTCCCCGACGATCTGGCCATGCTCACCAGTACATCGGTGGGGCACAGCGGCGACGATGACGACCTGGCACGGCCCGACCTCATCGTTCTTCCCGCGGAGGCCTTGCAGCGAGAGGTGTCGCGCAACCCGCCGGACTCGGTCGCACTGGTCCTGGAGGTCGCCTCGCCGGGAAGCACCTCCAGCGCCGTCACGACCAAGCCGCGCATCTATGCCTACATGCGGATCCCCGTCTACCTGACGGCCGATCCGCGCGACGGGACGCTCCTCCTCCATTCAGACCCTCGCGAGGGGAGATTCACGAGCACGCACCGAATGCACTTCGGCGACACCGTGAAGCTCCCCTCCCCTCTCGAAGGCATCGTGATCGAGACGGACGCCCTCATGACCTACTCCTGACCCCCGCCCGTAGACTCCTCGGCGCACTGTCGGCGACTGTCCCGCGAGGAGGACCGCATGCCCCCTGCTCTCCTGCCCGACGACCACTCCTCCCCCGCTTTCCTCCTCTCCTCCACCCAGCAGCGGGCGCGACGGCTGCTCTCGGTCCTCGACAAGATCGACGACCCCGCCGTCCGGTGTGCCTCCGCGCTGCCCGGATGGACGCGCGGGCATGTGGCCTCCCACATCGCCGGTGTGGCCCGCGCCCTCGCCCGGCAGGCGCGATACGCGGTCGAAGGACGCCTCATCGACGTCTATGACGGCGGCCGGGAGGGACGCGATGCCGCCATCGAGTCGGGTGCGAGGCGCTCCGCAGCCGAGCTGCGGGCCGATGTCACCGAGGCGGTCGCGGAGATCGAGGCGTCCTGGCCGCCCCCGGCCGGACCGGGCTGGGACCGCCCCGTCCGCCACCGGGACGGAACCGTCCTGTCCGCCCTCCAGTGCTGGTGGCGCGAGCTCGTCCTGCACACCGACGACCTGGACCTGCCCGGCGCCCCGCGCGATTGGGAACCGGAGTTCTACGTCCACCTCACCGACTTCCTCGCCCCCCGCGCCCCCGAGGGCGTGCGCCTCGTCCTGTCACCGACCGACGGAGCGCCGCGGCGGGCGATCGGGGACGGCCGGGCCGTCGAGGTCACCGGCACCTCCACCGACCTCGCCGCCTTCCTTGCCGGGCGAGGGATCGAGGACGGCGTGACCACCGACACAGGTGAAGACGTGGACCTCCGCCCCTGGCCGTGAGGGTTCGGCGGGGTAGCGTCAGGGCGACAGCGCTTTCCCACTCATCTCTCCCTACCGCCCCGAACCCCCGGATCAGGAGGAACACATGGCGCCAGCGCGCGGGAACGGGATCAGACGGCTGCTACGTGACCTGCCGGTCTTCGCCGGGGCCACCCCGCCCTTCGATCCGGGCTCGGCGCCCGTCGAACCCCTGGAGCTGTTCGAGGAGTGGCTGCGGCAGGCCATTGAGGCCGGTGTGAGCGAACCGCACGCGGCGGCGGTCGCCACGGCCGACGCCGGGGGCTCCCCCTCGGCGCGGGTGCTCATCCTCAAGGACGCCGACGAACGCGGCTTCTCCTTCGCCACCTCCTCCACCAGCCGCAAGGGCCGCGAGCTGGCCGAGCGCCCCGAGGCCGCCATGGTGTTCCACTGGCGCGAGCAGGCCCGGCAGATCCGGCTGCGCGGCCCCGTGCTGATCGGCACCCCCGAGGAGAACGCCGCCGACTTCCGCGAGCGCTCCCCCGAGGGCCGCGCCGCCGGGATGCACGGCCGGCAGTCGTCCCCGCTCGACCACCAGGACGAGGTCGCCCGCGCCTTCGAGGACGGGCTGTCCGCCATCGAGGCCGACCCCGGGGCGGTCCCCTCCTCCTGGGCCCTCTACCGGCTGGTGCCGATGGAGGCCGAGTTCTGGCAGGGCCACCCCAAGCGGCTGCACACCCGCCTGCACTACACCCGCCCCTCCGTCGACGACCCCTGGAAGCGGGAGCTGCTCTGGCCGTGAGGGACGGCGAGGCCCCTCCGGCGGGCCGGGGGCGCGCGGGCTATCCTGAGCCCATCGTGACCGAATGCCGTTCGGATTCGCTCCTCCGCCCCGGAGCGAGCCCCGGAGAGGATGGTGCTCCATGCCCCCCACCCACGAGGTGCTCAACCAGGCGGCCCCGCTGGAGGGCAACGACGTCGCCGCCGACCCCGCCCTGTTGGAGGGGCTGGAACGGGAGGGCGCCGGGTGGGCGGACGAGGAGCTGCACGGGCTGGGCCGGCTCGCCGGGAGCGCGCGGGCCCGTGCCTGGGGCGAGCAGGCCGACCGCAACACCCCCGAGCTGCGCACCCACGACCGCTACGGCCACCGCGTCGACGAGGTGGACTTCCACCCCGCCTGGCACGTGCTCATGGACACCGCGGTCTCCCACGGCCTGCACGCCGCCCCCTGGGCCGACGCCCGCCCCGGCGCCCACCTGGCCCGTGCCGCCAAGTTCTATGTGTGGTCCCAGGTCGAGGGCGGGCACGGCTGCCCGGTGTCGATGACCTACGCCGCCGTCCCGGCCCTGCGCCGCTCCCCCGGGCTGGCCGAGCGGTTCGAGCCGCTGCTCACCGCGCGCACCTACGACTTCGGCCTGCGGCCCCCGCTCACCAAGCAGGGCCTGATCGCCGGGATGTCGATGACCGAGAAGCAGGGCGGCTCGGATGTGCGGGCCAACACCACCCGTGCGGTGCCCTCCGCCGACGGCTCCTACCGCCTCACCGGGCACAAGTGGTTCACCTCCGCCCCCATGAGCGACGTTTTCCTCGCCCTGGCCCAGGCCCCCGAGGGCCTGACCTGCTTCCTGGTGCCGCGGGTCCTGGAGGACGGGTCGCGCAACCCCATGCACCTGATGCGTCTGAAGGACAAGCTCGGCAACCGGTCCAACGCCTCCGCCGAGATCGAGTACGACGGCGCCCTGGCGTGGCCGGTGGGCGAGCCGGGGCAGGGGGTGCGCACCATCATCGAGATGGTCAACGGCACCCGCCTGGACTGCGTGATCGGCTCCTCGGCCGGGATGCGCGCGGCCGTCCTCCAGGCCGTCAACCATGCCTCCCAGCGCCGCGCCTTCGGGGCGCCGCTCCTCGACCAGCCCCTGATGCGCAACGTCCTGGCCGACCTGGCCCTGGAGTCGGAGGCGGCCACGGTCCTGATGACCCGCCTGGCCGGGGCGGTGGACCGGGCCGTGCGCGGCGACGCGCAGGAGGCGGCGTTCCGGCGGCTCGCCGTGGCGGTGGGCAAGTTCTGGGTCACCAAGCGCGCGCCCGCCCACGCGGGCGAGGCCCTGGAGTGCCTGGGCGGCAACGGGTACGTGGAGGAGTCGGGCATGCCGCGCCTGTTCCGCGAGTCGCCGCTGAACTCGATCTGGGAGGGGTCGGGCAACGTGGCCGCCCTGGACGTGCTGCGCGCGATGGCCAAGAGCTCCGAGGCGCTGGATGCCTTCCTGGCCGAGGTCCGCCTCGCCGAGGGCGCGGACACGCGGCTCGACGCGGAGGTCAAGCGCCTCCAGGAGTCCCTGTCGGACCTTGAGGAGGTCCAGTTCCGCGCGCGCGGGCTGGTGCGGTCGATGGCGCTGTGCCTGCAGGCCTCGCTGCTGCTGCGCCACTCCCCCGCCCCCGTCGCCGAGGCATTCGTCGGCTCGCGCCTGGGCGAGGGGCGCGGCGACGTGTTCGGCGCACTGCCGCGCGGGGTCGACACCGCCGCGATCCTGGACCGCGCCCGCCCGAAGGACTGACGCCAGGCCCCGGCGCCGGGTCGGGCGCGAACGGCCCGCGGGAGGCGTGCCCCCCCGCGGGCCGGACTGCTCTACTCCGGCGGACGGTACCGGGCGAGCGGGTCAGGACCCGGTCACGGCCTCGTCGGAGGCGGACTCCCCGGAGGCGGACTCCCCGGAGGCGGCCTTGTCGGCCGGTTCCCCGGCCGGAACGTCGGCCGGTTCCGGGGCGGCCTGCTGCCGGATCACGAACACCGCGACGGCCAGGCCGACGATGAGCACGCCGCCGAGCGCCAGGCTGCCGTACCTGAGCCCCAGGTTCACCGCCTCCAGGTCGGTGCCGCCCCGGGCCAGGGCGACCGTGACCGACCCCGCGATCGAGGCGACGACCGCGGTCCACAGGGCGCCGCCGACCATGCCGGTGGAGTTGGCCAGGCCGGAGATGACACCGACCTCGTCCTCCTTGGCGGTGGACATCGCCAGCGTCATGATGGGCGGCAGGGTCAGGCCGATGCCCAGGCCGAGCACGACCATCGTGGGCAGCACGTCGACCCAGAAGTTCGCCTCCATCGGGGTGCGGGCCAGGAGCAGCACGCCGACCAGGTACACCGCCAGGGCGATGATGAGTCCGACCCGCTCGCCCAGCTTGGCGGCCAGGAACGGGCTGACGGCGATCGACCCGATGGCGGTGAGCAGGGCCAGCGGGACGAAGGAGAGCGCCATCTGCATCGGCGTGTACCCCTGGACCTGCTGCAGGTACAGGGTGGCCAGGAAGAACGAGCCGTAGAGCGAACCCGAGGCCAGGAACTGCACGATGTTGGCGCCGGAGACGTTGCGGTCGCGCAGGATGCCGAGGTTGAACAGCGGCGCCTTGGCCTTCTTCTGCCGCAGCACGAACCCGGCCAGCAGCACCAGGGCGACGGCGAGGTAGGCCATGGTGGTCCCGCCCCAGCCGTTGTGCTCGGCGGAGATGATGCCGTAGGCGAGCAGCGAGACCGAGGCCAGCAGCAGGGCCGCGCCCGGGACGTCCAGGCCGGAGGACAGGCCCAGCCCCCGGCCCCCCGGCAGCAGCTTCCAGCCCAGGACCACGCTGGCGATGCCGATCGGCACGTTGATGAAGAACAGCCAGTGCCAGGAGGTGAGCTGCATCAGCACGCCGCCGACGAGCAGGCCGAGCGCGCCGCCCCCGGCGAAGGTGAAGCTGTAGAAGCCGATCGCCTTGCTCTGCTCGGTCGCCTCCTCGAACATCAGCACGATCAGCGCGAGGGTCACCGCGGTGACCAGCGCCGCGCCCGCCCCCTGCCCGAAGCGGGAGGCGACGAGGGTGGCCGCGTTCTGCGACAGCCCCGCCGTCAGGGACGAGACCGTGAAGAGCGTGACGCCGGCGAGCAGCACGTTCTTGTGGCCGATGAGGTCGCCGAGGCGCCCCGCCAGCAGGAGCAGGCCTCCGTAGGCGATCAGGTAGGCGTTGATGACCCAGGCGACCCCGCCCTGGGAGAACCCGAGGTCCTCCCGCATCACGGGCAGGGCCACGTTGACGATCGTCTCATCGAGGATCGTCATGAGTGTTCCGATGCAGAGGACGACGAGCGCCATCCATCGCGAGCCAGTCTTCATAGTCCCATTCCCTTGGAGAGCAGGGCGTGCCGTCAGGAAGCAGACCCTAGCAGATAGTCTCACACGAGACTATCTATTTTGGGAATGTACTCCCCGACCCGGATCCGCCCGTCGGGCGGGCTCACCGGGCCGGGCGCCTGCGCAGCGCGGCCGGCTCCGGCGAGCGGGCGTCGACCAGCACGGTGAGCGCGCGCAGGAAGGGCTCCCGGTCGGCCTCGGGCAGCCGGCCGAGCACCTCGTCGTACAGGCCGCCCAGGACCTTCTCGGCGGAGGCGATGAGCTCCCGCCCCTGGTCGGTGACCTCGACGACGCGGGCCCGGCGGTCCTGCCGCGCCGGTCGCCGCGTCGCCAGCCCGTCGCGTTCCAGCGCGTCGACGGTGCGCACCATCGTGGTCTTGTCGAGGCAGGCGAGCTCGGCGAGCTCGCCTTGGGTCTTCTCACTGGCGTCGGCGCACATCAGCACGCTCACCGCGCGCAGTGACACGCCCGTACCGTCCAGCAGCCGCTCCGCCTCGACCTCGATGTCCCGGCCCAGCAGCTGCAACTGCACCAACAGGTCGCTGATCGTCCGTGCGCTCATCCCGCCAGTCTAAGCCAACAGGTGGATAGGGAAACTATCCCAATTGCAACGAATTTCGCGGGGCGGCTCAGAGGGCGAGCGAGGCCTGCGCCCCCTGCCCGAGCAGCGCCGCACCGCGGTCCTCCAGCGAGATGAACGGGTTGAGCGTCCAGTGCCTGCTGCCGGTCTCGAAGTCGCGGAAGTACCGCTGCAGCGGATTGGCGGTGGCGAACGCGCCCGCACCGGCCAGGTCCATCGACGCGGCCAGGCCCGCCCGGGCCTCGCGGACCGCCGCGGCCACGCGCATGCGCACGCGGGTGCGCTCGGCGTCGGACAGGTCGACGCCCTCCTCCAGGGCCGCCTCCAAGGTGTCGACCGCCCACCACAGGTGCCCCCACGCCGTGTCCACGTGCTCGTCGGCCCGGGCCAGCCACGCGCGGGCCCCGGCCGAGTCCGCGATCGACCCGTGCGTGGTGTAGAAGACCGGCTTGCCCTTGGCGAAGACCTCCTTCACCAGGTCCAGCGCCCCCTGCACGGCTCCGACCAGCGGCGCCAGCACGTTGGCGGCCGAGGTCAGGGTGTGCGTGGCCGAGGGCATGCCCTCCGGGGCCATCGTCTCGGGGTCGAGCGCGTGGTAGGCCACCCGCTCCTCGGGCACGAACAGGTCCTCGGCCACCACCGTGTTGCTGCCGGTGCCGCGCATGCCGACCACGTCCCAGACGTACTCGATCCGGGTCTCGGCGGTGGGCAGCAGCACCGAGGCCAGCGCCATCTGCGGCTCCCCGTCGACGGTGACCGGGGTGGTCAGCGCCAGCGTGTAGGCCGAGTAGGTGCAGCCCGACGCGAAGGGGATCTTGCCGGTGAAGCGGTATCCGCCGTCCACCTTCGCGGCCGTGCAGCCGGTCCCGGCGGCGTTGGCGATCGTCACGTCGGGGTCCGCGGCGTAGACCGCGCCGACGGTCTCCTCGCCGAAGGTCTGCTGCAGCAGGCCGCGGCCCACCGAGTTGACCATCAGCAGCCAGCCCGTCGAGGGGCAGCCGCGGGCCAGCTCGGCCGCGGCGCCGACCTCGGCCCGCAGCCCCAGCCCGAGCCCGCCCCAGGCCTGCGGGGTGGGGATCCGCCACAGTCCGGCCTCGCGCAGCGCGGCGAGGTTCTCCGGGAGCGCCTGGTCGGCCTGCTCGGTCTTCTCCGCGTTCGCCCGCAGCCGCGGCACCAGGCCGCGCGCCCGCTCGATGACGGCGTCCACCGAGACCGGCCCTTCCTCCCGCACATCTGACGCCACTGCTCGTCTCCTCACCTGTCGCGCGTTTCCCATCTCCCTGCCAGTCAACGGCACCGGAACCGGAGGCGCACTGCGCCGGTGACCCAAACCGCGCGGGCGAAATTGGGGCGCATACCAATTCCGGGGCCGGGTGCGCTCCATAGGCTCAATGCGCAGTATTTGTGCGCAGTATTCATTCAAGAGGGGAGTCGCATGAGCACCCCAGCGCACGGGGGCGAGTTGCGCCGGATGTTCGGCCATTGGGCCACCGGCGTCGCCGTCATCACCTCACGCGGCGCGAACGGGCGCCCGGTCGGATTCACGTGCAACTCGTTCACGTCAGTGTCGCTCGATCCGCCGCTGGTGCTCTTCTGCGTCGCCCGCGCGTCGTCGAGCTGGCCCCTGATGCGGCCGTCGAACCGGTTCCGCGTCAATGTCCTCGGCCACGGCCAGCGCGCCCTGGGCCGCCGCTTCACCAGCAAGGACACCGACCGCTTCGCCGGCGTCGACTGGAGGGACGGCGCGGCCGGCCCGGTGCTGGAGGGGGCCGTGGCCACGCTCGCCGCCGATGTCGTCTCCGAGACCGACGGCGGCGACCACGTCGTGGTCGTCGGCCGCGTCACCGACTACGAGACGCGCGCGCAGGGCGAGCCGCTGGTCTTCTACCGCGGCGAGTTCGGGACCTTCACCCCGAGCCACCGCCTCAGCAGCGCCGACGTCGCCTGAGCGCACCCACCCACCCCCACACGAAGGAGCGAGGACGTGCGCGCAATCGTCCGCTGGCATCCGGTACTCATGATCACCGCCGGGCTGATGCTCGTGCTCAGCCTGGTGCACGCCGCGGGGGTCGTCCTCGACGACACCATGTACGGGCAGACGCCGAACTGGATGAAGCCGCTGAAGTTCAGCGTGTCGTTCACGCTCTACGCGGCGATGCTCGGCGGCCTGGTGCACCTGTTGGAATCCGCGTCCGGCTCGGTCGAGCGCAGGGTGCGGGTGCTGGGCACCTGGATCGCCGCCGCCCTGTGGTACGAGATCTTCTTCCTCGACTTCCAGGCACTGCGCGGCACGCAGGTGCACTTCAACTTCCGCTCGCTCTTCGACGCGGTGATCTACGAATCCGTGGGCGCCGTCGCGATGGCCACCGTCGTGCTGCACGTGCTGCTGGTGGCCGTGGTCCTGAAGAAGCGGGCCGCCCGTCCCCCCGTGCTGCTCGCGCTGAAGCTGGGCACCGCCCTGCTGGTGGCCAGCGCGCTGGTGGGCGTTCTGATGGCCTTCCCCCTGAACGGCGAGGGCTGGTCCGGCGACGCCGTGGGCGGGCACTTCATCGGCACCGACGTCGACCACGATGTCGTGCCGGGCATCTACTGGTCCTCCGAGGGCGGGGACCTGCGCGTGGCCCACTTCATCGGCCTGCACGCCTTCCAGGTGCTGCCGCTGACCGCACTGCTGTTCGCCCGCTGGGTCGACAGCCGCATGGTGTGGGTGCTGAGCGCCGGATACACCGCCGTCTTCGCCATCTCCCTGGTCCAGGCGCTGGCGGGCGAGTCGCTGTTCGCCCCGAGCCCGCCCACGGTCGCCGCCGCCGCCGCGACGCTGGCCGCCACCGCCGCCGGGGCCGTCTGGGCCCACCGCACCCGTCCGACTCCCCCGGTCCCGCCCGAGTCCGGGCACCGGTCCGATCCCACGCCCACCCACCTGTGACCATCCCCCTGACGGAGGACCCCCAATGACCATCCACGACATCGTCATCCCGGCGCTGCAGGCGGTCACCATCCCCATGTGGACGCTGATGATCGTCGCGCCCCACTGGCACGTGACCAAGCGGATCACCGTGCCGCTGGCCGCGGTTCCCACGCTGGCCGGGGCCGTGGTCTACTTCACGGCCGAGGCCCCCGCGCTGTTCAAGGTGCTGTTCGGCTCCACGACCGCGCCGTTCGCCAACTACCCGGGCCTGGTCGAGTTCTTCGCCATCCCCAACATCAAGATCGGCGCGTGGCTGGTCGTCATCGCGCTCGACCTGTTCGTCGCGATGTGGATGTTCCACCGCCTGCACGAGCTGAAGGCCCCCACGTGGCTGCTCAGGACCATGGCGCTGTTCGTGTTCCTGCTCCCCCAGCCCACCGTGCTGGCGTTCCTCGTCGCCGTGGGGCCGCTCCTGAAGCGCCGCCTCAAGCTGCAGGCCGGCCCGTCCGGGGAGCCCGAGCGGCCGGTGAGCGCCTTCGTGTGACCGGCCCCTGAGGGGGCGGCCGGGGACGCCCCCGGGTGCGGCGCCCGCGCGGCGCGGGCGCCGCACCCGGGGGCGCGCGGAGGATGCGCGGAGGAAGGGACCGGACAACGATCCGGTCCCTTCCTCCGTGCTCTCTTCCTTTTCTCGCCTCCGCGCTCGCGCGCTCCCGCCCTCCCGTGTGCCCCCTCCGGGCGCACCCCGGCGGGTGCGCCCGGAGGGGTCATCCACGCCTCGGGAGCCCGGGGCGGGACCGTCAGCCCGGAAGCTCGGTCCCGTAGTGGTTGTCGACGGCGTAGCGCCACTTGCCGTCCGGGGACTTGACGGCGATGTCGGTGGCGGTGCCCTCCTTCTTGGTGGTCACGCCGTCCTGGGTGGTCTCCAGGGTGTAGGACACGATCATGAGCGCCAGGTCGCCCGCCTGGTAGGCGAGGCGGACATCGGCGGTCAGGCGCGGCTTCAGCTCCTCGAAGTACTGCTTGATGCCGGCCTTCATCTCCTCGCTCTTGGTGACCGAGACCCCCGGCTCGAACACCAGCACCGCCGAGTCGGCGTAATAGTCGAACATCCGCTNCCCCCCGGCTCGAACCCCAGCCCCGCCGAGTCGGCGTAATAGTCGAACATCCGCTCGACGTCGTGCGAGTTGAAGATCTCGGTGTAGGTATTGGCGAAATCGCGCCAGAACTCGATGTCTTCGGACATGTTTTTTCTCCTTCACCCGGAAAGGAAGCGGGAGCGGTTCGCGACCATACAACTCCACCCGCCCTCATCCGGGGCTCATCCGGGGCTAATCGCCCGCGGATGAGCCCCGGATGAGCGCCTGTCCGGGCGCCGCGGTCCACAATGTCGGCGACCGCTCCAGCGAGAAATGAGGCACGATGGATTCCGACACCAGGGAACTCGTGGACGCCACGCTCCACCAGAACCTCTCCGGCGCCGGGCTCGACCCGCGGTACGTGCGGGCCGAGGGCGACAGCCTGTGGGCGCGCGCCACGGACGGCTCCGAGGCCGAGGTGACCGACTTCGTCGGCGGCTACGGATCGCTGCTGCTGGGCCACAACGACCCCGAGATCGTCGCGCGGGCGACCGAGCTGCTGGCCGCCAGGACGCCGATCCACTCCCAGTTCTCCCGCCGCCCCGAGGCCGACGCGGTGGCCGGGGTCCTCAACACGATCGCGCACCGGGAGCTGGGCACCTCCCAGACCTACTACGGGGTGTTCGCCAACAGCGGCGCCGAGGCGGTCGAGGCCGCCGTCAAGCACGCCGAGATGGACCGGGGCCTGCGCATGCAGGCCCGGCTCACCGAGATCGCCGAGCACACCGGCCGGGCGCGCGAGGCGGCCGGGCAGGGGGCCTCCGCCTCCGCCGAGGCGCTGGCGCGCTACGGCGTCACGGCCACCGGCGACCGCGCCGCCGACCTGGAGGCGCTGCTCGCCGCGGCCGAGGCGCGCAACGCCGCCACCGCGGCCGCCGCACCGGTGATCCTCACCCTGGAGGGCGGCTTCCACGGCAAGCTCGCCGGAAGCGTCCAGCTCACCTACAACCCGGCCTTCCGCGAGCCGTTCGGCACCCTGGCCGCGCCCGCCCGCTTCGTCCCGGTGAACGCCGCCGACGCGGTGCGCACCGCCTTCGAGTCCGAGAGCGCGGTGCTGCTGGACCCCGTGGTGGACGGCGACACGGTCCGCGTGGAGGAGGTCCCCGCCCCGGTCTTCTGCGCCTTCTTCGCCGAGCCGATCCAGGGCGAGGGCGGCATCGTGCCGCTCACCGAGGAGTTCGCCAAGGAGATCGCCGCGGTCAGCGCCGAGTTCGACTGCCCTGTGGTGGTCGACGAGATCCAGTCGGGCAGCGGCCGCACCGGCGCGTTCTTCGCCGCGTCGCACATCGGCCTCAAGGGCGACTACATCACCCTCGCCAAGAGCCTGGCGGGCGGCGTCGCGAAGCTGTCGGTGCTGCTGGTGGCCGAATCCCGGTACCGCCCGGAGTTCGAGATGGTGCACAGCTCCACGTTCGCCCGGGACGGCTTCTCCACGCTCATCGCGCTCAAGACCCTGGAGGTGATGGAGCGCGACGGGGGCGCCGTGTACCGCCGGGCGGCCGAGCGCGGGGAGAGGCTGCGCGGCGCGCTGGAGTCCGTGCGCCGGGACTTCCCCGAGGCGGTCGCCGACGTGCGGGGCAAGGGCCTGCTGCTCGGGCTGGAGCTGCGGGACCAGTCCGCCTCGCCCTCGGAGTCCATCGCGGGCGCGCAGGGCGCCGACATCCTGGGCTACCTGGTCAGCGGCTTCCTGCTGCACGAGCACCGGGTGCGGGTGCTGCCCACCGGCAGCGCCTCCAACACCCTGCGGATGCAGCCCTCCGTCGGCATCTCCGACGAGCGGATCGACCGGCTCGAGACCGGCCTGCGGGCGGTGTGCGCGGCGCTGCGCGACGCCGACGAGGCGACACTGCTGGGCTACCTGGGGACCAGGACCTTCTGATGGCACTTGAGCTGCTGGCCCCGCCGCCCGGCGCGGCCTCCGACGAGGGCTCCGGCGGCGGCGCGGCCGCCGGCGGGGCCTCCCCGGCGCTGCGCGCGGAGATCGCCGCGCGCTGCGGGGAGGAGGCCGCCGCCTGGGCCGTGCGCACCGCCGCCGGTCTGGAGCCGTGCGAGGTGGACGCGCTGCCGGAGCTGGTGGCGCTGTCCGTGGCGCACCGGCTGCACCACGCCGAGGAGCTGCCCGCCCCCGTCGTCGGCGAGGTGCGCACCCTGGTCGCCGCGCTGGCCGAGCAGGACGTCGACCTGGGCCGCTGCCTCGGCCTGATCCGCCTGGCCCACCGCCACCTGACGTTCGCCCTGATGGCCGACTGCGCCCTGATCGAGGACCCCGACGAGCGCACCGCGGCCACGGCCGACACCGCGGCCCGGGTGTTCTCCGCCGTGGACGAGCTGTCGGTGCTGGTGTCGGAGCAGTACGCCGCCGCCCGCACGCGCTGGCTCGCCGGTCCGGTCGCCGAGCGGCGCGACGTGGCCGCCTCCGTCGTGCGGGGCGACCCCGTGGACCCGGACTGGGCCACGCACAAGCTCGGCTACGACGTCCGCCAGAACCACGTGGCGCTGGTGCTGTGGGGCGGTTCCGACACGCGCGGCGCCGAGCTGCGCGGGACGGCCCTGCGGCTGCTGACCCGGCTGGGGTGCCGGGCGACGCTGCTGGTGCCCATGGGCGACGGCCGGATGTGGGCCTGGGGCGCCGCTCCGCTGGCGGAGGTGGAGGACCTGGCCGCACCGGCCGCCGACGAGGGCGTGCACGTGGCGGTGGGCCTGCCCGGCTCCGGGCTGGAGGGGTTCCGCACCTCGCACGCGCAGGCGGCGTCCGCCGCCGGCATCGCCGCCCGCGGCGCCGCCCCGGCCGGGGTGCACTCCTACCGGAGGCTCGAACTGGGGGCCCTGCTGGCCCGCGACGAGCGGGCCGCCGGGGAGTTCGCGCGCCGGGAGCTGGGACCGCTGGCCGGGGACACCGCCTCGGCCCGGGTGCTGCGCACCACCCTCAAGTGCTACCTCGACCACGACCGCAGCGTGGCCACCGTGGCGCGGCGGCTGCACGTCGCCAAGAACACCGTGCTCTACCGCATCAAGCGGGCCGAGCAGATGCGCGGCCGCCCGATCGGCGACAACCGGCTGCAGCTGCACACCGCCCTGTACCTGGCCGACACCTTCGGCGTGTCCGCTCCAGAGCGGACGCACACCGCCTGACGGCGCCGTGCGCGGCTCCGGCCGCCCGCGCGCCCCCGCCCCACGACCCACGAACACCGGGGAAGGCATGAACATCTTGGATCACCGACCCAACGATCCCGTCGCCGTCGTCGGCCTCGCCTGCCGACTGCCCGGAGCCCCCGACGCCCCCTCGTTCTGGCGCCTGCTGGCGTCCGGCACCAGCGCGATCACCGAGTCCGACCGGTTCGCCGAGGCGGGCACGGTGCGCTGGGGCGGGTTCCTCCCCGACGGCGAGACGGGCACCTTCGACGCCGGGTTCTTCGGCATGTCCCCGCGCGAGGCCGCGGCGGCGGACCCGCAGCAGCGGCTGCTGCTGGAGCTGGGGTGGGAGGCGCTGGAGGACGCCGGAATCGTGCCGGCCGCGCTGCGCGGCGCCGCCGCCGGGGTGTTCGTGGGGGCCATGGCCGCCGACTACGCGGCCATCGCCGCCCGGACCGGGGCGGTGACGCGGCACTCGCTGACCGGCCTGAACCGCGGGGTGCTGGCCAACCGGCTCTCCTACGCGCTCGACCTGCGCGGCCCCAGCCTGACGGTGGACTCGGGGCAGTCCTCGTCGCTGGTGGCGGTGCACACCGCCTGCGAGAGCCTGCGCTCGGGCGAGTCCGAGGTCGCGCTCGCGGGCGGCGTCAACCTCATCCTCACCCCGCAGAGCACGGTGGAGGCCGAGCGGTTCGGCGCGCTCAGCCCGGACGGGCGGTGCTTCACCTTCGACGCGCGCGCCAACGGGTACGTGCGCGGCGAGGGCGGCGCGGTGCTGGTGCTCAAGCCGCTGCCGGCCGCCGAGCGCGACGGCGACACCGTCTACGCCGTCATCCGGGGCAGCGCCGTCAACAGCGGCGGCGCCGCGCCGACGCTGACCACNGAGGCGCAGCGGGCGGTGGTCGAGGCCGCGCACCGCCGCGCCGGGACCGGCCCCGACGAGGTCGGCTACGTCGAGCTGCACGGCACCGGCACCCCGGTCGGCGACCCGGTCGAGGCCGACGCGCTCGGCGCGGCCCTGGGCCGCGCCCGCTCCGCCCCGCTGCGGGTGGGGTCGGTCAAGACCAACATCGGCCACCTGGAGGGCGCCGCGGGCATCGCCGGGCTGCTCAAGGTGGTGCTGTCGCTGCACCGCGGCGCGGTGCCGCCGAGCCTGAACTTCTCCGAGCCCAACCCGGCGATCGCCTTCGACGAGCTGAACCTGGCCGTGCAGCGGGAGCTGGAGGAGGAGGCGGACCCGGTGTCCGCCGTGGCCGGGGTGTCCTCCTTCGGCGTCGGCGGCACCAACTGCCACGTGGTCGTGGCCGCCGCGGCCCGGGAGCGGGCGGAGCGGCCCGCCGCCGATGCGGACCGGCCGGTGCCGTGGGTGCTGTCCGCGCGGACCGAAAAGGCCCTGCGCGCCCAGGCGGACCGGCTGCTCGGCGCGGTGGAGGGGCCGGACGCCCCCGCGCCCGACGACGTCGCCTACACGCTCGCCGCCGCGCGCACGCACTTCCCGCACCGCGCGGTCGTGCTCGACGGGCACCGGGAGGGCCTGGCGGCGCTGCGGGACGGGATGCCCGCCGCGGACCTGGTGCGGGGCACGGCCGCCTCGCCGGGGCGGACGGTGCTGGTCTTCCCCGGCCAGGGCTGGCAGTGGACCGGCATGGCGCGCGAGCTCTTGGACACCGCGCCGGTGTTCGCCGCGAAGGTCGCCGAGTGCGCCGAGGTGATCGACCCGATGATCGGCGGGTCGCTGGAGGATGTGCTGCGGGACGCGCCCGGCGCGCCGTCGATGGAGCGCAACGACGTGGTGCAGCCCGCGCTGTTCACCGTCATGGTCGCCCTGGCCGCGCTGTGGCGCGCGGCCGGGGTCCGGCCCGACGCGGTGATCGGCAACTCGCAGGGCGAGATCGCCGCCGCGCACGTCGCCGGGGCCCTGTCGCTGCGCGACGCCGCGGCGCTGGTGGTGCGGCGCGGCCGCCTGGTGGAGCGGCTGCCCGAGGGCGGCGGCCTGATGTCGGTGCCGCTTCCCGCCGCCCGGGTGCGCGAGGACCTGGCCGCCTGGGAGGAGGGCCTGGACGTCGGCGCCGTGAACGGCCCGTCGGCCACCATCGTCTCCGGCGGTGTGGAGGCGCTGCACCGGCTCCGGGAGCGCTACCTCGCCGACGGGGTCTCGGCCCGCATGGTGGCCGCCGGGTACGCCTCGCACTCGGCGCACGTGGAGACCCTGCGCGAGGACCTGCTCAGCGCCGTGGCCGACATCGAGCCGCGCCGCGCAGAGGTGGCGCTGTACTCCACGGTGACCGGCGCCCTGCTGCCGGACACCTCGGCCATGGACGCCGAGTACTGGTACCGGAACCTGCGCCGGACCGTGGAGTTCGAGCAGGCCGCGCGGGCCGCCTTCGCCGACGGCCACACCACGTTCGTCGAGTGCAGCGCCCACCCCGTGATGGGGGTGGGCATCACGCAGATCCTCGAAGGCGAGGACGCGGTGGTCGCGGGCACGCTGCGCCGCGACGAGGGCGGCCTGCGCCGGTTCCTGGCCTCGCTGGCCGAGGTGCACGCCGGGGGCGGGGCGGTCGACTGGGCCGGGGCCGACTGGGAGGGGCTGCTCGCGGGCCGCCCGGTCCGCCGCGCCGCACTTCCGGGCTATGCCTTCCAGCGCGAGCCGTACTGGCTCGACACCGGGGACGGGGACGCGGGCGCCCTCGCACCGGCACCCGCCCCGGCGGCCGGGGCGCGCGTCGCGCCAGCCGCCGCCCCCGCCCCGCACGAGGGCGGCCTGGACCCCGACCGCGCGCTGGACCTGGTGCGCGGCGCGGTGGCGGCGGTGCTGGGCCACGCCTCCCCCGGGGCGGTGCCTGCCGATGCGACCTTCAAGGAGCTGGGCCTGGACTCGATCGGCGCGGTGGAGTTCGGCAAGGCGCTGGCCGGGGCGACGGGGCGGGCGATGACGTCCACGCTGACCTTCGACCACCCCACGCCCGCCGCGGTCGCCGCCCACCTCGCCGGGGGCGGCGGCGCCCCCGGGGACTCCGCCCCCGCGGGCGGGTACGGGGCCGACGAGCCCATCGCGATCGTGTCGGCGGCGGGCCGCTGGCCCGGAGGGGCGGACACCCCCGAAGCGCTGTGGCGCATCGCGGCCGAGGGCATCGACGCGATCGGCCCCTTCCCCGCCGACCGGGGCTGGGACCTGGACGCCCTCTACTCCCCCGACGAGCCCCGGACCGGCACCTCCTACACCGACCAGGGCGGCTTCCTGGAGGGGGCCGACCGGTTCGACGCCGCGTTCTTCGGGGTGGGTGCGCGCGAGGCCACCGCGATGGACCCGCAGCAGCGGGTGCTGCTGGAGACGGCGTGGGAGGCCGTGGAGCGCGCGGGCATCGAGCCGGGGTCGCTGCGCGGCAGCGCGACGGGCGTCTTCGTCGGGGTGATGCCGCCGGAGTACGGGTCGCGGCTGCACCAGGCGGGCGAGGCCTACGACGGGCACGCGCTCACCGGCGGGCTCACCGCGGTCGCCTCCGGCCGCCTGTCCTATGTGCTGGGACTGGAGGGGCCCGCGCTCAGCGTGGACACCGCGTGCTCGGCGTCGCTGGTGTCGATGCACCTGGCGGTGCGGTCCCTGCGGCGGGGCGAGTGCGACATGGCGCTCGCCGGGGGCGCGACGGTGATGTCCTCGCCCGGCATGTTCACCGAGTTCTCCCGGCAGCGCGGGCTGGCCCGCGACGGCCGCTGCAAGCCCTTCGCCGACGCCGCCGACGGCACCGCCTGGGGCGAGGCGGCCGGGCTGGTGGTGCTGGAGCGGCTCTCGGACGCCGTCCGCAACGGGCACCCGGTGCTGGCGGTGGTGCGCGGCTCGGCGGTCAACCAGGACGGGGCCTCCAACGGCCTCACCGCGCCCAACGGCCCCTCCCAGGAGCGGGTGATCCGGGCGGCACTGGCCGACGCCGGGCTGCGGCCCGGGGAGGTGGACGCGGTCGAGGCGCACGGCACCGGAACCGCGCTCGGCGACCCGATCGAGGCCCAGGCGCTGCTGGCCGCCTACGGGGCCGACCGCCCCGCACCGCTGATGCTCGGGTCGGTCAAGTCGAACATCGGCCACACCCAGGCGGCGGCGGGCGTCACCGGGGTGATCAAGATGGTGCAGGCGCTGCGGCACGGGGTACTGCCCCCGACCCTGCACGTGGACCGGCCCTCCCGGCACGTCGACTGGTCCTCGGGGGCGGTCTCGCTGCTGACCGGGACCGCGCCCTGGCCCGAGACCGGCCGTCCGCGCCGGGCCGCGGTGTCCTCGTTCGGCATCAGCGGCACCAACGCGCACCTGATCCTGGAGGAGGCGCCCCCGGTGCCCGACCCGTCCGGTGCCCCTGCCGGGACCGGACGGGAGCCCGGCCCGGTGCCGTGGGTGCTGTCCGCGCGGACCGAACAGGCCCTGCGCGAGCAGGCCGCCCGCCTGCACGCGCACCTGGCGGACGCGCCCGCCTCCGACGCCGATGTGGCCTTCTCCCTGGTGCGGACGCGGTCGCACTTCGAGCACCGCGCCGTGGTGGTGGGCGAGGGCGACCGGCTCCTGGACGGCGTGGCGGCGGTGCGCGACGGGGCCGAGTCCGACTCCGTGGTGCGCGGCACCGCCCGGCCGCAGGGCCGCACCGTGTTCGTCTTCCCCGGCCAGGGGGCGCAGTGGGCGGGCATGGCCCGCGAGCTGCTGGACACCTCGCCGGTGTTCGCCGAGGCCGTCGACCGCTGCGCCCGCGCGCTGGAGCCGCACATCGACTGGTCGCTGAAGGACGTGCTGCGCGACGCGCCCGGGTGCGCCTCGCTCGACCGCGTCGACGTGGTGCAGCCGGCCCTGTGGGCGGTCAACGTGGCGCTGGCCGAGCTGTGGCGGTCGGCGGGCGTGCACCCCGACGCGGTGATCGGCCATTCGCAGGGCGAGATCGCCGCCGCCGTCGCGGCCGGGGCGCTGACGGTCGAGGACGGTGCCGCGGTGGTCGCGCTGCGCAGCAGGGCCATCACCCGCATCGAGGGCGACGGCGGCATGGCGTCCGTGCCGCTGCCCGCCGACGAGGTGCGCGAGCGGCTCGGGCCCTGGGGGGCGCGGCTGGACGTGGCCGTGGTCAACGGCCCCTCGGCGACGGTGGTCTCCGGCGACGCCGACGCGCTGGCGGAGATGGTCGAGGCCTGCCTCGCCGACGGCGTGAACGCCAAGGTGATCCCGGTCAGCTACGCCTCGCACTCGGCCCACGTGGAGAAGGTGCGCGAGGAGCTCGCCGAGGTGCTGCACGGGATCGCCCCGCGCGGGACCGGCCTGGACTTCTACTCGACCGTGACCACGCGCGCGCTGGACACCGGGCAGCTCACCGCCGACTACTGGTACGAGAACCTGCGGGCGACCGTCCGGTTCGAGGAGGCGGTGCGCACCGCGCTGGAGGACGGCTGCACCGCGTTCATCGAGATCAGCCCGCACCCGGTGCTGACGGTCGGGATCGACCAGATCACCGGCGACGCGCTGGTCACCGGGACGCTGCGGCGCGGCGAGGGCGGGCTGGAGCGGTTCCTGGCCTCGCTCGCGCGTGTGCACGCCGAGGGCGGCCGGGTCGGCTGGGACGGCGTGCTCTCCGGCGCGGCGGTCCCGCTTCCGACCTACCCGTTCCAGCGCAAGCGCTTCTGGGTGGACCCGGGCGGGCCGGGCGGCGACGTGAGCGCCACCGGGCTCGACACGGCCGGGCACCCGCTGCTCGGCGCGGCGGTGGAGCTGGCCGGGGACGGCGGACTGGTGCTCACCGGCAGACTGTCCGCCGACACCCACCGCTGGCTCGCCGACCACGCGGTGTTCGGCCGCCCGCTGCTGCCCGGGACCGGGTTCGTGGACCTGGTCCTGCACGCGGCCGGGCAGGTCGGCGCGGCCGGGGTCGAGGAGCTGACGCTGGAGGCGCCGCTGCCGCTCGGCGGGGACGGCGGCGTCCGGGTCCAGGTGGCCGTGGGCCCACGCGACCGGGACGGGCGGCACACGGTCGGGGTGTACGCGCGGGCCTCCGACGGCCCGTGGACCCGGCACGCCCAGGGGTCCCTCTCGGGCGCGGCCGGGCCCGCCGCCGGGACGCCGGACACGGCGCCGCCGCCGGAGGCGGCCGAGGTCGACGTGGAGGAGCTGTACGCCCGGCTGGCCGACCAGGGCTACGACTACGGCCCGGCCTTCCGCGGCCTGCGGCGGGTCCGGCGCCACGGCGAGGAGATCTTCGCCGAGGTCGCGCTCGCGGACGAGGCCCCCGGCGCCGAGGGGTTCGGTGTGCACCCGGCGCTGCTGGACGCGGCCCTGCACCCGGTCGTGGGGCTGGCGCTCGCCGACGAGCGGGTGCGGCTGCCGTTCTCCTGGAGCGGGGTGCGGCTGCACGCCGCGCAGGCCCCGCGGCTGCACGTGCGCATCGCCCCCGCGGGCACGGACGCGGTGACCCTCACCGCGACCGATCCGGACGGGCGTGCGGTGGTGCAGGTGGAGTCGCTGCGGCTGCTCCCGGTCACGGCCGAGCAGCTGGGCGGCGCGCGCACCGCACCGCCCCTGCACCTGGCCTGGGAGCGGCTGCCG
>NZ_ANBH01000343.1 GCF_000341185.1 Nocardiopsis chromatogenes YIM 90109
GCCGGTCGACTGTGCGGCGGCGACCCTGGAGGAGGGCCTCGCCGCGCTCGCGGAGGCCCGCCACCTGCCGGAGTACGTGGTGCTGGACGCGGCCGCACCGGTCCCCGCCCCCGAGGACGCGTCAGTGGTCGGCGAGGCGCACCGCCGCACCGCCGCGGCGGCGGCGCTGGTGCGCGCGTGGCTCGCCGACGAGCGCTTCTCCTCCGCGACCCTGGTGGTGCGCACGGACGGCGCGGTCGCCGCCGACACCTGCGAGGACGTCCCCGATCTGGCGGCGGCGCCGCTGTGGGGGCTGGTCCGCACGGCCCAGGCCGAGCACCCGGGCCGGATCGTCCTGATGGACGCCGCGCCCGAGACCGACCCCGGCCTGGTCGCCGGGGCCCTGGACTCCGGTGAGGAGCAGATCGCGATCCGCGACGGCGCGGCCCTGGTGCCGCGGCTGTCCCGGCCCGCCCCCGGGGACGCGGACGGTGGCCGGGCGGACGGGCCGCCCCCGCTGGACCCCGAGGGCACCGTCCTGGTCACCGGCGGCACCTCCGGCCTGGGGGCGCTCGTGGCCGAGCACCTGGTGGCCCGGCACGGGGTCCGGCACCTGCTGCTCACCAGCCGCCGCGGCGCGGACGCCCCCGGCGCCCGGGAGCTGGCCGAGGCGCTGTCCGGGAAGGGCGCGCGGGTGCGGGTCGCGGCCTGCGACGCCGCCGACGAGGACGACCTGGCCGCGCTGCTGGACGGGATCGACGAGGCGCACCCGCTGACCGCCGTCGTGCACGCCGCCGGTGTGCTGGCGGACGCCACGGTGCCGTCGCTGACCGACGAGCAGGTGCACGCGGCGCTGCGGCCCAAGGTCGACGCGGCCTGGAACCTGCACCGGCTCGTGCCGGACACCGCGGCGTTCGTGCTGTTCTCCTCGGCGGTGGGGCTGGTCGGCAACCCGGGCCAGGGCGCCTACGGCGCGGCCAACGCCTTCCTGGACGCGCTGGCACACCACCGCCACGCGCGGGGGCTGCCCGCAGTGTCGGCGGCGTGGGGGCTGTGGTCCCAGGCCAGCGGCATGACCGCGCACATGTCCGACACCGACGTGCGGCGCCTGGGGCGGCGCGGGATCGCGGCCATGCCCGCCGAGGTGGGGCTGGCCTACTTCGACGCCGCCCTGGGCTGCACCGCCCCGGCCCTGGTCACCGCCCGCGTGGACGCCGGTGCCGCGGACGCGGACCGGATCCCGGTGCTGCGCGGCCTGGCCGGGGCCCGGCCCGCCCGCCCCGCCGCGACGCGGTCGCTGGCCGCCGAGCTCACCGGGCTGGACTCAGCCCAGCAGCACGCGCTGCTGCTGGAGGCGGTGCGCACGACCGCGGCCGAAGTCCTCGGCGCCGACTCGGCCGAGGCCGTCTCCGCGCACGGCGGCTTCCTGGAGCAGGGGTTCGACTCGCTCACCTCGGTCGAGCTGCGGGTCCGGCTGAGCCGGATGGCGGACCTGAAGCTGCCGAGCACCCTCACCTTCGACCACCCCACGCCGGACGCGGTCGCCGCCCACCTGCGGACACTGCTGGCCCCGGACGCGGACGCGGCCGCGCCCGACGTGCTGGGCGAGCTGGACCGGCTGCGGCGGGTGCTGGCCGACGCCGCCGACGACCCCGGCTTCGCGGACGACCGCGCGGCCGTGGCCGCGGCGCTGACGGAGCTGATGGGGCTCGTGGACGCCGACTACGCGATGGCCGCGCACGGCTCCGACGAGGACTTCTTCGCAATGATCGACAACGAGCTGGCCTAGGGGGATCCGCCATGTCGGAAGAGCAGAGGCTGAAGGACTACCTCGGCCGGGTCACCGCGCAGCTGCGGCAGGTCAAGCACCGGCTGCGGGACGTGGAGGCGGCGCGCACCGAGCCCGTCGCGATCGTGGGCACGGCCTGCCGCTACCCCGGCGGGGGGCGGTCGGCCGAGGACCTGTGGCGCCTCGTCGAACAGGGCCGCGACGCGGTCTCGGAGTTCCCCCGCAACCGCGGCTGGGACCTGGAGGCGCTGTACGACACCGACCCGGACCGCAGCGGCGCCTCCTACACCCGCGAAGGCGGGTTCCTGCACGACGCCGACGAGTTCGACGCCGAGTTCTTCGGCCTGTCCCCCCGCGAGGCGACGGCGACCGACCCGCAGCAGCGGCTGCTGCTGGAGTCGTCGTGGGAGGTGCTGGAGAACGCGTCGATCCGCCCGGACGGGCTGCGCGGCAGCGACACCGGCGTGTTCGTCGGCGTGATGGACCAGGAGTACGGCCCGAGCCTGCTGAACCCGTCGGTGGAGGGCACCGACGGGTACCTGCTGACGGGCACCCAGAACAGCGTCGCCTCCGGGCGCATCGCCTACACGCTGGGGCTGGAGGGGCCGGCCGTCACCGTGGACACGGCCTGCTCCTCCTCGCTGGTGGCCACCCACCTGGCGGTGCAGGCCCTGCGGCAGGGCGAGTGCTCGCTGGCCCTGGCCGGGGGCGTCTCGGTCATGTCGACGCCGGGGTTCTTCATCGAGTTCTCCCGGCAGCGCGGGCTGGCGCCGGACGGGCGCTCGAAGTCGTTCGCGGCGGCCGCGGACGGGACCGGCTGGAGCGAGGGCGTCGGCATGCTGGCGCTGGCGCGGCTCTCGGACGCCCGGCGGCTGGGGTACCGGGTGCTGGGGGTGATCCGCGGCACCGCCGTCAACCAGGACGGCAAGAGCAGCAGGCTGAGCGCTCCGAACGGGTCCGCGCAGCGCCGGGTCATCCGGCAGGCGTTGAGCGCCGCCGAGCTGCAGCCCTCCGAGGTGGACGCGGTCGAGGCGCACGGCACCGGGACCGTGCTCGGCGACCCGATCGAGGCCCAGGCCCTGATCGACACCTACGGCCGGGACCGGACCGAGCCGCTGTGGCTCGGCTCCCTGAAGTCGAACGTGGGGCACACGCAGGCGGCGGCGGGTGTCGGCGGCATCATCAAGATGGTCATGGCGATGCGGCACGGGGTGCTTCCCCGGACGCTGCACGTCGACGCCCCCACCCCGCACGTGGACTGGTCGGCGGGCGCGGTGGAGCTGCTCACGTCCGCGCGCGAGTGGCCCGCGGCCGACCGGCCGCGCCGGGCGGGGGTGTCCTCCTTCGGGATCTCCGGCACCAACGCCCACGTGATCCTGGAGGCGGCGCCGGAGGAGGGGCCTGCCGACGGGCCCGTCGGCAGGTCTGCCGATGGGCGTGCCGATGAGTCCGCGGGTGAGCTGGCAGATGAGTCCGCAGACCAGTCCGCCGCCGGACCGGCCGGGGCCGGGGAGGGGAAGGGCTCCGACCGGGTTCCGGTCCCCTACCTGGTGTCGGCGAGGAGCGCGGCGGCGCTGGAGGCGCAGGTCGCCCGGCTCACCGACCACCTGGCCGAGCACCCGGAGCTGGCACCGGCCGATGTGGCCCAC
>NZ_ANBH01000344.1 GCF_000341185.1 Nocardiopsis chromatogenes YIM 90109
GGAACCGCCCGGCTCACCCCGTCGCCGCCCTCTGCCTCACACCCCGCCGACCAACCGCCCGGCCGGGGCCCATGAGCGGGGCACCTGCTGTGCCGTTGTTGCTGATCAGGGTGACCATCCACGCGCCGGGCGGCCGACAGCGCTGCCGGAAGGGGGCCTGGCCTTTCCTTGTCGTCGCCCTCTCCCTTGCACCCCGGCTGCCTGCCGACGGCCGGGGCCGGCGAACGGGGTACCTGCCGAGCCGTCGCCTTCCCGGGCTGTGAGGGGCCCGCGTTCCCGGGCTGTGCAGGGCCCGCGGTCCGGTCGTGGCCGGGCCGCGGGGGTCAGGTGTGGGGCGGGGGCGGAGGCGGCCGGGTGACCGGCCGGTTGGTGAGGGGGTGCGGGCAGGCCGTCGGGGGACCGGCGGGCCTCGCCGACCGGTCAGGGTCTTATGCTGTATGTGACAGGAGTCAACCGAACCGCCCGCGTTGGACACCTGTCGCGATCCGGCGACCCCGGACACGTGAGAATCCCTCGAACCTTGGAAGCCATGTCATCCCGACGTACCGTCTCTCTCGTCACCCTCGGTTGTGCGCGCAACGAGGTCGACTCCGAAGAAATCGCCGGCCGCCTCGCCGACGGGGGCTGGGAGCTCGTCGACGGTGATGGGGCCGACGTCGTCGTGGTGAACACCTGCGGCTTCATCGAGGCCGCGAAGCAGGACTCCATCGACGCCCTGCTGAGTGCCGCCGAAGGCGGGGCCAAGGTGGTCGCCGCGGGCTGCATGGCCGAGCGCTACGGCAAGGACCTGGCCGAGGCCATGCCCGAGGCGCAGGTGCTGAGCTTCGACGACTACGGCGAGATCTCCGGCCGCCTGGACGACGTCGTGCAGGGGCGCCCGCTGGTCCCGCACGACCCGCGCGACCGGCGCACACTGCTGCCGATCAGCCCTGCGCAACGGCAGGACTCCGATGTGCAGGTGCCCGGCCACGGCGGGTTCGAGCCGCTGCCCGAAGGGGTGGCCCCGGCGTCGGGCCCCCGGGTGCCCCGCAAGCGCCTGGCCGGGGGGCCGGTCGCGAACCTGAAGATCGCCTCCGGCTGCGACCGGCGCTGCACCTTCTGCGCCATCCCGGCCTTCCGCGGCGCCTACATCTCGCGGCGCCCCGACGACGTCCTGCGCGAGGCCGAATGGCTCGCCGGGCAGGGCGTCCGGGAGCTCTTCCTGGTCAGCGAGAACTCCACCTCCTACGGCAAGGACCTGGGGGACCTGCGCGCCCTGGAGTCGCTGCTGCCGCGCCTGGCGGGCGTCGAGGGCATCGAGCGGGTGCGGGTCAGCTACCTGCAGCCCGCCGAGGTCCGGCCCGGCCTGGTCGACGTGCTGACCGGCACGCCCGGCGTGGTCCCCTACTTCGACCTGTCCTTCCAGCACGCCAGCGGGCCGCTCCTGCGGCGGATGCGCCGCTTCGGCGACCGGGAGCGGTTCCTGGAGCTGCTGGGCGCCGTCCGCGCCCAGGCCCCCGAGGCCGGGGCCCGCTCCAACTTCATCGTCGGGTTCCCCGGCGAGACCGAGGAGGACTTCGCCGAGCTCACCGCCTTCCTCCAGGAGGCGCGGCTGGACGCCGTCGGCGTCTTCGGCTACTCCGACGAGGACGGCACCGAGGCCGCCGACCTGGACGGCAAGGTGCCCGAGGAGGTCGTCGCCGAGCGCGTCGACCGCCTCAACCGGCTGGCCGAGGAGCTCATGGCGCAGCGCTCCGAGGAGCGCGTCGGCACCCGCGTGGACGTGCTCATCGAGACCGACCTGGGCGACGGCACCTACGAGGGCCGCTCCGCCCACCAGGCGCCCGAGGTGGACGGGAGCACCCTGGTGCACGGCACCGGGCTCGCCCCGGGCGACATCGTGCCCGCCACCGTCGTCGAGGCCATGGGCGTGGACCTGGTCGCCGACGCCGCCGACCGTTCGGACGCCCGATGAACGCGCAGGAATCCGTGCCCGCCCCCGCACCGCCCGTGTGGAACATCGCCAACGTGCTCACCATGGTGCGGCTGGTGATGGTCCCGCTGTTCGTGGTGTTCATGTTCCTCCCGGAGACCGGGTGGCGCTACGCCGCGTTCGCGGTGTTCGTGGTGGCCGCCGTCACCGACCGCGTCGACGGCGAGCTGGCCCGGCGCCGGAACCTGGTCACCGACTTCGGCAAGATCGCCGACCCGATCGCCGACAAGGCCCTCACGGGCTCGGCCCTGGTGGTGCTGTCCCTGCTGGGCGACCTGTGGTGGTGGGTGACCATCGCCATCCTGGTGCGCGAGTTCGGCATCACCCTGCTGCGGTTCGCCGTCATCCGGTACGGGGTCATCCCCGCCAGCCGGGGCGGCAAGCTCAAGACGGTGCTCCAGGTCGTCGCCATCGCCGTCTACCTGTTCCCGCTGCCCGGCCCGCTGCAGATCGTGGCGCACATCATCATGGGCGCGGCCCTGGCGGTCACCCTGTGGACCGGCGGCGACTACGTCTTCCAGGCCCTCCGGCTGCGCCGCAGGACGCGCGCGGGGGAGCAGGACTGACCCCGGGCGACGGAGAGCTGTACGCGGCCGCCGAGGCCGCGCTCGCCGCCGTGGGCGGGGCCGGGGGGACGCTCGCCATCGCGGAGTCGCTGACGGGCGGCCTCATCGGCGCCTGCGTCACGGCGGTGCCCGGTGCCTCGGCCGTGTACCGGGGCGGGGTGGTCTCCTACGCCACCGGGGCCAAGGCCGGGCTCCTCGGGGTGCCCGCAGACCTGCTGGCACGGGAGGGGGCGGTGCACCCCGACGTGGCCGCCGCGATGGCCGAGGGCGTGCGCTCCGCCCTCGCGGCCGGATTCGGTCTCGCCGTCACCGGGGTCGCCGGACCCGAGCCGCAGGACGGCCGCCCGGTGGGCCGGGTGTACGCGGCCGTGGCCGTCCGCGGGGCCGTGACCAGGGTCGAACGCTTTGATCTGGACGGCGGCCGGGATGCGGTCCGGCGGTCCACCGCGCTGCTGGCACTGCGCGCCCTGACCGGCGCCGCCGAACGGGAACGGCCACAATAGGCGGCCTCCGGCCGTTCAAGACGCTTCAGCCGGGGAACAAACCGACACCAAGATCGTGTTACCCCTCCAGCGAACAAGCTGGCCGCGAGGTGCGACGATCAGGCAGCGGACAGGTACGGTGTTTTCATGATGGTCGCTACCGCTGGGAGGGAGCGCGAATGATGGTCCTGCTTCGTCACCTGCTCGGTGACGTGCTACGGCGGCTTCGGCAGCGACAGGGCCGCACCCTCCGCGAGGTGTCGGCAGAGGCCCGGGTCTCCCTCGGCTATCTCTCCGAGGTCGAACGCGGGCAGAAGGAGGCCTCCTCGGAGCTGCTCTCCTCGATCTGCACGGCCCTCGGCGTTCCCCTGTCCCAGGTGCTGCGGGAGGTCGCCGACCAGCTCGCGCTCGCCGAACTGCAGGAGGCGGCGATGCTCGGCGGTTCGGTCCCGGCAGAGCCCGTGCCCGACGACCGCCTCGACATCGAGCAGGTCCCCGACCGGGTCCCCGACGTCGTGGACATGGTCGGCGTCTGATCCCGCGCGTCCCCGACGTGATGACGGCGGCGCCCCCGAGGGGTCGGGGGCGCCGCCGTCGTGTGCGTTCGGGTCAGCTCATCCAGGCGTCGGGGTCCTCGGCCAGGCGGCGGACGCTGTCGGGGAGCTTGCCGGTGGACAGGTGCTCCAGGTTCACGCTCTCCAGGATCGACCGCTCGCTGGCGCGCAGCGCGATCCACACCATCTGCAGGCTGCGGGCCGCGCCGTCGTAGTCGACGTCCTCGGGGCGCTCCCCGCGCACGTTGGCCAGGGGGCCGTCCACCGCGCGGATGATGTCGGCCAGGGAGATCTCGGCCGCCGGGCGGGCCAGCCAGTACCCGCCGACGGGGCCGCGCTGGCTGCGCACCAGGCCGGCGCGGCGCAACTGGGTGAGGATGTTCTCAAGGAATTTTCCGGGTATGGCCTGGGAGCGCGCGAGCTGTTCGGCCGTCACCGGTCCGCCGCTGGCGGCGGAGAGTTCGGCTGCGGCGCGCAACGCGTAGTCGACCCGGGCAGAAAGGCGCATGCTGCGATTATGCCGTGAATCGCGGGGAGACCGGTTCAAAGGGGCGGCGGTGTGGCGCCGCCGCGGGCGTGGTCGGGGCCATGGGGCGCCTCCAGGGGTCGTCGTCGGGTCCGCGCCGACCGCGGGCGCGGTGGGGGCCCGGGGCGCGGTGCGGGACGGCCGGAGGGGCGTCTCAGGCCCGCGCACCGGAACCGGTCCGCATTCCACCCTAGCCGAGCCGCGGACCGGGCGAGGGGCCCCGGCCGGGCCCCCGCCGATGGTCAGCGGACCGGGGCCGGGACCCCGCCCAGCAGCTCGGCGACGCTCTGGCCGTTGACCCGGGCCGCGCCGTGGCTGCGGATGTGGGTGCGGCACTCGGGGCGCCAGACCGGCAGCCCCATCTCCACGACCACCGCGTCCGGCCGCTCACGGCACAGCGCCGCCACGAACTCCCGGGTGGCCGGGTAGCGGTGGGCGTCGCGCACCACGGCCACCAGGGGGTGCCCCGAGGCCCGGGCCAGCACCCGGGAGGGGGAGTCCTCCTCGGCCGTGATCCGCTCGGCCTGCGGGAACCACGGCGACAGGCCCCACGGCACCTCGCCCACGGCGATGCCGGGCGGGGCGTCCAGCTCGACCACGACCGGGTCGGCCAGGTCCGCGGGGGAGGGCGGCTCGCCCACCACCCGCACGGCGCGTCGCGCCCCATCCAGGCCCAGGTCGGAGGGGATCTGCGGGGGAGCCCCCCGGGCCGCGGTCCACCGGCGCACGGCCACCGTGCGCTCGGCGGCCTCCTCCAGCCGTTCGGCGGGCATCCGCCCCGAGCGCACCGCCTCGGTGATGGCCGCGCGCACCGCCGCCACCTCGTCGGCGTAGCTGTACCGCCCCAGGCACAGCAGGTCGCACCCGGCCTCCAGGGCGCGCACCGCCGCCTCGGGCATGCCGATCGGTCGGCGCACCCCGTCCATGTCCAGGGCGTCGCTGATGACCATGCCGGTGAAGCCGAGCTCGCCGCGGAGCACCTCCACCAGGGCCCGGCGGCTGAGCGTGGCCGGGCCGTCCACCCCCAGGGCGGGCAGGGTGATGTGCGCGGTGAGCACGGCCAGCGCGCCCGCCTCGACGGCCGCGCGGAACGGCCGCAGCTCCCGCTCGCGCAGCAGCTCGGCGGGGGCGTCCACGGACGGAAGGTCCAGGTGCGAGTCCAGCTCGGTGGCGCCGTGGCCGGGGAAGTGCTTGGCGGCGGCGGCCACCCCGGCCGCCTGCAGGCCCCGCACGGCGGCGGCGCCGTGCCGGGCCACCAGGGCGGCGTCGGAGCCGAACGAGCGGGTGCCGATCACCGGGTTGTCGGCGGCGGTGTTGACGTCCACCGACGGCGCCAGGTCCACGGTCAGGCCCAGCCCGCGCAGTTCGGCGCCGAGGGCGGTGTGCACCGCCTCGGTCAGCGCGGTGTCGTCCACGGCGCCCAGGGCGGCGTTGCCCGGGTAGCCGCTCCCGGCCGCCTGCCCGATGCGGGTGACGTCGCCGCCCTCCTCGTCCAGGGAGATCAGCGGGTCCCCGCCCGCCTCGGCCAGGGCGCGGGTGAGGCCTTTCAGCGCCTCCGGCCCGTCCGACAGGTCGATGTTGTTGTGGAACAGGCACACCCCGGCGATCCCGTCGGCCAGGCCGTCGAGCAGCCAGCGGGGGGCGGCCGTCGACTCGAAGGGCACCAGGAGGGTGGCGTTGGCGAGGCGGTCCAAGGTCGGATCCGCAGGCATGAGGGCTCCGTTCGTTGCGGGTGCGCCGCACGCGGGCGCGCAGAGTGAGCGGGTGCGGACAGGGGAGGGCGCCCGCGTGGGGCAGAGCCGCGCGGGCGCGGCCGGACGCGGCGGGGGGTCAGCCCTTGACCGCGCCCATGGTCAGGCCGGAGACCATGCGCCGCTGCACGAAGAGGAAGAAGACCATCACCGGGATGGTCAGCAGTGTGGAGGCGGCCATGATGGCGCCCCACTCGGTCCCGGTCCGCCCGAAGTAGTAGGACAGGGTGAGCGGGAGCGTGTAGTCGTCGGTGCTGCGCCCGAGGAACGTCAGCGCGACGATGAACTCGTTCCAGGCGGTGATGAAGGCGAAGATGCTGGCCGCCACCAGCCCCGGGGCCACCAGTGGCATCAGGATGCGCCAGAAGATCACCATGTTGGAGGCGCCGTCGATGGCCGCGGCCTCCTCCAGCTCCTTGGGCACGGCCGCGACGAACCCGCGCAGCATCATGATGGTGATCGGCAGGGCGACGGCGGTGTAGACGATGAGGATGCCGGTGAGGTTGCCGAGCATGGTCACCCCGGTGCCGTCCTGGATGCGCCGGAAGTTGATGAAGATGGAGATGATCATCGCCTCCATCGGCACCATCTGGATCACCATCAGCAGGATGATGAAGGCGGTGCGCAGCCGGAAGCGGAAGCGCGCCACGGCCACCGCGGCCAGCAGCGACAGCAGGGCCGCCACGGCCACCGACCCCAGGGTGACGGTCAGGCTGTTCACCAGGAACGTCCAGAAGCTCACCCCGGGCAGCAGCTCCCCGTTGACCACCCGGTCGAAGTGCTCCAGGGTCACGGTGCGGGGGAACACCGACTGGTCGCGGGAGAAGATCTCGCCCTGGGAGCGCAGCGCGGTGGCGACCATCCAGTAGACGGGGAAGACCGAGAAGAGCAGTACCGCCGTCCCGGCCAGGTACAGCCCGGCGCTGCGCAGGCGGGCCGCGGGCGAGCGGCGGCGCGGCGCCCGGCGGGTGCGGGGGGCGCTGGGTGCGCGGGTCGCGGTGGCGGTCATCGGGTCTCCCCCTGGCGGATCATGATGCGCAGGTAGTAGGCGGTGACGATGAGGATCATGACGGTCATCACCACCGCGATCGCCGAGCCCATGCCGTAGTTGGGCGGGCTGGCGCTGAAGCCCTGCTGGTAGATGTAGTAGCTGAGCAGGTAGACGGACTTGTTCTGGAAGCCGTTGGCGAGGATGTAGAGCTGGGTGAACACCCGCAGGTCCCAGATGATCTGCAGCACCAGCAGCAGCGCGAACAGCGGCCGCAGCATCGGGAAGGTGACGCTCCAGAAGCTGCGCCAGGGCCCGGCGCCGTCCACCCGGGCGGCCTCGTACAGCTCCGAGGGGATGCTCTTCAGCCCGGCCAGCACCGAGACCGCGATGAACGGGAACGACTGCCAGACGATCACCAGGATGAGCACGCTGAACAGCGACACCGGTTCGAGGAACCAGTTGTACTCCCGCCAGCCCGAGCCCACCAGCCAGTCGGGCAGCGCGTCCAGGGCGACGTTGACCAGGCCCCGGTCGGGCATGAACAGCCAGCGGAAGATCAGCGAGGCGCTGATGGCGGGGGTGGCCCAGGCGAGCATCATGCCGACCGCCACGACGGCGGAGAACCATTTGGGCAGCTTGTTCAGCAGGAGGCCCACCAGGGTGCCCAGCCCCATGGTGATACCGACCATCAGGACGGTCACCGCGACCGTGTTGCGCAGGATCGTCCAGAACTCCGGGTCCGACAGCAGCCGCCCGTAGTACTCCAGCCCCTTGAACTCGGGGGCGGGGGCGTTGGGCAGCAGGTGGCGGGTGGTGAACCCGTGCACCGAGTACCAGACCATCTGCACGATCGGCCAGAGCAGGACGATGGCGAGGATGACCAGGGTCGGGGCGATGAGCAGGTAGGGCGCGCCGATCCTGAGGCGCGGGCCGCGGCGGGGCCCGGACCCGGAGCGGGTCTCGGGCTCAGGCGCCCGGTCGTCGGGCGGCGCCGTTTTCACGGTCTGAGCCATGGCGGGACTTCTCGATTCGACGGTGGCGTGGCGGTCCGGGGCGGTGGGGCGGGGGTCGGCGGGGCGGCCGTGAGGGGTGGCNCCTGTGGGAGGGCCCATGCGGGCCCGGGAGGGCCGGGGCGCTACTCGACTTCCTCGTTGAGGGTCTCGGTCAGGTCGCTGTTGGCCTGCTCCATGACCTCGTCCACGTCACCGCCCTGGACGATCTCCAGCACCGCCGAGGGCAGGATCGCCTGGTCCTGGTCGGCGGCGTTCCAGCGCGGGGTGGCCGGGAAGAACTGGGTGTGCTCCATCTGCTGGGCGCCCGCGGCCTTGACGGGGTCCTCCTGGTAGGCCGGGTCGTCCAGCAGCTCCGGGTAGGCCGGGAAGTAGCCGGCGGCGTCGGCGTAGCCCTTGCCGCCCTCCTTGTCGCCCATCACCTTGAGCAGCTCGACGGCGTGCTCGGGGTACTCGGTGGTGGAGAACACGCCCAGGGCCGATCCGCCGGCGAAGGCGGGGGCGATGCCGTCGGCGCCGGGCATGGGGGCGGCGGAGATCTCCTCCAGCAGGGCCGGGTCCTCGGCCTGCTCCTCCATCTGGCCCATGGCCCAGCTGCCGTCGATGTACATGCCGAGTTCGCCGTTGGCCATGTCGGCCAGCGGGACCAGCTCGTTCTCACCGACGTAGGACTGCGGGGAGATCTCCCGCTCGGAGGTGAGCCCGGCGTAGAACTCGACGGCCTCCTTGGCCTCGTCGCTGGTGAGCTGCCCCTGCCACTCGCCGCCCTCCTGGGTGGCGATCTGGCCGCCGTTGCTCCAGATGAAGCTGGCGATGCCGTTGGTGAAGTCGGTGGGTGCGGCGAATCCGGGAACGCCCTGCTCCTCCTCGATGGCCTCGGCGACCTCGACGAGCTCGTCCCAGGTGGCGGGCGGCTCCATGTTCATGTCGCTGAGCCAGTCGGAGCGGTAGTACAGGGTGCGCACGCCGGCGAACCACGGGATGCCGTACTGGGCGCCGTCGTACTGGCCGTACTCCAGGGCGCCCTGGTCCAGGTCGCCGGTGGTCTCCCAGTCGGCGATGTGGTCGTCCAGCGCGAGCAGCGCGCCCTGCTGGGCCCAGTTGGAGGTCTGGTCGTTGCCGACCTCCAGGACGTCGGGGGCGTCGCCCCCGGCCATCGCGTTGGTGATGGACTCCTGCGCGTCCTCCCAAGGGACGAACTCCACCTCGACGGCGGTGTCGGGGTAGGTCTCCTGGTAGCGCTCCTCGATCCCGTCGAAGTACTCGACGAGGGGGTCCTGGGCGGTGCCCATGACCCACACGGTGAGGCTGTCGGGCGCCTCGGAGGGGTCGGCTCCGCCGTCGCCCCCTCCACCGCAGGCGGCCGCGAGGAGAACAACCGCCGGAACGGCTGCGATCTTCGGGAATCTCACTCGTACTCTCCCTTCACGCGTCGCCACGCGCGCGACGTGCGTCGAAGAAGACGCCCCCGGTCATCTCTGGGTCGGCTACGAACGCTGTGCGGGCTTCGTCCTGAGTGCAAGCTGGTATAGCTCTGATACGCCGTTCGGTCGCGTCCGGCTCCCGGCCCGCGGAGGTCCCGGGGACGGGGCGTGAACGAGACCTGGTTCACGTTGGCGATAAACTAACAGGAAACTTTCTTAACTAATAGGGATGGGGGTGTCACGGTTATGTCTCGACGCCCGGGGACCCCGCGGCTGCTGCGGCAGCTCAACGACCGTGCCGCGCTGGAGCTCCTCCTGACGTCGGGGCCGGTGACGCGCACCCAGCTCGGGCGGGAGACGGGGCTGTCCAAGGTGACCGCCTCGCAGTTGCTCTCCCGCCTGGAGGAGCGCGGCCTGGTGCGGGTCGCGGGGAGCAAGGCCGGCGGCCGCGGCCCCAACGCCGCGCTGTACGAGGCGGTGCCCTCCGCCGCCTACGCGGTCGCGCTGGAGGTGGGGGCCGCCGAGGCCACCGCCGCCGTCGCCGACATCACCGGCACGGTGGTGGAGCAGGGCAGCGTCGACCCCTCCACCGCCTCCGACCCGGTGGGGGCGGTGTGCGGCCTGGTGGCCAAGCTCGTGGAGAGCGCGGGCGTGCCGCCCGAGCGGCTCAACGCCTGCGTCATCGGCACGCCGGGCGTGGTCGATCCGCGCACCGGGGCCGTGCGGTTCTCCTTCGACCTGCACGCCTGGCTGGAAGGGGTGTTCGACGCGCTCGGCGCCGAGCTGGGGCGGCCGGTGCTGATCGAGAACGACGTCAACCTGGCCGCGATGGCCGAGCACGCCGAGGGGGCGGCCCGCGACGAGCGGGACTTCGCGCTGATGTGGCTGTCCGGCGGCGTGGGCATGGCGATCATGCTGGACGGGCGGATCCGCAGCGGCCGCTCGGGCGGCGCGGGCGAGATCGGGTACCTGCCGGTGCCCGGCGCCCCGCTCCCGCGCGAGGTGGGGCGGCCCGGCGGGTTCGCGTCGCTGCGCCTGCAGGACGGCGGCATCGACCACGGGTTCCAGTCACTGGTCGGCGGCCGCGAGATCGTGGCGCTGGCGGGCGAACACGGCCTCACCGGCGGCGGATCGGGGGCCGGGGCCGCCGAGGTGATCGCGGCGGCCCGCGCGTCGGCGGCCGAGGAGCCGGAGGGGCCCGGCGCGGCCTTCCTGGACGAGCTGGCCGACCGCATCGCGCGGGGCGTGGCGTCGGTGTGCGTGGTGCTGGACCCGGGGCTGGTGGTCCTGGGCGGGGAGGTGGCCCGCGCGGGCGGCGAGGAGCTGGCCCGCCGCGTCGCCGAGTCGGTCCCCGCGATCGGCCCGAACGCCCCCGAGGTCGGCGTCGGCCGCGTGGAGGACCCCGTCCTGCGCGGGGCGCTGCTGCTGGCCCTGGAGAACGCCCGGGAGGAGCTGTACACCGCCGTCGCCGAGTGAGGCCGCACCGGTCCCGATCGCGGCGGCGGGACTAGTGCCGGTCCAGGAGGCGCCGCATCGCGATGCGCGGGGCGACGAGGATCCCTGCCTCTTCCTCGGTCCGCCATTGCGCGGCGAGTTCGGGGCCCCACGCCTCGCGGGGCAGCTCGGAGAAGCCCCGGCGCGCGTACCAGGGGGCGTTCCACTCCAGGTCGCGGAAGGTGGTCAGGGTGAGCGCGCCGAACCCGGCGGCCCGGGCACGGGTGCAGGACGCCTCGAGGAGGGCCCCGCCGATCCCGCGCCGTCCGAGGTCGGGGCGGACGGCGATCTGCTCCAGGTGGGCGGCGCCGTCCACCTCGACGAGGGCGGCCAGACCGGCGACCCCGCCCCCGTTTCCGTCCCGGGCGCCGGAGGCCCCGGCGACGAGCACGGCCCCGAACCGTTCGGGCGCCCACCGGCCCCAGCACATGGTCGAGGAGTTCACGGGGGTCGTCCGGGGGCAGCGCGAGTCCGGCGTCGGCGAACATCCGGTCGGCGGCAAGGCTGACCTCGACGACCCGGGGGGCGTCGGCCTCGTTCATGTCCCGGACGGCGGGGGAGGGCGGGGTGGACACGGTGGTCGGCTCCTGTCGCTGCGGGGCGCGTTCACTACGGGCCGTGGCATGATCCCGCAGGGCGGGAGCCGGACGCACACCGTTTTCCGATGGCGTGGGCCGCCGGGGCATCGACGGGCGCGGAGGGGCGGCGACGACAAAGGTCGGCGGCCCGACCTGCAGCGCTGTCGGGTGGCGGGCGTGCGGATGGTCGGCGGAGAGGGCAGCGACGGCGAGAGCGGGGCGGTCCCCGGCCCCGCCTGCCGGGCGGCGGGCCGCCGGGATGTGAGGGGAGAAGGCGGCGACGACTGGCCGGGGCGGGGGTCCGGCCAGCCGCCGGGCGCATCTCGGCGGAGGCCGGTGCGCGTTCGGTCTCTGGACTCGCCCGGGAAGCGGACATACCGGGCGTGTGAGGGGTCTCCGGCGATCCTGCGTGGTGGAATCGACACATAATCGCTGATCAGGTGGTGGTTCCACCACGCAGGATGGCCCCGGGGCGCTTGCGGGGCCGGAAGGCAGGTTCCGGATCCGCCGTTACCGGCCCGGTGTTCGCCTCGCCCCGGTTTCCCGGCCGCCGGGACCCCTCCAGCGCGCTGTTCGGCGCCCCGGGCGGCCTGGCGGGCGGTGCGGGTGTGCGTTCATCGCGACCCGTGAGCCCGGTCCGGCCCCCGGAGGCCCTCAAACGGCACACTTGGGCCGTTTACCGGGCCCGGAGTCACCCTATGTAGCCGATTCCGGTCCAGTGCGGGGGTCTCGGTGGTCGGCGGGGGGTGCCTGGACGGCCTCACTCCCGCTTCCGTAGTCGACCGGAGCGCCCGAACAGGCATGAACCGGGCATTCCGTTTCCAGAACCTGTTCTGGAATCGTCGTGTTCGTCGCCCGAGGGCCTCCACGGGCGTCGAAGGGCGCGCATCCCGGCCCCGCCTGCACCTAACGCGGAGTGTTCGCCCAGGTCACGGTGCTAACGGGTGTCGTGGTGCGGGCCCGGCGGACGCCTCAGGTGTCGAAGACCGCGAACCCTGGCGCCACGCCGCCTGCCCGGACCGCCCGGGGCCCCGCCGGACGGCAGGCAGGGCCGGGGAAGCGCCCCCTTTCTCCGTCGCCGCCTGCCCCGGTGACCATGCACACGCGCTGCGGCCGACAGCGCTGCCGCGAGGGCCGCTGACCTCCGTCGTCGCTGCCTTCTTCCTCGCGCTCCGCCGACCTTCCGCCCGGCCCGGGGCCCGTAAGTGGGGTACCTGCCGAGCCGCCGCCTCTTCCTTGCGCTCCGGTGCCCCGGTGCCCGGCCGGGGTCGGTGAGTGGGGTACCAGCTGGGCCCGCCGATCACCTGGACTGCGAGTGGCCCGCCGGACGGCGGGCGGGGTCGGGGAAGCGCCCCGCTCTCACCGTTGTTGCCGAGCACATCGACCACGTACACGCCGGGCGGTCGACGGCGCTGCCGCAAGGGCCGCCGACCTTCGTCGTCGCCGCCCCTCCACCCCACACCCCACCGGCCCGTCGCCCGGCCGGGGCCCGTGGGTGGGGGACCGGCCGAGCCGCCGCCCGCCCGGGCCGCGAGCAATGCGCCGCCCCGCAGGCATTGCCGGGGAACCGACCCGCCACGCCACCGCCTACCTCAACCGCAGCCCCTTCGGGGTCGGGTGGAAACCTGCGCCCTTCAGGGCCGGTTCCAAAGGGGTCCCGAACACCTCGCCTCCATCCGCGCGTTCCACGGTCAGGGAGGCCAGACCGCCCTCGCGGACCGCCTCTGCCAGCGCCGATGCCGCCCTCTCCAAGGCCGCCTCCCCGGAGCCGAAGGTCACCGCCGTCCTCCCGCCGCGCTCCAGGTACAGTGCCGGCGCCCCGTCGTCCAGGACCACCATGGCCCCCGCCTTCCTCGACGGGCGGCCGCCCTCGCTCTCGGGCCACGCAAGCGCCGCACCGTACGGGTTCGCCGGGTCGGCGGCGGCCAGAACACGTGTGGATCCGTCACCGGGCGGGGGCCCGGATCCGTCCCTGGGCGGAGTCCCGGAGCCTTCGGGAGACGGCGCGGAGTCCCCGGCGTCACCGGCGAACGACCGCAGGCGGTCCACCGCCCCCGGCGGGGCGAACTGGGCCGCGCCCAGGCCCTCCACGAAGTAGCCGCGCCGCGCCTTGCCCGCCTCTTCGACGCCCCGCAGTACCGGGTACACCGCGCTGAACCCGCCGCCCGAGCGCTCTCCCGTGCGCCGCCGCACCTGCTCGGCCACCACCGGGCCGCGTGTGACCACCCCGTACCGGTCCAGCAGCGCCGTCGCCGCCGCCAGCCCCCGCCTGGTCGCGTCCGCCTCCCGTTCCGGCAGCCGCCACCACCGCCCCGCCACCGTCGGCGGCCCCATCCTGCTGGGCATCACCGGGCGCCGCGTCCGCCTCCGGTGGGCGGCCGAGCCCCCGGAGCCAGTACGACCCGGGCCCGAGCCCCCGGTGCCCGTGCCGCCCGCGCCCAGGAGCGCGCGCAGCGGGCCCAACGTGTCGTTGCCCAAGCGTCCCGCCCACACCAGGTCCCACACCGCCGCCACCAGGGCGGCGTCGGAGACCGCCGCCGTCCCCAGCGCGCGCTGGGCCCGGTCGGCGATGTCCCGGAAGAACAGGGCGCCGCCGCCGTCCAGTGCCTCCGCCACGGCGTCGTGCAGCGGCGACCCCTCCACATCCGCCGGGTCGGGCAGCAGCTCGGGCGCGTCCTCGGCCGGGACCAGGCACACCCACCCGTCCTTGCCGCCGATCGGGCCCACGCCCGCCCACACCACCTCGCCCGCGAGGGTCAGCTCGTCCAGCATCGGCGGCGTGTACCCGTGCACGCGCGCCGGGAGCACCAGGGTCTCCAGGGCGGACGCCGGAACCGGGCATCCGCGCAGCGACTCCACCGCCTCGAACACCGCGTCCGGTCCCCGCAGCGGCGACGACACGTGCTGCCACGCCGGAAGGAACCGCCCCAGCGCGCGCTGNCGGCACCGGCTCGGCCTCCTTGCGGAGCCGCAGCACCGACCCCTTGCGCAGGCGGCGCAGCACGCCCGTGTCGCACCACTCGCTCCCGCCGCCGCCCGGCCGGAACCCGCCCTCGACCACCCGGCCCTCGCCCGCCAGCCGCCGCAGCACCTCGCGCACCGCCGCCGGGCCCAGCCCGAAGCGGCGCGCCGCGTCCTCGGCGGTGAACGGCCCGTGCGTCCGCGCGAACCGGGACAGCAGGTCGCCGAGCGGGTCCTCGACCGGCCGGGTGAACGCGGCCGCGGTGTCGGGGAAGGGCGAGTCGGCCCCCAGCTCCAGCCAGTCGGGCAGCTCCGCTCCCAGGCCGTCGCGCAGGCGGGCCGCGTCCTCCACGGCCGCCCACCGCTCCTGTCCGGCCACCCGCACCCGGACCGCCCGCCGGGCCCGCTCCAAGTCCTCCAGCCACGCGGCCCGTGCCCCGCGCTCGGCCGCCTCCGCCCCGGTCAGCGGCCCCAGCTCGCGCAGCAGGTCGGCGGCGCCCTCCGGCCCGCGCCCGTCCACCCGCCGCTCGGGGGTGAGCCGCTGCAGCGCCGCCTCCACGTCGGCGAGCACCCCGGCGTCCAGCAGCTCCCGCAGGTCGGCCTGGCCCAGCAGCTCGGCCAGCAGCGCCGAGTCCAGGGTGAGCGCCTGCGCGCGCAGCTCCGCCAGCGGCGCGTCGCCCTCGTACAGGAACGCCGCCGTGTACCCGATCAGCAGCGACTGTGCGAAGGGGGAGGCGCGCGGCGTCTCCACCTCCACCACCCGCACCCGCCGCGCCCGCAGGTCGCCCATCAGCGCGGCCAGCCCCGGCACGTCGAACACGTCCCGCAGGCACTCGCGCACCGCCTCCAGCACGATCGGGAACGACCCGTACCGCCCGGCCACCGACAGCAGCTGGGCCGAGCGCTGCCGCTGCTGCCACAGCGGCATCCGGTGCCCCGGCCTGCGGCGCGGCAGCAGCAGGGACCGCGCCGCGCACTCCCGGAACCGGGCCGCGAACAGCGCCGAGCCGCCCAGCTCCGCCGCGACCGCGTCCTCGGCCTCCTCCGGCGGCAGGTACAGCAGGTCGGCGATGCGCAGCCGCTCGGCGTCGTCCACGTCCGGCAGCCGCAGCACGATCCCGTCGTCGCCGTGCACCACCTGGGCGTCCAGCCCGTAGCGCTCGCGGATGCGCGCGCCCAGCGCCAGCGCCCACGCCCCGTGCACCCGGGCGCCCAGCGGCGAGTGCACCACCACCCGCCAGTCGCCCAGCTCGTCCCGGAACCGCTCGACCACCACCGTGCGGTCGTCGGGCACCGCCCCGGTCGCCTCCCGCTGCTCCTCCAGGTACGCGGCGAGGTTGTCGGCCGCCCACGCGTCCAGCCCCAGACCGCGGGCGCGCTCCCGCGCCGCCTCGGGCCCGGCCTCCCCGAGCTCCCGGGCGAGTGCGCCGATGGCCCGCCCCAGCTCCGGCGGGCGCCCCGCCGCGTCGGCCTTCCAGAACGGCAGCCGCCCCGGGCGGCCCGGGGCGGGCGCCACCAGCACCCGGTCGGCGTCGATCGACTCGATCCGCCAGGCCGTGGCGCCCAGCACGAACACGTCGCCGACCCGCGACTCCTGCACCATCTCCTCGTCCAGCTCGCCCACCCGGGTGGGCCCCGAACCGGCCGCCCCCGCCAGGTGCACCGCGTAGGTGCCCCGGTCGGGGATGGTGCCGCCGCTGGTGACCGCCAGCCGCTGGGCCCCCGGGCGCCCGGACACCGTGCCCTCCTCCCGGTCCCACACCAGGCGCGGGCGCAGGTCGGCGAACTCATCGGACGGGTAGCGCCCGGAGAGCATGTCCAGCACCCCCGACAGCGCCGAGTCGGGCAGCGCGGCGAACGGCGCGGCCCGCCGCACCACGGCCGCCAGGTCCTCCACCCGCCACTCGTCCACCGACGCCATCGCCACGATCTGCTGGGCCAGGACGTCCAGCGGGTTGGCGGGAACGGCCAGCTCCTCGATGGCCCCGGCGCGCATCCGCTCGGCCACCACCGCCGACGCCAGCAGGTCGCCCCTGTACTTCGGGAAGAACACCCCGCGCGACACCTCGCCCACGCGGTGCCCCGCGCGCCCGACCCGCTGCAGCCCCCCGGCCACCGACGGCGGCGACTCCACCTGCACCACCAGGTCCACCGCGCCCATGTCGATGCCCAGTTCCAGGCTGGAGGTGGCCACCACGCAGGGCAGGCGCCCCTCCTTCAGGTCGGCCTCGATGGCGGCGCGCTCCTCCTTGGAGACCGACCCGTGGTGGGCGCGCGCGACCACCCGCTCCGCGCCCCGGCCCTGACCGGACTGCCCGGGTACCTCGGCGGGGGCCGCATCCGGCGGCAGCCCGCCCTGCGCGCGCTCGGTCGCCAGCTCGTTCAGCCGGGCGCACAGCCGCTCGGCGACGCGGCGCGAGTTGGTGAACACGATGGAGGAGCGGTGCTCCTCCACCAGGTCGAGCACCCGTTCCTCCACGTGCGGCCAGATGGAGGTGCGGGCCTTGGCGTCGGCCTCCCCGGTGCCTGCGGTGCCGCCCGTACGCCCCGGCGCGGCCGAGGCCGCCAGGTCGGCCATGTCCTCCACCGGCACGGTGATGCTCAGGTCCAGCCGGGGCGCCGACGGCGGCGCGACCACGGCGGCGGGGCGCGCCCCGCCCAGGAATCCGGCCACGGTCTCGTGCGGGCGCACGGTCGCCGACAGCCCGATGCGCTGGGCCCGCCGCCCCAGCAGCGCGTCCAGCCGCTCCAGGGACAGGGCCAGGTGCGCGCCGCGCTTGGTCCCGGCCACGGCGTGCACCTCGTCCACGATGACCGTCTCCACCCCGGCCAGTCCCGCGCGCGCCTGCGAGGTCAGCACCAGGAACAGCGACTCGGGCGTGGTGATGAGGATGTCCGGGGGAACGGCGGCCAGGCCGCGCCGCTCGCTCTGCGGGGTGTCCCCGGTGCGCATGCCGACCCGGATGTCCGGCACCTCGGCGCCGGAGCGCTCCGCCTCGCGCCGGATCCCCGACAAGGGGGCGCGAAGGTTGCGCTCGATGTCGGCCGCGAGCGCCTTGAGCGGCGACACGTACAGCACCCGGCAGCGCTTGGCGGGCTCCTCGGGCGGGGGAGTGGTGGCCAGCCGGTCCAGCGACCAGAGGAACGCCGCGAGCGTCTTGCCCGACCCGGTCGGGGCGACCAGCAGGGTGTCGCCGCGCTTCTCGATCTGGGTCCAGGCACCCTCCTGGGCGGGGGTGGCCCCGTCGGGGAAGGCGGACCGGAACCAGGCGCGGGTGGCGGGCGAGAACCGTTCGACCGGGTCGTGCGGGTGTGCCATGCCCCAAGTGTGCAACGCGGCCCCGACGGTTCTCCGGAGGCGGGCGGCGGGTCCCCGGGCGCCTCCCGCGGGGGACCGACCTTGGGACGCCCCTCGCGGCCGCCGCGTGCATCCGGGGATGTACACGGGTTCGGTCCCGCAGGCCGACGCGGTGCCCGGCACCTGCTCCGTACGGTCGCAGACGCCCGGGAGAACACGACTCGCGGGCGGCATGGAACCGCACAGAACGGACGATGACGATGAGGATCGCCGGGACCGCACTGCTCGGCCTGTTCGGAGGATGGGTCGTCGGCTTCGCCCTGTCGGCGCTGGTGCACATCCCGATGGGGATGCTCGGGGTGGACGACGCGGCGGCGTGGATGGTCGCCGTCGGACTGCTGCCCTACGCCTTGGCGCTGGTCGGCCTGGTGGCCGTGCCGATCATCGTGGCGCGCAGGGGGCGTGAGGACGCGGAAGGCGAGGGGTGAGACCGGCGGCGGGGCCCGATGCGGTCGGATTACGCCTTGCCCGGCGCAGGGCGCACGCTTAGGCTGCATTCATGACCTGGCGATGTTGACCTTCCCACCGGGCCCGGCTGGCGGGCAGCCTCTACCTGTACGCCTTCCTGGTCGAACTGATCCCGCTCTACCCGCTGTACGCGCTGCTCTTCGCCGACAGCGGGCTGTCCACCGCGCAGATCTCCACCCTGCTGATCATCTGGTCGCTCACGAGCGTGATCGTGGAGATCCCCTCCGGTGTGCTCGCCGACCTGGTCCCCAGGCGCCGCCTGCTGGGTGCGGCCCCGCTGCTGGCCGCCGCGGGCTTCGCCCTGTGGATCCTCGTACCGGCCTACCCCTCCTTCGCCGTCGGCTTCGTGCTGTGGGGCACCGGGCTCTCGTTCGCCTCGGGCGCGCTCCAGGCGCTGGTCTACGACGAACTCCTCCGTGCCGGGGCGGCCCGCGACTACGCCCGCCTCATCGGCCGCTCGCGCGCGCTGGGGACCGTCGCCATGGTGGTTGCGGGCGCCGCGGCCGCGCCGTTGATGGCGTTCGGGGGGTATACGGCCGTGGCGGCCGTGAGCATCGTGTCCGCCCTCGCGGCCGCCCCGCTCGGCTTCACCTTCCCTGAGGGGCCCCGCCCCACCGAGGATGCGCCCGCTGGGGACGCCCCTGCCGAGGACGCCCCCGCCGAGGACGTCCCTGCCGCGAAGAAGGCGGCGACCGGGACGGCGCCGGACCGGGGGCCGGGCCCCGGTCCACTCGCCCGAATCCTCGCTCCGCACATCGCGGTGGCCCGCACCGCGCTGACCGAGGTGCGCCGAGTGCCCGGCGCGCGCAGGGCCCTGCTCGCCTTCGCGGTGCTCACGGGCCTCACCGGCCTAGAGGAGTACCTGCCGTTCCTCGCCCGCTCCACCGCCGACGGCATCGGCGGCACGGCCCTCGTGCCCATCCTGCTGCTGCCCTTCTTCGCCGCGGTCGCGGCCGGGGAGTGGTTCGCCGGGCGCGGCACCCGCCACGCCGCCGTCCTGACCGCCGCGGGGGCGGTCCTGCTGGCCGCCGGGGCCCTCACCGGCCACCCCCTGGGCATGCTCCCGGTCGGAGCCGCCTTCGGGGTCCTGGCATGGGCGTCGGTGGCCGCGGAGACGCGCCTCCAGGACGCGGTGTCCAGCAGGGCGCGGGCCACGGTGCTGTCCATGTCCGGGCTCGGAGCCGAGACCGTGGGCATCGCGCTGTTCGCCGCCTACGGTCTCGGATCGGCGGTCGCCGGGCCCGGGACGCTGTTCGCCGCCGCGTCCCTCGGGCTCCTGGCCGTCGCCCCGGCCCTGCGCCGACGCGAACGCGGTCCCCGTGCAGGGCGATACTGAAGGGGATGAGACTGACGCTTTTCTGGGACCGCATGCACGAGCAGTTCGGCGAGTCGTATGCGGAGAGCCTCGCCAAGGACTACGTGATCGAAGGGCTGGGCTCGCGGACCGTCAACCAGGCCCTCGCCGAGGGCGCTTCGGCCAAGGAGGTGTGGCGGCGCGTCTGTGACGCCTTCGACCTGCCCGAATCCGTGCGCTGACCCCGCGCCCCGCACCGGCGGCGGGCCGCCGGGCGGACCCGCCCCGCGACACGCGTTCGAGGTGGCGGCCCCCCGCTCGAACAGAAGTTCGGGTAAGGTGGTCGGTGAGTCAGGGGTGCGCGGATGTGGCGCGCGATACCCCGAGGGCCGGGAAGGCCCGCCGGGACGCGGGAGCCGTCGGCCCCCGCGGTCAGGGGGACGGCGCGAGCCGTCCACAGTGCGGCCGGCGCCGTCGCGGAATGTCGCGGCGAGCGCATAGCGTCGCCTTCGAGATGAAGAAGAAGACACCGACCCAACAGGGGTTCCCCGTGGCAGCAGCAGACCGAGACAAGGCCCTCGAAACCGCGCTCGCGCAGATCGAGCGCCAGTTCGGCAAGGGCTCCGTGATGCGCCTGGGCGACGATGACCGCCCGCCGATCCAGTCGATCCCGACCGGCTCCATCTCGCTCGACGTGGCCCTGGGGATCGGGGGCATCCCGCGCGGCCGCATCGTCGAGATCTACGGCCCCGAGAGCAGCGGTAAGACCACGGTCGCCCTGCACGCGGTGGCCAACGCCCAGCGGGAGGGCGGCATCGCGGCGTTCATCGACGCCGAGCACGCGCTGGACCCCGAGTACGCCAAGAAGATCGGCGTCAACACCGACGACCTGCTGCTGTCCCAGCCCGACACCGGCGAGCAGGCCCTGGAGATCGCCGACATGCTGATCCGCTCCGGCGCGGTCTCCATCCTGGTGGTGGACTCGGTGGCGGCGCTGGTGCCGCGCGCCGAGATCGAGGGCGAGATGGGCGACAGCCACGTGGGCCTGCAGGCCCGGCTGATGTCGCAGGCCCTGCGCAAGATCGCCGGCGCCCTGCACCAGACCGGCACCACCGCGATCTTCATCAACCAGCTCCGCGAGAAGGTCGGCGTGATGTTCGGCTCGCCCGAGACCACCACCGGCGGCCGGGCCCTGAAGTTCTACTCCTCGGTGCGCTTGGACGTGCGCCGGATCGAGACGCTCAAGGACGGCACGGACGCGGTCGGCAACCGCACCCGCGTCAAGGTGGTCAAGAACAAGACCGCCCCGCCCTTCAAGCAGGCCGAGTTCGACATCCTCTACGGCGTGGGCATCTCCCGTGAGGGCAGCCTGATCGACCTGGGCGTGGAGAACGGCATCGTCCGCAAGTCCGGCGCCTGGTACACCTACGAGGGCACCCAGCTCGGCCAGGGCAAGGAGAACGCCCGCAACTTCCTGCGGGAGAACGCCGACATGGCCCTGGAGGTCGAGAAGAAGATCAAGGAGAAGCTGGGCGTGCCCATGAAGGGCGACGACGCCGCCGGGGCGGGTGCCGCGCCCGACGCCGCCGACCCGGCCAAGGACGCCTCCGCCAAGGGCGCCGCCGCCGGTGCGCCCGCGGACGCGTCCACGGCCAAGGAGCCCGCCGCCAAGCGCACCGCCAAGGCCAAGAGCGCCGCCGCCACCGATGCTTGACCCTGGGGGCCCCGGCACCGCCCGGGGGCCGCACGACCCGGGTCCGGACGCCGCCGCGGCGCCCGACCCCCGCTCCCCGGAGGAGCGGGCCGCCGGCGACCCGTCCGGCCCGTGGGGGCCGGACGGGGAGAGCGCCGGGGCCCCGGACCAGGACCCCGAGTCCTACGCCCGCACCGTCTGCCTGCGCCTGCTCACCGTCGCCCCGCGCACCCGCGCCCAGCTCGCCGAGGCGCTGCGCACGCGGGGCGTTGAGGAGCCGGTGGCCGAGACGGTGCTGGAGCGCTTCGGCGAGGTGGGCCTCATCGACGACGCCGCGTTCTCCGCCGCGTGGGTGGAGTCCCGGCACGCCGGGCGCGGCCTGGGACGCCGCGCCCTCGCGGGGGAGCTGCGGCGGCGCGGCGTGGACGAGGAGACCGTGCGCGACGCGGTCGACGACATCAGCGCCGACCAGGAGGAGGCCACCGCCCGCGACCTGGTCCGGCGCAAGCTCGCGGCCACCCGGGGCCGCGAGGACACCGTCCGCGTCCGCCGCGCCATGGGCATGCTCGCCCGAAAGGGCTACCCCGCCGGTCTCGCCTACCGCGTCATCCGCGAGGAGCTTGAGGCCGAGGGCTCCGACCTGGAGCTGCCCGACCCCGACCTGTGACCGCGCGTGCCACGGGCACCGCCGGCGGATCCGGACGACAGGGGCGGTGCATCCGCCCCCTCGCGCCCGAGCACGCGGCGGAACCACGCTCCCGATGCACGTCCGCCGAGACGGTGTGACCGCCGTCCGACCAGGCCGGTCAGTGCGACCGCCGCGACGCCGCGGGCGGGCCTTCCCGCCTGCGTCAGTGTCCCGACCGGCCCGTCGGCGGGCCGCCCGACCCCCACGGGGTCCAGGTGTGCCGGGCGTAGGGGAGCGGTCCGGGCGGCCGGGGCTGCTTCGTCCGCCTGAAGGGGGAAGAGGCGGTATCGCCCTCGCCCTCGCCCTCAATCGCCCCGGAGCGCCTGCGGGGACGTGGACCCGGCGCCCGGCGAGCGCGCCTCCGGGTTCTCCGGCAGCCTTGAGGAAGGCCCCCGTCCCGCACGGTCCGGGCCGCCCCGTGGACCCTGTGACCGGCCGCGACGGTGCTCAGGGGTGCGGGCGGTCCCTCTCCCGGCCCTGGGAGCCGTCGGTCGGCTCCGTCCAGGGGATCAGGTCCGGTTCGGCGTCCTGCCGGGCGGCGGGGGCCGACTCCGGGGCCGGTCCCCCGGACGGCGGGCCCGCCTCCGCCGCTGCGCCCTGCGGGGCGCTCCCCTCCGCCGCCGGTGCGTGCGCGGCCCGGGGGCCGGTGTCCTCCAGCTCCGGCAGCGGTTCGGCCTCCAGCTCCGGGTCGGGGTACTCGGTCACCAGCTCGATTCCGGGAACCCCCGGCGGGGAGAAGCCGAACACCTCCCCGTAGAAGGCCAGCTCCGCCTCCAGCCCCCGCTCGATGGACTCGGCCGAGCCGAACCCGTGGCCCTCGCCCTCGAACTCCAGCACCGCGTGGCGCACCCCGTGGTCCGCCAGCGCCTTGGCGAACTCCCGCGTCTGCTCCTTGGGGACCACGTGGTCCTCCGTGCCCTGCAGCAGCAGCACGGGCACCCGAATCCGGTCCGCCTTGCCGATCGGCGAACGCTCCCGGTAGGTCGCCTTATAGCCGGGCAGCGGCCCCACCAGCGTGTCCAGGTAGTGCGACTCGTAGTCGTGCGAGGTCGCGGCCATCTGCAGCAGGTCCGCCACCCCGAACAGCGACATCGCGCAGGCGAACGTGTCACCGGCGGCCGCCAGCAGGGCGGTGTACCCGCCCGCGCTCGCGCCGCGCACCGCCAGCCGCCCGGGGTCGGCCTCACCCGACTCCACCAGCGCGCGCGCCACGGCCTCGACGTCCTCCACGTCGACCACGCCCCACATGCCCGCGATCCGCTCGCGGTAGGTGCGGCCGAACCCCAGCGACCCGCTGTAGTTGACGTCCACGATGCCGATGCCGCGACTGGTGAAGTACGCCTTCAGCAGGTCCAGCCCGCTGGTGGCGCGCCCCACCGGGCCGCCGTGCACCCACACCGCGTACGGCGCCGGGCCGTCCGCCGCCCCCTGCGGATCGGTCGGCGGGTACACGTTGGCGTGTACGGCTGCGCCGTACTTGCCGGAGAACTCCACCTGCCGGGGCACCGGCAGCAGCCCGGCGTCGGGGACCCGCTCCCGGCTGGAGCGGACCACCTGCGTCCTGCCGGTGGCCGGGTCCAGCCGCACCAGGCTCTGCGGGGCCCGCGGCCCCGACGCGATCCCGACGACCTGCTCGCCGCCGCCGCCGAGCGTCTCCCAGGTGGTGAACGCACCGGTGTCCAGAGGGGTGAGTTCCAACGTGTCCGGGTCGTACACGGCGGGCGCCAGGTCGGCGCCGCCCTGCAGCACCACCAGGCGCCCGTCGGCGAGCGGCACGCAGGAGCACACGCCCAGCCGTGACGGCCCCGGGGTGAACTCGCGCTCGTCGGGGTAGAGCGCGACCGCCTGCCCGGTCAGGCCGATCTCGTACAGGTTCCACCAGCCCGACCAGTCCGACACGAAGCGCAGCCGCGAGGGGCCGCTCCACACCGGCTGCAGCACCGACTCGTCCACCCCGCCCTTGAGGGTGTAGGGGCGGTCCACGCCGTCGGCGCCCAGCGCGCCCACGCGCAGCTCGGTGCCGTCCCAGGGCATGCGCGGGTGGCTCCACGACACCCAGGCCAGGTGCTCCCCGTCGGGGGAGGGCGTGGGCGAGGCGAAGAAGTGGGCGCCGGTGACCAGTTCCGTCACAGCGGACGGGTCCTCGGCGGCCCGACCGGACAGCGGGACCGCCACGATGGCCCGGTCCACCGTGCCGTCCTCGGCGTGCCGCTCGCGCACGCACACCACCCGGCGCCCGTCGGGGGACAGCGCGGGGTCGGCGTAGCGCAGGGCTCCGGGGAAGGGCGGGGCGGGGGTGATCGGCCGGGGCTCGCGCGCGCCCCGCTCCAGCAGGTAGAGCCGCTGGTCGCTCGCCTCGGCGAAGACGATGCCGTAGCGGGTGAGGGCCTTGTCGTCGCGTCGGGGGACCGGCAGGGAGGGGGGGGNGCTCCAGGGGGCCTCCAGGAGCTCGGTGGGGGCGCCGTCCGGGCCGCACCGCATCACCGTGGTACGGCCGCCCTCCTCGGGGCGCGCCTCCTCCCACCAGACCTCGCCGTCGGCGGTCGCGGGAAACCCCAGGCGGCGGGTGCCTCGGGCGACGTCGCTCGCTGAGATCGGCGATGGCCAGGCGCCGTGGGGGGCCGTCACGCGGTCGGTCATAAGAGGATCTCTGCGTTCGCGGGGACTTTGTGTGGCATGTCGACCTTAGTCCCCCGGGGGAGCGGCGGACGAGATGCGTAGGCCATCCCCTGCGGTTTCGGAACTCCGGCGTCCGGCAGGGCGGCGCTCCCGGAGCCCGCCCCGGGGCGTCGCTGTGCGTGATCACCCGCGGCCTGCGTGTGCGCCCGCCCGTGCCCGCCTGCGCGCACGTGTGCCCCCGATCGCGGGCCGCGGCCGGATGCGGCGCCCCCGGTCCGGGTTGTCCGCGGTTCTCAGGGGGAATGCCGTCGGCCAGACGAGGCGGGAGTGGGCATTTGTTCCCCACTTGTGACCGCGCAGGAGCGGCGGTGTATTCGCCCGCGTGTCTATAGTCCCTGTCCACGCTCAGTGATCTGCTCAGTGAGCAAGCGACATTCATCGCGCGAGGAGGACGCTCGGAATGACGACGAGATTCACGGCCAAGCGGTTCGCAGCCGTTACCGCTGTGGCGGGTGGGGGGGGGGTAANNGGGCGTGATAGCGGCCGCAGGGTGCGGCGGCGGGAGCGTCCCCGGCGCGGGCGGCGGTGACGAGGAGGTCACCGGTGGCGACCTGACCCTGGGCACCGGCAGCACCGGCGGCACCTACTACCCGCTCGGCGGCGAGATCGCGCAGATCTGGTCGGACAACATCGAGGACGTGAACGTCTCCACCCAGTCCACCGGGGCCTCGGTGGAGAACATGCGCCTGCTCGACCAGGGCGAGATCGACGTCGGCATGGCGATCAACGGTGTGGCCGGGGACGCGGTCAACAGCGAGAACGACTTCGCCGACGACCCGATCGAGAACGGCGACGACGTGTTCATGCTGGGCAACGTCTACCCGGAGGTCCTGCAGATCGTCGCCACCGAGGACTCGGGCATCGAGACGGTGGAGGACCTGGAGGGCAAGCGCGTGGACATCGGCCCGCCCGGCAGCGGCACCGCGCTGGCCGCCGAGGCGGTGCTCGGGGCCTACGGCATCAGCATGGACGACATCGAGCCGTTCAACAGCACCTTCGAGGACGCGGCCACCAAGCTGGGCGACGGGCAGACCGATGCGGCCTTCGCGGTCCTCGCGGTCCCGGCCGGCAGCATCGAGCAGGTGGCCACGACCAGCGACGTCCGGCTCGTGCAGTTCGGCGGCGACGGCCTGGAGCAGCTCCAGGAGGACAACCCGTCCTACAGCCCCCTGGACATCCCGGCCGACACCTACAACGGTCAGGACGAGGACGTCACCACGGTGACCAACTGGGCGACCATGTACGTGCGCGGCAGCATGAGCGACGACCTCGCCTACAACCTCACCAAGGAGATGTACGAGCGTGCCGGCGAGATCGGCCACGACGTCGGCGAGCAGGTCCAGCTCGACACCGCCCTGGAGGGCCAGGGCGCTGTGGACCTGCACCCCGGCGCCGAGCGCTTCTACGAGGAGGAAGGCGTCCTGGGGGGCTGACGCCCCGGGCGGCACAGGGACGCGGGCGGCGCACCGGGACGATCCCGGGCGCCGCCGCTTCCTACGCGCCGGAGCGGCGGCCGCCGCCGGGGCGCTCCTGGCCGCGGCCGTGCACGGCGGTGCCGAGGCGGCCGGGGCGCGCTTCGAGGTGGCCGACCTGTCGGCCGGGCGGCTGCTGCTGTCCCGGCCGGTCCGGGAGGGCGACCGGATCCTGATGGTGCACATCCACTCCATCGCCAAGCGCCCGGTGGAGGAGGAGTTCTCCGTCCGCGGTGGGGTGCTGTCCATGGAGGAGATGCGCTTCGACACCTTCGGGGCCAACCTGCCGGTCGGCCCCGAGCACGTCGGCGGGACCACCACCGAGTTCCTGCGCGAGGAGGACGGGTACCGGGTGCTGCACCACGGGCGCCCGCTGGGCGCCGTGCAGGTGATGGTGGGCGGCCCCGAGGTGGACCACACCCTCACCCTGCCGGGGGGAGGGCGCGTGCGCCTGCTCGACCTGACGCGGCGGGGCGCACGCGTTGAACTGCGCGTCCGAGGCGGGGGGCGACCCCGCCCCGCAGGGGCGCCTGACACGAAGATGGGGATGGGGCGATGACGAGCGACCCGAAGCCCGCCACTCCCGCGCCCGAGGACGCCGAGGTCCTCCGGGAGCTGGAGAAGGACGTCGCCGAGCTGGAGCAGCACGACGCGGCGGAGGAGACCGCGGGCACGCGGAAGGACATGCGGGGCCTGTGGCGGTGGGCGGTCTTCTCGGTCGGCCTCGTGCTGAGCCTCTTCCACCTGTACACCGGGTACTTCGGCACCCTCCCGGGGCTGCAGCAGCGCGGCGTGCACCTGGCCCTGGGCCTGGGCCTGGTGTTCCTGCTGTACCCGGCCAAGGAGCAGGACACCCGTAACCAGCGGCTCTACGGGTGGGGGCTGACCGCCGCGGGCGTGGGCATCCTGGTCTACCTGGCGGCGTTCCAGATCGCCGACGTGTACGTGCTGGGCCCGGCGGTGGGGGTGCTGCTGCTCGTGCAGGCGGCCCGCTACGTGCCCTGGCGCCCGCTGGGCATGCCCGCGGCCGACGTGGTGCTCGCCCTGCTGGGCATCGGCTCGGGCCTGTTCCTGGTGGCGAACTACCAGGACATCATCCTGTCGGCCGGGCGGATCACCCCCGAGTACGTCACCGTGGGCACGGTGGGCATCCTGCTGGTGCTGGTGGCCGCCCAGCGGACGCTGGGCACCGCGCTGGTGTTCCTGGCCTCCCTGATGCTGGCCTACGCGCTGTTCGGGCCGCTCATGCCCGGTTTCCTGCACCACGGCGGCTACACCGTCGACCGCATCGTCTCCACGATGTTCCTGGGGACCGAGGGCGTGTTCGGCACACCGCTGGCGATCTCCTCGACCTTCATCTTCCTGTTCCTGGTCTTCGCCTCCATGCTCACCCGGACCGGCATGGAGCGCTTCTTCACCGACCTGGCCCTGGGCAGCACCGGGTGGGCGACCGGCGGCACCGCCAAGGTCGGCATCGTCACCAGCGCCTTCTCCGGCACCATCACCGGCAGCTCGGTGGCCAACACCGTCTCCAACGGCGCCTTCACCATCCCGATGATGAAGAAGTCGGGCTACAAGCCCGAGTACGCCGGTGCGGTGGAGGCCGCCTCCTCCACGGGCGGGCAGATCGCCCCGCCGATCATGGGCGCCGCGGCGTTCATCATGATCGAGTTCACCGGCGTGCCCTACCTGGAGATCATCAAGGCGGCGATCGTCCCGGCGATCCTGTTCTTCGTGGCCCAGTTCGTCGTCGTCCACTACGACTCCAAGAGGCTGGGCATCCGCGGCATCCCCAAGCGGCTGCTGCCCAGCGTGCGCCGCCTGATGGTCACCCGCGGCTACATGCTCATCCCGATCGTCGGGCTGTTCGTGCTGCTGTCCATGGGCTACTCGCCGATCTTCTCGGCGATGGGCGCCATCGCCATCACCATCGGCATGAACATCGTGGTGCAGCTCGTCTTCCTGCTGCTGGGCCGCTGGAAGGACATGCCCGACCGGCTCGGCCCGTGGGGGCTGCTCGACGGCCTGGTGAACGCGGCCCGGGTGGCGGTGCCGATCATCGTGGCCACCGCCACCGCCGGGATCATCGCCGGGGTGATCACCCTGACCGGGCTGGGGCTCAAGCTCAGCGGCGGGCTGGTCGCGCTGGCCGGGGGCCAGCTGCTGCCGACCATGGTGCTGTCCATGCTGGCCTGCCTGATCCTGGGCATCGGCGTGCCGACCACGGCGAACTACGTCATCACCGCCACGCTGGCCGCCCCTGCGATCATCACCATCCTGCAGGGCGACCTGGAGGCGCCCACCGTGGCGATGCTGCTGACCGCGCACATGTTCGTCTACTACTTCGGCGTGATGGCCGACATCACCCCGCCGGTGTGCCTGGCGGCCTACGCGGCGTCCGGCATCTCCGGGGGCAATCCGATCATGACGGGCGTGCAGTCGGTGCGCATCGCGGTGTCGGGCTTCGTGGTGCCGTTCATGTTCGTGCTCTCGCCCGAACTGCTGCTCCAGGAGACCACGCTGGCGACCGGCCTGATGGCGGCGGTCACCGGCATCCTGGGCGCCTCCGTCGTGGGTGTGGCGGTCGTCGGGTTCATCAACACCCGCATCGGCTGGTACCTGCGGATCCCGATGGCGGCGGCCGGGATCGCGCTGCTGCACTACGGTTGGGAGACCGACCTGGCCGGGCTGGTGGTCGCCGGTGCGGTCTTCGGCTACCAGTGGTACCGGTACCGCCCTGCGGCCGCTCCGGCCCAGGCCGCCGCGGCCGCCTGACCGCGAAGGTCCCCGGCGCGGGGCCGGCCGCCTCCGATCGGCGGGGGGGCCCNGCCCCGTATGGCCACTAGCCTGGGACATGTGAGCCAGAGTCGTACTTACCAGGTGCGGACCTACGGCTGCCAGATGAACGTGCACGACTCCGAGCGCCTGTCCGGCCTGCTGGAGGACGCGGGGTACGAGCGCGCAGCCGAAGGCAGCACCGCAGACGTCATCGTTTTCAACACGTGCGCGGTCCGGGAGAACGCCGACAACCGCCTCTACGGCAACCTCGGGCACCTGCGCCCCGTCAAGGACGCGCACCCGGGGATGCAGATCGCCGTGGGCGGGTGCCTGGCGCAGAAGGACCGCGGCGAGATCGTGCGCCGGGCCCCGTGGGTGGACGTGGTGTTCGGGACCCACAACATCGGCTCGCTGCCGGTCCTGCTGGACCGCGCGCGGGTGCAGCACGAGGCCCAGGTGGAGATCGAGGAGTCGCTGCAGACCTTCCCCTCCACGCTGCCCACGCGCCGCGAGTCGCCCTACGCCGCCTGGGTGTCGGTCTCGGTCGGCTGCAACAACACGTGCACCTTCTGCATCGTGCCGCAGCTGCGCGGCAAGGAGAAGGACCGCCGCCCGGGCGACGTCCTGTCCGAGGTGCGCGCCCTGGTCGACCAGGGCGTGGTCGAGGTGACCCTGCTGGGGCAGAACGTCAACGCCTACGGGGCCGAGTTCGGCGACCGCCGGGCCTTCTCCAAGCTGCTGCGCGCCTGCGGCGACATCGAGGGCCTGGAGCGCGTGCGCTTCACCTCCCCGCACCCGCGCGACTTCACCGACGACGTGATCGAGGCGATGGCCGAGACGCCCAACGTCATGCCGCAGCTGCACATGCCGCTGCAGTCGGGCTCCAGCCGGGTCCTCAAGGCGATGCGCCGCTCCTACCGCCAGGAGCGGTTCCTGGGCATCGTGGAGAAGGTGCGCGCGGCCATGCCGGAGGCCGCCATCACCACCGACATCATCGTCGGCTTCCCGGGCGAGACCGAGGAGGACTTCGAGGAGACGCTGCACGTGGTGCGCGAGTCCCGGTTCTCCTCGGCGTTCACCTTCCAGTACTCCAAGCGGCCCGGAACGCCCGCCGCCGAGATGGAGGGGCAGCTCCCCAAGGAGGTCGTCCAGGAGCGCTACGAGCGCCTCGTGGCCCTGCAGGAGAGCATCTCCGAGGAGGAGAACGCCAAGCTCGTCGGGCGCGAGGTGGAGCTGCTGGTCGCCGAGGGCGAAGGCCGCAAGGACGGCGAGCGGCGCCGCCTGTCGGGCCGGGCGCCCGACAACCGCCTCGTCCACTTCGCCGTGGAGGAGGGCGCCGAGGAGCCCCGGCCCGGCGACATGGTCACCGTCGGGGTCACCTACGCCGCCCCGCACCACCTGGTGGCCGACTCGGGCGTGCGCGCGTTGCGCCGCACCCGCGCGGGCGACGCCTGGGCGGCGCGCAACGGCAAGGCCGAGGGTGCCGACGGCGGGCAGGCGGGCGTCATGCTCGGCATGCCGTCGGTGGGGGCGCCCGCCCCGCAGCCCGCCGCCACCGGGGGCTGCTGCGACGCCTGAGCACCGACCCCGGGCGCACTGACGACGATCGCGGCCCCGGCCCCCGGGTGAAGGGGGCCGGGGCCGCGTGTGCGTTCCGGGCCGTACGGGCGCCGCCCGGCGTGCGCCCGCGCGCGGAAGTCAGCCCAGGCGCACCGGAAGCGCCTTGAGGCGCCAGAAGAGGGGGAACGGCTCGCGCTCCAGCTCCTCGTGGCCGACCGCCAGGGACAGGTCCGGGTAGCGCTCGAAGAGCCGGGTGAACGCCACCTCGCCTTCCTGGCGCGCCAGCGCCGCCCCCAGGCAGTAGTGGATGCCGTGCCCGAAGCCGACGTGGGACTCGCGCCGCCCGGCGGGCTCGCGGGCCAGATCCAGGCGGTCGGGCTCGGGGAAGACGTCCGGGTCGGTGTTGGCGCCGCCGAGCACGGCGAAGACCACGTCGCCGCGCCTGAAGCGCATGCCGCCGACCTCCATGTCCTCGGAGGCGTAGCGCATCCGGGTGCCCTGCACGGGGCCGTGCCGCCGCATCAGCTCGTGCGTGGCGCGCGGTCCCAGCTCCGGGTCCTCCTTGAGCAGCCGGAGCTGGTCGGGGTGGTCGAGCAGGGCGAGCGTGCCGTTGGCGATGAGGTGCGCGGTGGTCTCGTGCCCGGCCAGGATCAGGGTCAGCACGATCGAGACCAGCTCGATGTCGGAGAGCCGGTCCCCGTCCTCCTCGTGGGTGCGGATCAGCGCGGTGATCAGGTCGTCGGCGGGGGTGCGGCGCCGCTCCTCGATCAGTGCGCGGGTGTGGGCGACCAGCCCCTCCATCGCGTCCATCTGCCCGCCGGTGATCGCCGACTGGATGAGGCGGCGGCCCCAGTCCCGCCACTGCATCCGCTGCTCCTCGGGCACCCCCACCAGCTCGCAGATCACCGTGATCGGCAGCGGGTAGGCGAAGTGCTCGGACAGGTCCACCACGCCGTCCTCGGCGTGGTCGGCGAGTTCGGCCAGCAGCCGGTCGGTGATCTCCTCCACCCGCGGGCGCAGCGCGTTGACCCGCTTGACGGTGAAGGCGCGCGAGACGTGCTTGCGCATGCGGGTGTGGTCGTCGCCGTCCATGTCCAGGATGCTGGCGTCCACCAGGTAGCGGGCCTGCTCCCGGCTCAGGCCCAGGTCCATCAGGCGCTTGACGCGCACGTTCTGCACGTCGCCCCCGGCGATGGAGGCGGGGTTGTTGACGAACCGGCGGTCGGACAGCACGGCGCGCACGCCCTCGTAGCGCGAGACCAGCAGCACCGGCTGCTCCACACCGGGGAAGGAGGCCGGGACGGGCTGCTCGCGGCGGTGCAGCTCGGCGAAGAAGCCGTGCGGGTCGGACTGCAGGCGGGGGTCGGTTAGGTCGACCGCGGCGCCGCTCGCGCCGGTGTCGGCGGTGGCTGTCATGTCGCATCCTCTCTCGTCGGGCCCGGCGGCTCGCCACCGCTGCCGGGCCCGGCCCCGCAGGGGGTCAGGTGAGCTTGAGCCGCGCGATCTCCTCCCGCATCGCCCCCAGCACGCCGGTGAAGGCCTCGGCGACGCGCGGCGCGACGGCGCGGACCGCCGCGGGGTCGGGGTCGGGTGCGGGTTCGAAGGCGTTGCGCACGGTGGTGGCGAGCATCCCGGCCAGCGTCTCCGCGTCGGAGCCTTCGGCGCTCAGCAGCGGCCCGGAGGTCAGGAAGCCGGTCACCACGATGGCGTAGCAGCGGCGTTGGTCGTCGAGTGGGCTGTCGGTGCGCAGCAGGCCGTTCTCGCGCAGCAGGGCGAAGTGGCCGCGCTGCGCCTCGCGGCGGCGTTCGATGAGGTCGCCGAGGACGCGCCGGGCCTCGCGGGTGAGGATGCCGAGCGTCTCGGAGTTGCCGATCAGCACCGCGTGCAGGACCGGGTCGGCGTCGGCGCCGAGGTAGGTGGAGCGGGCGGAGCGGTGGGGCAGGACCGCCATGGGGTCGGTGCGGATCTCGGCGATCAGCCGCTCGGCCAGGGCCGCCTGCGCCCGGAGCATCACGGTCAAAAACAGCGCCTCCTTGGTGGGGAAGTGCAGGTAGACCGTGCCCTTGCCGACGTCGGCGCGGTGCGCGACCTCGCTGACGGACACGCGGCGGTAGCCGTGCGCCGCCAGGAGGTCCGCGGCGGCGTCGAGGATGCGCTCGGCGCGCAGGTCCTTTTCGGCGTCGCTGGTGTCGGCTTCGCGTGTTCGCCCCGCCATTCCCGTCCGCTCCTCCTCGCCCGTGCGGTGCCCCGGCGGGCGGATGCCGTGCCGGACCGCGTCGTCTCGTGACCAAATTGTCAAAACCGGTCATCTGGTCATGCCGTCACGGTAGTCCGGCCGGTGCCCGACGGCAAGAGGGCGCGAAGAGCTCTTCCGCAGAACGTCCGATCTCCGGCCTCTTCGGCGTCGACCGACCTCCCATTCCGCTCGGCCGAGGAGCATCGGGACGGCGTCCTCTGGAGTGGCGTGGCTCTCGGCGGCCATGGCCGGTCGGCCGAAGACCGGCCGCCGACAGGCAGGGCGCCGGTCAGGGAACCGGCGCAGAGGCAGGGCCGCCCCGAGGCCGTGACGATCGCATCGGCCTGGTCGGACGGAGAATCCGCGGACGTGGCCGGCGCCGTCCGCAGGCGTTCCCGAGGTGGACCGGAAGAACGGTCTAGGGTGGGGAGCCATGCTGACCGCCGCCGCAGTGTGCCCGTTTCCGCCCCTGCTCGTCCCCGAGGTGGCCGGTGGGGCCGCCGCGGAGCTGGAGCCGCTGAGGCGTGAGTGCGGCGCGGTGGTCGGGGCCCTGAACACCTGCGGCGCGGACCGCCTCGTCGTCGTCGGACCGGGGGAGCGGACGCTCCGCCACGGGCCCGACAGCGGGGGAGACCTGGCGCCCTACGGCGTGCCGTTCCCCGTCGGCCCGCAGCCGCCGGTGCTGCCGCTGTCGCTGACCATCGGCCGAAGGCTCGCCGAGTGCGAGGGCGCGGCCCCGGACGCCTACGTCGAGGTGGCCTCCGACGCCGCGCCGGAGGAATGCCTCGCGCTCGGGGCGGAGCTGGCGGTCGAGGCGTCGGCCGTGGCCCTGCTGGTGATGGGCGACGGAAGCGCGCGCCGCCCGCCGTCCTCGCCCGGCAGGCCGGACGAACGGGCGCCCGCCTTCGACGAGGAGGTGGCGTCGGCCCTGGCGCGCGCCGACGCCGACGCGCTGGCCCGGATCGACCCGGCCCTGGCCCGGGAGCTGATGGCCGCAGGACGGCCCGCCTGGCAGGTCCTCGCCGGTGCGGCGGGTGGGGAGGCCGTGAAGGGGGAGCTCCTCGCCCACCAGGCGCCGTACGGCGTCGGCTACTTCGTGGCCCGCTGGACCCGCGATTGACCGCTGCCCCCCGTCGCCGGTCCCGGGGAGCGCGCAGCGTCAGGGGGTGTGTGCGGAGCCGAGGCCGGTGCCCTTCCTGATGCCCTCCTCCACCAGCGCAAGCGCGCGCTCGGTCAGGTCGGGGGCGTCATAGGGGAGCCACCGCACGCGCGGGTCGCGGCGGAACCACGACTCCTGGCGTCGGGCGAAGCGGCGGGTGGCGCGGACGGTCTCCTCGCGCGCCTCCTCCTCGGTGCACTCCCCGCGCAGGAACCGCAACACCTGGGCGTAGCCCAGCGCGCGCGGCGCCGTCCTCCCCTCGGACAGGCCGTGCGCATCCAGGGCGCGGACCTCCTCCACCAGGCCCGCCTGCCACATCCGGTCCACGCGAAGTTCGATGCGCTCGTCCAGCGCGGGGCGCGGCACCCCCAGGCCGACCTGGACCGACGGGTAGGAGGAGGCATGGTCGGGCAGGGTGGCCGTGAACGGGCGGCCGGTCAGCTCGATCACCTCCAGCGCGCGCACGATGCGGCGCCCGTTGCTCGGCAGGATGGCCTCGGCGGCCGCGGGGTCGCGCTCGGCCAGGCGCGCGTGCAGCGGGCCCGGACCGGACTCGTCCAGCTCGGCCTCCAGGCGCGCGCGCACCTGCGGGTCGGTGCCGGGGAACTCCAGATTGTCCAGGACGGCGCGCACGTACAGGCCCGAGCCCCCGACGAGGACCGGCACGGCGCCCTGGAAGCGCAGGCGGTCGACGATCCCGCGCGCGAGGTGCTGGAACCGGGCGACGTCGGCGGGCTCGGTCACGTCCCAGATGTCGAGCAGGTGGTGCTCGACCCCGCGCCGCTCCTCCTCGGCCATCTTGGCGGTGCCGATGTCCATGCCGCGGTAGAGCTGCATGGAGTCGGCGTTGATGATCTCCGCGTGGCGGCCGGAGGCGCGCAGGCGCAGCGCGATATCGACGGCGAGGTCGGACTTCCCGGCCGCGGTGGGGCCGACGACGGACACGACCGGCACCCCGGTCCGCCCCTCCGCGGCGCCCTCACCCGCGGTGTCGCCGAACCTGGTCCCGTCGTTGTCCGTGCTCGTGCCCATTCCTCCAGTTTGGCAGCGGGCGGCGACCCGATCGGACGCCCGCGCGGCCTCCCCGGGACCGGCGGCGCATGGGCGGTGGCGGGCCTGTCGTCCGGTACGGCTACGAGGTCGCCGATGGAGTCATAAGATGATCTCCATGCGTTTCGCCAAAGGCCACGGCACCGAGAACGACTTCGTCATCCTCCCCGATCCGGACGGTGCCCTGGACCTCGGTGCCGGTCTCGTGGCGCGGCTGTGCGACCGCCGCGCCGGGATCGGCGGGGACGGCGTGCTGCGGGTCGTCCGCACGCGCGCGCTCGGCGAGGCGCTCACCGGCGCCGCCGCATCCTCCGAGGCCGCCGAGTGGTTCATGGACTACCGCAACGCCGACGGCAGCATCGCCGAGATGTGCGGCAACGGCGTGCGGGTCTTCGCCCGCTACCTCCTGCACGCGGGCCTGGCCGAGGGGCGGAGCATCGACGTCGGCACGCGCGCGGGCCTGCGCACGGTCGCGATCGAGGACAACGGCGACGTCACCGTGGACATGGGGCGCCCGGAGGTCTTCGGCGACGGCGGCGCGCGGCTGGCCGACGGCCGCGAGGTGCGCGGGCTGCGCGTCTCCGTCGGCAACCCCCACCTGGCCTGCGTGGTCGACGGCCCGGTCGCCGACCTCGACCTGACCGCCGCCCCGGTGCTCGACCAGGCGGCCTTTCCCGAGGGCGGCAACGTCGAGGTGGTCGCCCCGGCGGGTGAGGGCGTGCTGGACATGCGCGTGTACGAGCGCGGGTCGGGGGAGACGCGCTCCTGCGGCACCGGCATCGTCGCCGCCGCCGTCGCGGCCACCCGCGCCGCCGGGGCCGCCCCCGACCAGGGCGCCACCTGGCGGGTCCGGGTCCCCGGGGGCGAGTGCCTGGTCCTGCTCGACGCCAGGGGCGCCCGCCTGCGCGGCCCCGCCGCCATCATCGCGGAAGGCCAGGTCCGTCTGGGGTGAGCCGGGCGGCGCTGTTCCTGCTGCGCCGGCTGGCGGGGTACGCCCTCCTGCTGGCGGCGGCCTCCAGCTGTGCCTACCTGCTCAGCGCCGCGGTGCTCGACCCCACCGGCAACTACGCGGCGCAGCAGCCGCCCCCGCCCCCGCAGGCGGTGGAGCGCCAGCTCGCCGAGCGCAACCTCGACCCCGAGGTGCCGCTGGCCCGGCGCTACCTGGTGTGGGCCTCCGGCGCGGTCACCGGCGACCTCGGGCAGACCTGGGACGGCCGCCCGGTCGGGGCCGAACTGGCCGACCGTGCGGGGGCCAGCACCCGCCTGCTCCTGTTGGGCGCGGTCGTGGGGTCGGCCGCCGGGGTGGCCTGGGGCGCCTGGGCGGGGGCGCGCAAGGACGGGGCGGGCGACACGGCGGCCACCCTCGGGGCGGTGGTGCTGATCTCGGTGCCGCCGCTGGTGGTGGCGGTCGTCCTGCAGACCCTGGCGATCGGGCTCAACACGGCCTCGGGGGAGGCGCTGCTGCGCACCGCCGGGGAGGCGCCGCCGGGGGCCGGGCTCGCCGACCGGGTCCGCTACATGGTGCTGCCGACGGTGGCGCTGGCCCTGCCGCTGGCCGCGGTGGTCAGCCGGTACCAGCGGGGCCTGATGGCCGGCGAGGCCGGTGCGGACTACGTGCGCACCGCCCGCGCCAAGGGGCTCACCCGCGGGCGGGCGCTGCGCGGGCACGCCCTGCGCACCAGCCTCGTCCCGGCCTCCACCTATGTGGCCTACACCGCCGCGGCCATGTTCACCGGCGCCGTCTTCGTCGAGCGGGTGTTCGGGCGGCACGGTGTGGGCGGGATGCTGGTGGAGGCGGTGGAGGCCGGGGACGTGAACGCGGCGGCCGCGGCGTGCGCCTTCGGCGCGGTGTGCGTGATCGCCGCGGGTGCGCTGTCCGACACGGTGCGCGTCGTGCTCGATCCGCGGGTCCGAAGCTGAGGCGCCGGGGGCGGAACCGCAGTAGTATTTCCGGATTGTTCCAATCGTGGCTTTCGTCCGCGACGAGCCCCCCGGCCGCCCCTCGGCCGTCGGGAACCGTCCGAAAGGGGTGCACGTGGGAGAGGGACGTGCCCGGCGCGGCGCCGTGCTGCTGTGCGCGCTCGCCGTCGGCGCCGCGGCCTGCTCGCCCGTGGAGGAGGGCGCCGGATCCCGGCCCGCTGCCGCGGGGGGCGTGGACGTGGGCGCCGCCGACCGCGCCGACCTCGAACCCGGCGGCACCCTCGACTGGGGGATCAACGAGTTCCCCGCGCAGTGGAACCCCCACCACGCCGACGGCAACCTGGCCACGGTGCGCACCGTCACCGACGCCGTGCTGCCCACCCCCTTCGAGGTGGACGCGGAGGAGGGGCCCCGGCCCGACCCCGACTACCTGCTCGGCGCCGAGGTGCGCGAGGCCGGGCCGGACCGCCCGCAGACGGTGGTCCTGCGCCTCAATCCCGAGGCGCACTGGTCCGACGGCACCCCCATCACCTGGCGGGACTACCGGGCCACGGCCGAAGCACTGGACGGCGGGGACGACGGCTACCGGGTGCGCGGCGAGGTCGGCTACGACCGCATCGCCCGCGTGCGGCAGGGCGCCGACGAGTTCGAGGCGGTCGTGGAGTTCTCCGAGCCGTTCTCGGAGTACCCGTCGCTGTTCGCCCCGCTGCTGCCCGAGCCGGTGGCGGGGGGCCCCGAGGNCCGAGGCGTTCAACGGCGACTACAAGGGCGACATCCCGCTGACCGCCGGGCCGTTCGAGGTGGCCGGGGTCGACGAGGGCGCCCGCCGGGTGGAGCTTCGGCGCTCGGAGGACTGGTGGGGCGACCCCGCGGTGCTCGACGGGATCGTGTTCACCGCCATGGACCAGGAGGGGCTGGACAGCGCGTTCCTGGACGGCGGCATCGACACCTACGCGCTGCCCGTGGACGCCGGGTCCTTCGCGCGGGCGAACTCCGCCGGGGACGGGGAGGTGCGCGTCGCCCTGGGGCCGGACTACCGGCACATCACCCTGAACGGTGAGAGCCCCCTGCTGCGGGACCGGCGGGTGCGGCACGCGGTGTTCCTCGGGGTGAACCGGCAGGCCCTGGCGGACGCGGCACTGAGCGGCCTGGGGATGGACGCCGAGCCGCTGGGCAACCACTTCCTGCTGGAGGGGCAGCCCGGTTTCACCGACAACAGCGGCCGGTGGGGGCGGCACGACCCGGAGCGCGCCGCCGCGCTGTTGGACGAGGCCGGGTGGGAGCCCGGCGCCGACGGCATCCGCGAGAAGGACGGGACCCCGCTCGAACTGCGCTACCTGGTCCCCCGCGGATTCCGCCCGGCCCAGGACGAGGCGGAGATGGTGCAGGCCATGCTCGGCGAGGCGGGCATCGGCGTCGACATCGAGCAGGTGGGCGGGGACGTACTGTTCTCGCGCTACGTGCTGCCGGGCGACTACGACATGGTCGCGTTCGTCAACACCGGCGGCCGGTTCCCGATCTCCAACTCGCTCCCGCAGTGGGCGTCCCCGGCCGAGGGGCCCGACGGCGAGGAGTGGCGCTCCAACGTGGGCCGCATCGCCTCCGAGGAGATCGACACGGCGATGGACGAGGCGCTGGAGACCCTCGACGAGGAGGCGTCCCTGCGAGCGGTGAACCGCGCCGACGAGGCCCTGTGGCAGGAGGGCCACACGTTGCCGCTGTACCAGCGCCCCCAACTGGTGGCGGTCCGGACGAACCTGGCCAACATCGGAGCCCCGGGCTTCGGGACCTACGACTACGAGGACATCGGCTACCTGAAGGGGTGAGGCGGCACGCCGTGCGCCGCTGTCCGCGTGGACCCCGCCCCCGCCCCGAGGAGGCGGCGAGGGCGGGGTCCACGCGCAGGTGTCGGTGGCTCCGGCATCAGGTCGGCAGTGGTGCGGGTGTCCTGTCGGGTGTGAGCAGGGTGAGGGACAGGCATCCGCCGCGGGGCGTGCCGAAGTAGAGCCAGTGGGCGGTGAGGGCGTCGATGAGGAACATCCCCCTCCCGCACTCGGCGTCCAGGTCGGCGCCTGCGGAGCCCGGTCGAACCCTGGGCCGGTCTGCGGGGTTCAGCGGCCCGGCGTCGGTGAGGTCGATGTAGAGGGGGCCGTCCGCCGTGGCGTAGAGGGCCAGGAGGACGGTTCCCCCTTCGAGGCCGCTGCGGGTGTGGCGCCGGGCGTTGCAGAAGGCCTCATCGACGCACAGTTCGGCGTCGTCGACCAGGGAGTCGGCCCAGAGTGGGCGCAGGCGCACGCGGGTGATCGCGCGAGCGATACGGAGGCCGTCGTAGTCACAGGGGAGTTCTTCCCGCACGTTGAGGGCGAGGCGGCTCATGGCTCATGCCACCGCCTTGATGCGCGCCCGGCGTCGGAGGACATCGCTGAGGCTTATGGGGGGCGGTTCCCGGAGAAGGACCTCCGCCGCGGTGGCCGGGTCGTTGGCATCGCACTCCAGTCCGGGGCCGACGAGGCTCCACCCGCTGACGGTCTCGGCGGCGACGACGCAGACGGTTCCTCGTCGAAGCGCTACGTACAGGACGGGTGCGCCTTCCAGCGGGAGTGTGATCAGGCAGCGAACACCCCACCTGGTGAGCTGTTCGGCAAGAGCCTGGAGGCTGCGTCGTTTAGCAGCGTGCCTCGCCTCTTCCGGGGAAGTCGAGTGTTGATGGGTCGTCTGGTTAACATCGGACATGTCTTCACCTCTTGGACAGGTGCGGGCCGTGCCCCGGGGCCGTGCCAGCGGTCGCCGGGGTTTCTCCAATTCAGGCCGTCCGAAAGTTCCCGCTGACGCGATCGTGTGTCTACGAGGGCGGCAGGAGATGCAGGTGAGGCCTGGTTTCCTTCACTGTCAACACTGCATGTGCTCGATGATGGTGCCTAGTCTGTTGTCAGGTTCGACAGGAAAATGAAGAAACAGGTAGCACGTTGAAGCCACATGTGGTTCTTTGAAGCCATGAAGCCGGTCGTCGCCCCCGAAGACCAAGCGGCCACTGTCCAGTTCGGTGCAGAACTTCAACGGCTGCGTGAGATGGCGGGACTGTCGCAGCGTGGGCTTGGGAAGGCCGTCGGCATCTCCGGCCAGCAGGTAGGCGCGGTGGAGCGAGCGACACGCAACCCCTCAAGGGAACTTGCGGAGAGCGCAGACCGTGTGCTCGGTGCAAACGGATCGCTACTCGCCTTGTGGCCACGGGCGCGCCGTACCCCACACCGCTGGCTGGAGGACTATGTCGAGCTAGAAGCCAAGGCACATTCGATTCGCGTCTTCCATTGCCAGATCGTGCCCGGCCTCCTCCAGACCGCCGACTACGCTGGCCAGATCCTGAGAGCGACGTGGCCGCCGCACACAGAGGCCCAGATTGACGCGCACGTAGAGGCACGCATGCGGCGCCAGGAGATATTCGAGCGTGCGGTGCCCCCGATGGTCTCCGTGGTCTTGGACGAGGCGGCGCTCATGCGCGGCGCTGGGGACTCCGCTGTGATGAAGCAGCAGGTGGAGCGCTTGATGCTGATGGCACAGCGGCCGTTCGTCAGCATCCAGGTTCTTCCGATGTCCGCAGGTCCCCATGCGGCGACCGAAGGGTCGTTCATCGTCCTTGACCTGACGCAGACCGAGAGCGTCGTGTACGTCGAGCCTGTGGGACCTGGGCAATTGCTCACGGACGTCGAGATCGTGGGAAACTCCGGCCGGAGATTCGGGTCCTTGCAGGGACAGGCCATGTCGCCTGCGGAGAGCCTGGTCTACTTGGAGTCGCTACATGGAGGAGGCCGTGATGGACCGTAGGCCCTGGCATAAGTCCAGCTACAGCGGTGGGCAAGGAGGCGAGTGTGTTGAGGTGGCCGAGGGCCTGAGAACCGCCGTCCGCGACACGCAGCACCGCCACCTCGGCCGTCTGGAGTTCCCCGTCTCTGAATGGGAAGGGTTCCTGCGCTCCCTCAAGCAGCAGAAGCTCTGACCACAGTGACCCTCCCTTGCCCATTCGACGCGTCCCTCCCGCCGGTAGCGTCGCGGGCGCTCGTCGAGAAGATCAAGAAGGAGTACGGCAGTGATCAGTGCGCAGTGGGCGAAGGCCAGCTACAGCCAGAAGGGGATGGACAACTGCGTCGAGTGCCGGTCTGCCCCGGGACATGGTGTGCTGGTTCGCGACACGCAGCACCGCCGCCTCGGCCATCTTGAGTTCCCGGTCTCCGAATGGGAAGGGTTCCTGCGCTCCCTCAAGCAGCGGAAGCTCTGACCTCCGCCGTTCGGTCACCCGGCGGGGAAGACCACGTCGGCGCGGTCTTCTACGGCCTCCTCTCCGTCGTTCAGGAGCGCGATGCGGCCGTCGCCGTAGCGGGCGGTCCAGCCCTCGCCGAGGTCGAATTCGCGGAGTCCGCCTCCCTCCACGGGGGCCCAGGCTTCGGCATCCGGCCCCAGGGCGTAGCCGCGGGGTTCGGCGGATTCGTCGTAGACGCAGTTCCCGTCGAATTCGGCCTCGGAGGCGTAGTCCGAGTCGGGGCCCCAGGGCATGAAGACGGCCCTGGCCCTGCCCTCCTCGTCGAACCAGGCCGCGCTCAGGTTCCGGGCATCGCTGTCCTGCACCTCGGCCTGCACCGACCCGTCGGTGAAGTCGACCACGTGGACCCGCGACGCCGGGGCGCACGGGGACGTCGACACGCCGAAGAAATGGGTGACGACCATGCCGCGGGTGCCGTCCGGGCTTACTGCGGTGACCACCTCCGTGCTGAACTCCTCGTTGTCGGTCTCGACCACACGGCGGGCCTCCTCCGGGGAGAGGATCTCGTACACGGTGGTGCGGAGGGGAGTGTCCGGAGCATCCCTGTCGTGGGCGTAGGTGCGCAGTTCGCCTCCGCTCCACATCGACGCGAGCTCGATGTTCGGTGTGGAGTCCAGGGGAGGGCCGTCAGGGATCTGGGGGATGTCGTGGCCGGTGGGGTCGCCGCCGTCGTCGGGGTAGGCGAGCAGGTCGTCCTCGGAGCCCGTGGAGACGAGCGTGTCACCGAGGAAGCCGATGGTGCACCAGTCGCAGGTCCACGTCTGTTCCTCGCCACCGGCCAGGTCGCGCAGGTGGATGGTCCCTCCGGTGGCGGGCGCGCCTGTCTCATCCAGTTCGATCCACGCGACCTTGGAGCCGTCGGCCGACCACCTCACCGCTCCCGGGGCCACCTCTTCTTCGAGGACCTCCACCTCGCCTCCCGGCCCGGTGACGGCTTTGAGC
>NZ_ANBH01000345.1 GCF_000341185.1 Nocardiopsis chromatogenes YIM 90109
CCCGGGAACCACCCCGCTCACACCGTCGCCGCCGACAACAGCAACCATCCGCACGCCCGACGGACGACAACGCTGCAGGCAGCGCCGCCGACCTTCTCTCGTCGCTGCTTTTCCCTGCGCTCCGGCGGCCCGCCGCCCGGCCGGAGCCCGCGAGGAGGGCACCAGCCGTGCCGCCGCCCACCCGAACCGCGAGGAACCCGCCGCCCGGCAGGCAGCGCCGGGGAACCACCCCGCTCACTCCATCGCCGCCCATCACGGCGACCACGCACACGCCCGCCACCCGACAGCGCTGGCGGAAGGGGCGCGGACTCTCCTCGTCGCCGCCCCTCCGCCCTCCGCCACATCGGCCCGCCGCCCGACCGGGGCATGTGAGCGGTCCACCTGTTGGGCCACCGCCTGAACCGGCGACACGGTGGCCGACGTCGGTTCACACGCCGATCCACTCTCCGAAGCGGTCGAAGCCCCTGCGAACCCGGCCCCAGAAGCCCGGGGCGTCCGGGGGCGGCAGCATCGTGGCGGCCGCGGCGACCGAGTCGCCGGGGGCGTCGGCGAGGATCGTGTAGACGTGCTCGTCCGACTCCCACATGCGCAGCTGCCGCCCGGACTCGCCCACGTAGACGGTTCCGCCGCGGTCGTGCACCGCGTGCACACCCTCGACGGCCTCCAGCGACCCGGCGTCGAGGCGGCCCTGCTGTACGAAGACCGACACCACCGACAGCCCGTCGGTGTACCCCAGGTGCACGACCCGCCCGGTGGACGCCTGCGCCGAGCGCGCCTCGACCAGGCGCATGTTCCAGGCGATCCGCTCGGGCAGCCGCCAACCGCGCTCGCGCAGCCGCCGCAGCTCCCCCGCGTCGAGCGACCGGCCCCAGGCGTCCGCCTCCGACGCGGCCCCCGCGCCGCCCGAGTCGGCCCGGACGTCCTCCGGGTCGGGTTCGCCGATGGTGGTGAACTCCACCGTGTGCACCGGCCGCCCCGCGGTGTCGACGCTCTCCCGGCGCAGCGGCAGCCCGGACTCCCGGTCGACCCAGAACCGCCCGGCCGTGCTGCCGTCCGCGCGCAGCGCCTCCACGATGCGCGCAGGGCGCCCGGCGACCTCGCCTCCCCCGGCCCCGGTCACCCGGTAGTTCTCGGCCAGGGCGTCCAGCATGGCCTCGTCCAGGGCGGGGAAGGCCGCGGAGCGGCCCGGCGGCAGCGGGTGCTCCCCGCCCGCCTCGGCGACCAGTCCGACGCGCAGCCCCGCCCCGGGCACGTGCTCCACCTCGACCATCCGGTGCTCGGTCCCGGCGGGGCCGGTGATGCTGATCGCCTGCACCCCTTCATAGGGCACGTCGCGGGCGGCCTGGGCGGCACGGCGCAGCACCTTCATGGCACCGTCGCGCCCGGGTGCCGGGCGCTGGTCGGCCTGGGGGGCCGCCGAGGCGGCGGGGAGCACCGCGAGCAGCACCGCGCAGCACAGGACCAGCACCACCAGCACGGCGGCGCGCGGCCCGGGAGCCGCGCCACCGCCGGTGTGCCGTGCGCTGAGGGGTCGGTCGGGGGCGCTCACCACGCCCGAGGAGTGTCGGTGCGGGTGTCGGCGCCACCGTCGGCGGCGCCGTCCCGATCGTCCCGGTCCCGGCCGCCGCGGTCCTCGCGGCCGGTGCCGTCAGTGCCGTCCGTGGCGCCCGTGCCGCCGGTGCCCTCCGCACCGCCGCGCCCCGGTTCGTGCAGGGCGGGGACGGTGCCCCGCCCCTCGCCTCCGGCACGGCGCCCGTCGTCGCCGTTCGGCAGCGCGGCCTCCCCAGCGGTCAGCGCGTGCTCCAGCGCGTAGTCCGGCAGCGGGGGCCGGACCACGGGGCCCGGTTCGTCCTCGCCTCCGGCGACGAAGGCTCCCCCCAGGGCCACCGCGACGAGCGAGGCACCCGCCATGGCGTAGCGGGGAGCGCGTCGGCGCTGCCGCGCGGGGCGGGGGCGGCGTTCGGCGGCCTCCAACTCCCGCCGGTCCCCGGACGGGGACCGGAAGGGTAGGAATGCCGCCGCAGCGCGGAGCGCTGACGCCTGCGAACGCCACCGTGGCGCGGGCCCGCCCGTCCCGGCGGCGCCGAACCCCGGCCGCTGGCCCAGTCCCGGCCCGTCACCGAGCGCGGGCCCGGACCCCAGCGGTGCCGACCCTCCGAAAGGGCGCGGCCCCCCACCCGCCTCCGGGGGCCCCTGCGGCGGCTCCGCCGCCGGGCTCCCCAGTGCCGAGAGGCGCCCGAGCAGGTCGGACGCGGGCTCGGGGCCGTCCAGGCCGTGCAGGCGCCGCTTCAGGCGGCGCAGCATGTCGGCCTCGAAGCGGCAGGCGTCACACGAGGCCAGGTGGATCAGCGCCCGGTCCCGTTCGGCCGCCCCCAGCTCGCCGTCGACGAGTGCGGACAGGCGTTCGCCCAAGTGCTCCGTGCTCATTCCGCCTCCCGGGTCCGAACGTGCGGCGCGGATCCGGCGCCCTCCGCCCCCGGGTCGTCCGAGGCGGCGGACCGCTGCCGGGCCGCCATCCTGCGGCGGTGCTCCAGCGCCTTGCGCAACTGTGCGCGTCCCCGGTGGATCCGGCTGCGCACGGTGCCCAGCTTGACGCCCAGCGTCGCCGCGATCTCCTCATACGACAGGCCTTCGATGTCGCACAGCACCACCGGTGCCCGGAACTCCGCGGGCAGCGCGTCCAGCGCCGCCTGGACGTCGGCGTCGAAGTGCCGGTCGTCGTAGGACTGGGCGGGCGAGGGCTCGCGGCCCTGCAGCCGCTCGTCGGCGTTGTCGGCCAGGCCCTCGAAGCGGATGCGCGCCTTGCGGCGCGCCATGTCGAGGAAGAGGTTGGTGGTGATGCGGTGCAGCCACCCCTCGAACGTGCCGGGGGTGTAGGTGGACAGCGACCGGAACACCCGGATGAAGACCTCCTGGGTGAGGTCCTCGGCGTCGTGCTTGTTCCCGGTGAGGCGGAAGGCGAGCCGGTAGACCCTGCCGGAGTGGTTGGCGACCACGTCCTCCCAGCTCGGGGGTTCCCACTGCTCGAAGTCCACGGCAGCGTCGGGGGCGGCCACCGCTACTCCTTTCACTCGTCCCGGGC
>NZ_ANBH01000346.1 GCF_000341185.1 Nocardiopsis chromatogenes YIM 90109
ACCCTGCCGGAGTGGTTGGCGACCACGTCCTCCCAGCTCGGGGGTTCCCACTGCTCGAAGTCCACGGCAGCGTCGGGGTCGGCCACCGCTACTCCTTTCACTCGTCCCGGGCACCGGTGGCGGCGCCGCGGGGAGGGACCGCGGGCCGGGTCGCCGGTTCCGGGGAGGGCTCACGTCGCCCACCGGGTTCGGGCCCGTCGGTACCTTCCCCTGTTCCAACGCCGGGACGCGCCGAATAAGTTCCTCCGGCGCAACCCGGTTCGGCCCGTGGTTTCGTGCACGCGTTCGGGCCGGTCGACGGGCTACGCTGGCCCTGACGAGACCGCCCGGAGGCTGAGGAGGCCGCCATCACCGGCACAGAAGAGACCCCCGCGCGGGGCGTGCGGTCGGGCGCCGCCGCGCAGGCGGCACTGGCGGCGGTGCGCACCGCGGCGCGCGGCGCTCCGGTGCGCCCGGTGGGCGAGGAGTCCGGATCGGCGCTGCGCTTCCTGGCCGCCGCCATCGGCGCGCGCGCCGTGGTCGAGATCGGCACCGGGTGCGGCGGCTCGGGCATCTGGCTGCTGCGCGGCATGGACCCCGAGGGCATCCTCACCACCGTGGACCTCGACCCGGTCTGCCAGGAGGCCGCGCGCGAGGCCTACCGCACCGCCGGGTTCTCGCCCAACCGGACCCGGCTGATCCGCGGGGCCGCGCTGGAGGTGCTGCCCCGGCTCACCGACGGCGCCTACGACATGGTCTTCGCCGACGCGGCCAAGACCGAGTACCCCGACTACCTGCGGGCGGCGCTGCGCCTGCTGCGCCCGGGCGGCGTGGTGCTGTTCCACGGGGCCGCCGACGCGGCCCCGGACGGCCCGCTGAGCGCCACCGACGCCGACGCGGCCGCCGTGCGCGAGACCGCCCGCGCGGTCCGCGAGGACGAGACGCTGGTCCCGCTGATGCTCCCGGTGGGGGGCGGCCTGCTCGCGGCCATCCGCGGCGGGGACGAGCACGAGTGACGGGCTCGCCCGCCGGGGCGGGGTGACCGTCGGCGTGAGGCCGCGGACCGCCCGCCGACGGACGGGGCGCCGGTCTGAGCCCACAGACCGGGCGGGCCCGGCCCGAACCCGCAGCGGCCTCGTCGGCCCGCTGGAACGCCCAATGGCGTGGCCCTGAGACCAGGCCCGTAGAAGGCACCGGCGGCGCCATGCGGTCCGGCGAAGAGCCGGTCGGCACGCTGTCGACGGAGCCGCCGACCGACGAGGACGCCGCCGGGGCCGCGCCGGGCGCCGCGCGGTCGGGCCCGGTCCGGCAAACCCGCCCTACCCCTCCAGCCAGCGCAGCAGGGTGCGGGTGGCGAAGCCGGTGCCGCCCTTGGTGAGCAGGCCCTGGTCGGACATGGACCGTCCGGGCCCGGCCACGTCCAGGTGGGCCCACGGCAGGCCGCCGGTGAACTCCCGCAGGAACAGGGCCGCCTCGGTGGCGCCGGGGTGGCCGTAGTCGCCGCTGGTGCCGATGTTGGCCAGGTCGGCCACGCGCGAGCGGACCGTGTCGGCGTACTCCTCGGTCAGCGGCAGGCGCCACAGCGGCTCGCCGGAGCGCTCCCCGGCCTCCAGCAGCGCCCGAGCCAGCGCGTCGTCGGTGGCGAACAGCGCGCCCATGCCGGTGCCCAGCGCCACCTTCGCCGCCCCGGTGAGGGTGGCCACGTCCACCAGGACGTCCGGCTCCAGCTCGGCCACCGCGTAGTCGAGGGCGTCGGCCATCACCAGCCGCCCCTCGGCGTCGGTGTTGAGCACCTCGACCGTGCGCCCGCCGTAGGTGGTGAGCACGTCGCCGGGGCGCTGCGCCGACCCGGAGACCGCGTTCTCGGCCACCGCCAGCAGGCCGGTCACCCGGGTGCGGCAGCCCAGCTCGCCCAGGGCCGACATGGCGCCGACGACCACGGCGGCCCCGCTCATGTCGGTCTTCATGAGCTTCATGTTGTCGTTCGGCTTCAGCGACAGGCCGCCGGTGTCGAACGTGATGCCCTTGCCGACCAGCACGACGTGCCGGTCCGCGCCCTCGGGGGCGTAGTCGATCCGCACCATGCGCGGCGGCCGGGACGAGCCCTGCCCCACGCCGAGGATCGCCCCGAAGCCCTCGCGCTCCAGGTCGTCCTCGTCCCAGACCCGCGCCTTCAGTCCGGCGTCGGCCGCGGCCTCGGCGGCCCGCCCGGCCAGCCAGGCCGGATCCTTCTCGCCCGAGGGGGTGTTGACCAGGTCGCGGGCCAGCGCCGCCGCCCGTGCCAGGGCGGTCCCGCGCCGGACGGCCTCCACCGGCTTGCCGTCGCCGTCGCCGCAGGCCAGCGCGATCTCCCCGACGGGCTCGGGGCCCTTGGGCGCGCTGGCCAGGGTGAACCGGTAGGAGGCGAGCAGCGCGCCCTCGGCGAACGCCGCGGCGCCCTCCCCGGAGTCCCCGGCCAGGCCGGGCGCGCCCGCGGGGATCGCCGCCCTGCTCCGCCCCTTGGCCAGGCGGGCCAGGGCGGCCCCGGCGGTGCGCATGTCCGCGGGCGTGCCCTCCCCGATGCCCAGCAGGGCCACCCGCACCAGTCCGCCGCCCAGGTCGGCGGCGAACTGCGCCGTCTCCCCGGCCCGGCCGGACAGCTCGTAGTGGGCGACCAGCTCGGCGAGGGGCGCCGGCAGTCGCGCATCAAGGTCGTCCGGGAGGCCGCCGGGCGGTCCGCCGACCGGCTCGGCGCCCTCGGCACCGGCCCGCACGGCCACCGCCACCAGGTCGGCGCCGGCCTCGGCGGCGGAGCCCACCACCGGGTGGATCTGGGTTGGGAAAGGCACGCTCGCTCGCAATCTAGGGGGACGTGTCGGATGCGGCGTCAGACGGCCGGCGCTCAGCCGACGGCGCCGTCCAGGGCGTCCTTGAGCTCCTTGGCCTCGTCCGGCGTGAGCTCGACGACGAGGCGTCCGCCGCCCTCGAGCGGGACCCGCATGATGATGCCGCGGCCCTCCTTGGTGACCTCCATCGGACCATCGCTGGTCCTCGGCTTCATCGCCGCCATGCCGTATCCCCTTTCATAAGGAAACTCTCGCGGAGGGCCTCCTCCGGCACCGTGCGGTGCGCCGGAGGCGCACCCGGTCCGATTCCGGGCCCCGTCCGCGCGACTCAGGGTTTCGATCCCCGTTCCGTCATTATCTCGGTTTTGCGACCGGAATGGGAACGATCGGACAGCCGCCGGGCCATCGGCTCCGAGGAATCCGAACAGTAAGGTTATAGCCGCAGCGCCGGAACGCGGGCGCCGGCACCGTTCACCCGAGCCGATCTGGAGTCCCACGTGGCCGACAACGACGCCGACACGAGCGCACCCGAGAGCGTCTCCTACGACCTGAGCGACGGGGTCGCGACCATCACCCTGGAGCGCCCCGACGCGATGAACTCGCTCACCCGGGCCGCCAAGGACGAACTGCTGGCCGCGGTGGAGCGCGCCAAGTCCGACGCGGGCGCGCGTGCGGTGCTGCTCACCGGGTCGGGCCGGGCCTTCTGCGCCGGGCAGGACCTGCGCGAGCACGCCGAGAACCTGTCGGAGGGCCGGGGCCTGGACGGCACGGTGCGCACCCACTACAACCCGATCGTGACCGCGCTGGCGAGCATGCCCAAGCCGGTGGTGGCGGCGGTGAACGGGGTGGCGGCCGGGGCGGGCGCCGCCCTGGCGTTCGCCTGCGACCTGCGGGTGGCCTCCGAGAAGGCGAAGTTCTCGATGGCCTTCGCCGGGGTGGGCCTGGGCTCCGACTCGGGGGCCTCCTGGACGCTGCCGCGCCTGGTGGGGCACGCCCGCGCCGCCGAGATGCTGATGCTGGCCGAGCCGGTGGACGCGCAGCGGGCCCTGGAGATCGGCCTGGTCAACCGGGTGGTCCCGGCCGAGGAGCTGGCCGGTTCCGCCCGGGAGCTGGCCGAGCGGCTGGCCCAGGGCCCCACGGTGGCCTACGCGGCGATCAAGGCGGAGCTGGCCTTCGGCTCGGGCCTGGACCTGGCCAATGCGCTGGACATGGAGGCGAGCCTGCAGGAGCAGTGCGCGCAGACCCGCGACCACAAGAACGCCACACTGGCATTCCTGGAGAAGCGGACCCCGGAGTTCGAAGGGCAGTAGCCCCTTCCCTCTCCGCGAATGCAATTGCACGCGGGGAGGGGCTCGGCCCCCTCCCCGCGGCCCTCCTCCTAGGAGAGCGTCCCCGTGGAGATCATGGTCGTGCCGTCGTGGGAGGTCGCCTCCCACCGGGCGTCGAGGGTGTCGTCGGCGCCGCCCTCGGTCAGGGTCAGCGTCGAGGTGTCCACACACCGGTCGTCCGAGTCGTAGGTCTCCACATAGTCGAAGACCAGGCGGGAGCCGTCCCGCTCCCGCAGCGTGAGGCTCCCGCGGCAGTCCAGGGTGAACCACTCCGAGCTGCCGCGCTCGGCGCCCGTCTCCAGCCGCACCCGGGCGTCCCAGTCGGTGACGTGCTCCCCGGCCTCGTCCTCCTGGATCATCTTGCCCTCCCAGGTGCCCGCGAAGGTGTCGGGCACGCTGGTGCCCGGCCCGGGGTCCTGCTCGGCGCCCGAACCGAGCACGAGGGCCGCGGCGGTGCCTCCGGCGACGACGACGGCCGCGCCCGCGACGGCGGCGGCGACCATCCAGCCCTTGCGGCGCCGGGCCGTATGGCGGGTGGAGCGCGGCGGCGGATACAGCGACATCCTCCGCACCGGCGAGGGGGCGTTCCCCTCCTCTTCGGCCGGGCGGGTCGATGAGCCGCTCACCGCGCGCCCCAGGGGCGCGCGGCGGGGTCCGGCCTTGCCTGCATCGCTCTCATCTCTTCCTCCCACGCGAACCGGGGTGGGCCCGGATCGCCCGTCCAGCGATCGAGGATAGGCGACCCCGCGAGCGCCCGCTCCGCGCCCCGCGGGCTCAGGCGCCGCGCCCCAGGAAGCACCCGGCCACGTGGTCGTCGACCACCCCGGTGGCCTGCATCGCGGCGTAGGCGGTGGTGGGGCCGACGAACCGGAACCCGGCCGCCTTGAGGCGCTTGGCCAGCGCCGTGCTCTCCGCAGTGGAGGCGGGCACGTCGGCGTCCGCGGCGGGGGCGGGGCGCCCCGCCTGCGGGGCGTGCTCCCAGACGGCCGCGGCGAGCCCGCCCGGCAGCTCCAGGGCGGCCCGCGCGTTGCCGATGACCGCCTCGATCTTGGCGCGGCTGCGGATGATGCGGGCGTCGGACAGCATCCGCTCCACGTCGTCCCCGCCGAAGGCCGCCACCTCCTCGATGGCGAACCCGGCGAAGTGCTCGCGCAGGGCCGCGCGCTTGCGCAGCACGGTCAGCCAGGACAGCCCGGCCTGGAACGCCTCCAGGCTGATGCGCTCGAACATGCCGCGGTCGGTGCGGACCGGGCGCCCCCACTCGGTGTCGTGGTACTCGGCCAGGTCGGGGGTGCCCAGCGCCCAGGCGCAGCGGGGGCGTCCGTCGGGGCCCGCCGGCGCCGAAGCGTTCGGGGCGGTGTCGTTCGCGGTCATGGGGTCCTCCCGGCGGGGGTCGCTGTCGGGGTGCCGGGAGGGGCGGGTTCAGCCGTGGGCGGCGCGGCCGGCGGGTGCGTCCTCACGCGGGGCCGCCATCTCCTCCGGGGCGGCGTCCCGCCCGGGGGCGGGGGCCGCGGAGGGGTCGGGGGCCTGGGGCGCGCCCGCGCCCCCGCCGTGGGAGGCGGACGCCCGGGGCTCGGAGGGCCCGGCCTCCGGGGGCCGGATCGCGGCGGGCCCACCCGCCGGGGGGCGCGGGTAGAGCACCCGCGGACCGGCCGGGGCACCGCCCTGGGCCAGGCGCCGCTCCAGGTCGGCGATGCGCTCGTCCCGTTCGGCCAGCGCCGCCGAGAGCCTGCGCAGCACCTCGTCGACACCGCGGACATGGTAGCCCCAGAACGCCAGCGGCAGGGCGACCCGGCCCACGTCGGCCGGGGTCAGCGGACGGGTCTCGGGCAGGTCCAGGGGTGGGTGGTCGGCCTCGAAGCGCGCCAGTTGGCCGCCCTTCCCCATGACCGCGTAGGCGACGCCGGCGAGAACGGCGACCGCCGACAGCGAGATGAGGATGAGGATCGTTGGGTTCACGGTTCCGATCGTGCCACATCGGCGCGGACCGCGGACGGGCCCCGGCGTGGCAGACTCGGCGGTATGGGGATGAGCGGCGGGGACGGGGACGCGCACGGGCCGACGCAGGTGCTGGGGCCCGGGGCGGCGGCGCCCGAGGGCGCCGCGGACGCCGGGCACCGCCCGCCGCCCGGTCGGGTGCGCGCCCTGGCCGCCGACGGCGCCCCGGTGCTGGTGCGGTGCGAGGCCGACGACCCGGCCGAGAGCGCGGCCCTGGTCGCCCTCTACGCGTGGCTGGGGGCGCGGCTGTTCACCACCGCGCACCCCCGCGCCGCCCGCCAGGCCCTCGACATGGCCCTGGCGGTGCGCGGCGACCGCGCCCCGGCGGCGGTCCGCCGGGGCCTGGCTTAAGGCGTGTCTCTCGGGTCATTTTCGGCTCGCGACCACCAGGACGGCCCCCGCTGCGCCACCCTGGCGGGAGGCGCAGTAGGGGCGACGGCCGCGCGCCGATCGAAAAGCCTCGCCGATCGAAAGGCCTCCGAGAAACACGCCCCAGCCCCTCGCTACCGCTCGTCGCGGAGCGCCTCCGCCTCCCCGGCGACGGCGCGCACCTCGGTATCCCGGCGCGCCTCGCTCTCGCGGCGGGCCGCCATGTCCGCGTGCGCCTTGGCGATGATGTCGACGACCTCGCCCGGGTCGTCGGTCAGGTACATCAGGTCCGGGTCGTCCGGGGAGATGACCTCCTCGGCGCGGAGCCGGTCGCGGATCCAGTCCACCAGGCCGCCCCAGAAGTCGGTGCCCACCAGCACCACCGGGAAGCGGGTGACCTTCCCGGTCTGCACCAGGGTGATCGACTCGAACAGCTCGTCCAGGGTGCCGAAGCCCCCGGGCAGCACCACGAACGCCTGCGAGTACTTCACGAACATCGTCTTGCGGACGAAGAAGTACCGGAAGGTGACGCCCATGTCGACGTAGTCGTTGAGGGACTGCTCGAACGGAAGCTCGATGCCCAGGCCGATGGAGGGGCCCCCGGCCTCCTGCGCGCCCTTGTTGGCGGCCTCCATCAAGCCCGGCCCGCCGCCCGTGATGACCGTGTACCCGGCGCGCGCCAGGTCGCCGCCGATGGTCTCGCCCAGCCGGTAGTGGTCCGACCCCGGCCGGATGCGGGCGGACCCGAACACGCTCACCGCGGGGCCGACCTCGGAGAGCAGCCCGAAGCCCTCGACGAACTCCGACTGGATCCGCAGCACCCGCCACGGATCGGTGTGCACCCAGTCGACCGGACCCCTGCGGTCCAGGAGCCGCTGGTCGGTGGTGGTGTCCGGGATGGCGCGGCCGCGGTAGGTCAATGGGCCCGCCCGGCGGATCTTGTCAGCATCGGTCATGGGGACAAACTATCTCCGGCGGCAAGGCCCGCGCCCGCGCCGCCGCCCCCGGCCGCGAACCGTTCGCTCAGGCGCCGCCGCCGGTCAGCCATTCGGTCATCCGCCGCTCGGCCTCGTCCACCAGCGCCAGGTCGGCCCACTCGTCGCGGGTGTGCGCCAGGGTGGGCTCGCCGGGCCCGTAGTTGACCGCCGGGACCCCCAGCTCGGCCATCCGCGCCACGTCGGTCCAGCCCAGCTTGGCGCGGGCGCGCCCGCCGCCGACCGACGCCACGAACTCGGCGGCCGCCGGGTCGTCCAGGCCGGGCCGGGCGGGCGGCGCGGCGTCGGTGACGCGCACGTCGAACCCGTCGAAGACCTCCCGCAGGTGCGCCTCGGCGTCCTTGACCGACAGGTCGGGGGCGAACCGGTAGTTGACGGTGACCGTGCACTCGTCGGGGATGACGTTGCCCGCCACGCCCCCGGAGGCGAAGACCGCGTTCAGGCCCTCGTGGTAGCGCAGGCCGTCCACCTCCGGCTCGCGCGGGGTGTAGGCCCGCAGGACGTCCAGGATGCGCCCGGCCTCGTGGATCGCGTTGCGCCCCATCCATGAGCGGGCGCTGTGGGCGCGCTCGCCGCGGGCGATGACCTCCACCCGCATGGTGCCCTGGCAGCCGCCCTCGATGACGCCGCCGGTGGGCTCCATGAGCACCGCGAAGTCCCCGGCCAGCCACTCCGGGTGGTCGCGGGCCAGCCGCCGCAGCCCGTTGCGCTCGGCGTCGACCTCCTCGCAGTCGTAGAAGACGAAGGTGAGGTCGTGCACGGGCTCGGTGAGCGCGGCGGCCAGGCGCAGCTGCACCGCCACGCCGCTCTTCATGTCGGAGGCGCCGCAGCCGTAGAGCCGGTCCCCCTCGCGCCGCGAGGGCACGTTGCCCACGATCGGCACGGTGTCGATGTGCCCGGCGAGCACGACCCGCTTGGCGCGGCCCAGGTGGGTGCGGGCCACCACGGCGTCGCCGTCCCGGTCCACCCGCAGGTGCGGCAGGCCCGAGAGCGCCTGCTCGATCATGTCGGCCAGGGCGCGCTCGCCGCCGCTGACCGACTCGGTGTCGACGAGGCGGGCGGTGAGGGCGCGGACGTCGTCTGCGAGGTTGAGCATCGCCGGAACCTTCGGGGTCGGGGGCGGGGGCACACGGGCGCGTGGGCCGCCCCGCGCAGCGGGGCGGCCCGGTCCGCCGGGAGGCGCGTCAGGCGTTGACGCCGTGCTCCCGCAGCATGTCGTTCAGGGCCAGCTTGTCGTGCTCCTGCCCCTCCTCCAGGCGCTTGAGCACCAGCAGCACCGGCATGCCGAAGTCGCCGCCGGGGAAGCTCTTGACCCGGTTGGCGGTAACGCACACCGACCAGGCGGGGGCCTCGCCGCGGGGCAGCTCCTCTCCGGTCTCGGCGTCGTAGACGCGGGTGGAGGAGGTCAGGATGGTGCCCGCGCCGAGCTTGGCGCCGCGGCGCACCCGGGCGCCCTCGACGACCATGCTGCGCGAGCCGAGGAACGCGTCGTCCTCGATGACCACCGGGGAGGCCTGCGGGGGTTCGAGCACGCCGCCCACGCCCACGCCGCCGGACAGGTGGACGTTCTCGCCGACCTGGGCGCAGGAGCCCACGGTCGCCCAGGTGTCGACCATGGTGCCCGAGCCGACCCAGGCGCCGAAGTTGGTGAAGGAGGGCATCAGCACGACGCCGGGGGCCAGGTGGGCGCCCCAGCGGGCGATGGCGCCCGGGACGACGCGCACCCCCTCGAAGCGCTTCTTCAGCGGGATGCGGTCGTGGTGGTAGAAGTCGCCGACCTGCGACTCCTCCATCCCCAGCACGCGGAAGCTGAGCAGGATGGAGCGCTTGGCCCGCTCGTCGACGACCACCTGGTCCGTGTCGGCGTCGACGAAGGCCACGCGCGCCTTGCCGGCGTCGAGCTCGTCGACCGCGCCGATGATGGTGTCGCGGGCGGCGGTGTCGTCAGGGGTCAGCTCGGAGCGGCGCTCCCAGAGCTCGTCGATCTCCTTGGGGAGCGGACTGGTGAACGAGGTGGTCATGGGAGGTGAGCCTACTGGTTCACGGGCGCGCCGACGAACCGGCGGAGCCTCGGTGTGGCCGCCCCCGCGCATGGACGGTACGCTCCGGCGCGGCGCCGCCTGCACGGCGGTCCCCCCGGAGACGCTCTACCATTTCGGGTAGCGAACACCCCGGTTCAACGGCGTGAGACCCGCACGTCCCCCATCACGCCCGGGGGCCGGTCCCTGTCCGTTCGGGGCGCACGGCCGCGCAGCGCGGCCCGCCCCATGACTCCAACGGCCTGCCTGTGCACGAGAAGACCCGTCCGAAGAAGCGGAAGAGGATCTCCGCCTTCGTCAAGATCCTCGCCGTCCTGACCGCCGTGTGCGGCGCCCTGGTCGCCGCCGGCTACTACGTGATCAGCTCGGTCGAGCCGGTGGAGATCGACCCGCCGGTGGCGGCCGGCTGCACCGTGCGCGTCGACGGCACCACCGACCCGCTGGAGCCGGAGCAGGCGGCCAGCGCCGCCACCGTCGGCGGGGTGGCCTTCAGCCGCGACCTTCCCGAGCACGCCGTCGTCGTGGCCTACGCCACGGTGTGGCAGGAGACCAAGTTCTTCAACATCGACTACGGCGACCGCGACTCGCTCGGCCTGTTCCAGCAGCGCCCCTCCCAGGAGTGGGGCTCCCCCGAGCAGATCATGGATCCGGTCTACTCCAGCAACGAGTTCTACGCGCACCTGGAGAAGGTGGACGCCTACGCCGACATGCCGGTGTACGAGGCCGCGCAGGCGGTGCAGCGCAGCGCCGACGGGTTCGCCTACGACCAGCACGAGAACCGCTCCCGGACGATGGCGCGCGCCTTCACCGGCTCCGAGGGACCCGCGGTGACCTGCTGGCCCGAGCAGCCGGGCCGCACGCCCGGGGAGTCGCCCTCTCCGTCCCCGTCGCCGTCGGCCCCCACCGACGTGGACGGCGCGGTCGAGGAGATGAAGCGGGTGTTCGGCGCCGACCCGGGCGCGCTGCCCCCGCCCGGCGAGCGGCCGCAGACGGGCGATCTGGGTTGGGCGATGGCGCTGTGGGCCGTGGCCAACTCCGAGGAGTACGGGATCACCTCGGTCAGCTATGAGGACCAGCGCTGGACGGCCGAGAACGGCCAGGAGGGGTGGCAGAGCGTCCCCGACCGGGCGCCGGACGGCCAGGTCGTGCTGGGCTGAGCCGCCCGCGGGGCGGGCGGATACAGGGTGTTGCGCGGGGTCATGCCCGTAGGAGGCGCCGGAGGCGTCAGGCCCGTCACAAGGCCGCCGTGTCCCTTGATACGGCGACGACACGTCCCGCTGGGGTAGCGCTGTAGGGCCTGCCCCACTTGTCGGTTCGGGCCGATGTGTCGTCACAGTACCGAAAGCGGAGGGGTCGGCCTGAGCGTGCTGTCACCCGATGAGAACGCGGTGAAGGGCGTCCGGGCGTCGCACACGAGGCCGTGACCCACGCGACATCCCCTACGCCGCCGGGGTCTCCAGCCGCTTGACGGCGGCCTCGATGCGCTCGTCGGTGGCGGTGAAGGCCATCCGCACGTGGCCGGAGCCCTTCGGCCCGTAGAATTCGCCGGGGGCGACCAGGATGCCGCGCTCGGCCAGCTCGGCCACGGCGCCCCAGGCGTCCAGGCCGGGGCGGCGCGCCCACAGGTACAGCCCCGCCTCGGAGTGGTCGATGGCCCACCCGGCCGACTCCAGCGCCCCGCGCAGGGCCTCGCGCCGGGCGCGGTAGCGCGCCTTCTGCTCCTCGGCGTGGGCGTCGTCGTCGAGCGCCGCGCCCATGGCGGCCTGCACCGGCGCCGGGACGATCATCCCGGCGTGCTTGCGCACCGCCAGCAGCTCGGCGATCAGCTCGGAGTCTCCGGCCACGAACCCGGCCCGGTACCCGGCCAGGTTGGAGCGCTTGGAGGTGGAGTGCACCGCCAGCAGGTTGGCGTGCGAACCGCCGCACACGTCCGGGTGCAGGACCGACAGCGGCCGCTCGCCCTCCCAGTCCAGGTCCAGGTAGCACTCGTCGGAGGCGACGATCACCCCGCTCTCGCGCGCCCAGTCGACCACCTTGCGCATGTGGTCGGCGCCGAGCACGCGGCCGGTGGGGTTGGCCGGGGAGTTGATCCACACCAGGCCCGGCCGCTCGGGGCCGAGCGCGGTGAGCCCGTCGGCGGGCAGCGGCCGCGCGCCCGCCAGGCGGATCCCGGCGTCGTAGGTGGGGTAGGCCAGCTCGGGGTGGACGACGGTGTCGCCCTCGCCCAGGCCCAGGAGCGTCGGCAGCCAGGCCACCAGCTCCTTGGTGCCGATGGCGGGCAGCACGTCCTCCTCCGGGTCGACCCGGACGCCGTGCCTGCGCTCCAGCCATCCGGCGACCGACGCGCGCAGCGCCGGGGTGCCGTGCGTCGCCGGGTACCCGGGGGCGTCGGCCGCGGCGGCCAGCGCCCGCTGGACGACCTCGGGCACCGGGTCGACCGGGGTTCCGATCGACAGGTCCACGATCCCGTCCGGGTGCGCCGCCGCCGTCGCCTTGTGCGGCGCGAGGCGGTCCCAGGGGAAGACGGGCATCCGGTCGGCGAGGCGTCGTCGGTTCGCCATCACAGTTCCCCCATCACAGTTCCGCCGTCACGATCTGCTCCGCGCGGCTCGGGCCCGCCCCCGTCGTTCCCGGGGCGGGCGTTCGCGGGACCGGGCCCGGCGGTGCCGGGCCCGGTCCCCTGGTCCTCCGGAACGGCCCTACCCGCACCGCACGGGCGCCAAGCGGCGCCGTGCGGCGCGGACCGCCGGCCGTCCCGGTGTCGCCCGCGGTCCGGGCGCATAGGTCGTTCCGGCTACTCGCCTTCCGCCTGCGGGGGCAGCTTGGCGATGATCGGGTGGTCGGTGTCGTACTTGCCGACCTTGGACGCACCCCCGGGGGACCCGATCTCGTCGAAGAACTCGACGTTGGCCTTGTAGTACTCGGACCACTGCTCGGGCAGGTCGTCCTCGTAGTAGATGGCCTCCACGGGGCACACCGGCTCGCAGGCGCCGCAGTCGACGCACTCGTCCGGGTGGATGTAGAGCATGCGCTCGCCCTCGTAGATGCAGTCGACAGGGCACTCCTCGATGCAGGCCTTGTCGAGCACATCGACGCACGGCTGCGCGATGACGTAGGTCACGTCGTTACTCCTCTTCGGTCTTCGCCACGTTGACCGCGTGCAAGGGTCTTCGCTGTCGTAGCCTGGGCGACGCCGGGCATCCGGCACGCGGACTCGCCGGGCTCACGTCAGACGATTCGCAGATTCCAGTATTGCGCTCAGTGGGCTCACGTGCCCAATTGGGGGTCGGATCGAGTGGAGTACGGGGCTCGGATGGCCCGTGAGGCCTCCCCCGGGGACGTGGGGCGCCGCGCCGTGCTGCGCGTGCGGCTGCCCGACGGCCGGTTCCGGGATATCGTCGGTGTCCTGGAACGGTGGAGTGAGGGCACCATCTCGGTGCGCAGGCGCGACGGGGCGCCCGTCGAGGTGGCCGAGGCCGACGTCGCCGGGAGCAGGCTGGTACCGCAGCGCCCGCCCGAGCGGCGCCGACGGACCCGGGGGGAACCCGACACGGAACGGTAGGAACGGACGACAGCGGAGCCGGACCGGCAACGGAGCGCCCGGCAGGGGGAGGTGCCGACCCACGCCATGCAGGAGACCGTCGCGTCCGCGCTCGCGCAGCTGGCCCGGCTGGACCCGCGCGCCGCGCGCCTGGCCGAGAACGCCCTGGCCTCCCTGACCGGGGGCGGCGAACTGGAGGAGCTGACCCAGCGGTCGGTCCAGGAGTTCTGCTGGTACGTGCTGCCGGTGCGGTTCGCCGGGGAGACCGGCGAGCGCATGCTCACCGCCCGCTCCCTGGGGCGCCTGTTCTCCCTGCTGGACCTGGACCGCTACGCCGCGATCTGCTCCTCCTCCACCACCCGCGCCATCCTGGACGCCCACTCCTCCGGCCACGACAGCGGCCTGGCCGCCTACCGCCGGGCGATGCGCGCCTCCGGGGTGGAGCCGCCCGACCTGCCCGAGATGACCTGGGGCACCGCCCTGGGCACCGCCGAGATCTCCGCACACCAGGCCACCTCGGCCGCCCTGGAGCTGGCCATCGCCGCGGGCGAGGTGCGGCCGGGCACCCGCGGCTGGCGCACCGCCCAGGAGCGGTTCACCCGCGCCTTCCTCACCCAGCCCGACGGGCAGGGCCGCAGCCGCCTGGACCGGGTGCGCGAGGAACGGGTGCGCGGCTGGCTCGGCTCGCCCTCGCACCCGCACCGCCAGCGGCTCTGGCCGCTGCTGGGCCAGCTCATCGTGGGCGCGGAGCCGCCGCCGGACGCCGACGCGGCGCTGGCGCCGGTGCGCCGCCTGCTCGACTTCGCCGACGAGGGCATCGGCCTCACCCAGATCGGCTACATCTCCCCCACCGTGGTGCGCGAGCTGTGCGCCGAGTTCGACTGGGCCACCTCGCCGTCGCCGCCGCGCAGCGAGACCGACGCCATGCAGCTCATCTCGCTGCACAAACTGCTGCGCGGGATGCGCGCGGTGCGCAGGGCGGGCCGCCGCATGGTGCTGACCCGCCGCGGGCGGCGGCTGCACGGCGACGGCGCCGAGCTGTGGCGCGCGGTGGCCGACAGCGTGCTGGACTCCGACGGGTTCGCCCAGGCCGCCACCGAGACCCTGCTGGGGCTGCTGCTGCAGCGCTCCCCGCGGGCCACCGGCAGCCACGCCCGCGCCGAGCGCTCGGACGTGATGGAGGAGGCGCGCCAGGTGCTGGCCGAGGCCGGGTGGGGCGGAGACGCATCCGGGGAGTCCCCGGCCACCTCCCAGGTGCACGCGGTGCTGCTGCAGGTCACCTGGCTGCTGGAGACGCTGGGCTTCGTCCGCCGCAGCGACCTGGTCGGCGGCACGGGCACCCCGGACCTGACCCGCAGCGGCCAGGCGTTCGCCCTCACCGCCATGCACCGCTCGGCCACCGCGCCGAGCACGTCGCTGTGACCGTGCGGCCGGCGCTGCGGCCGGGACTGTGACCGACGCCGCTCCGCCCGCCGCGCCCGGCAGGGCACCCTCAGCCGGACCCGCGCCCGGGGCCCCGTAGCCTGGAGGCGTCGGCCCGGGCGCCTCCCCCGCCGCCCGCTCGGCCGGCCGCCATCGTTCACGACCAGCAGTCACGACCTGTGGGAGCAGCATGTCCACGCCCGATCCGGCCGGTACGGATTCCGAGACGCCCGCCGAGAGCGCCGGCCCGGAGGGGGAGGAGCCGCAGGGCGCCGTGGCGACCGACGCGGCCGGTTCCGACGGCGCTGACGGCGCTGACGGCACCGAGGGTGCCGAGGGTGCCGAGGGCACCGACGGCGCCGGGGACACCGAGGGTGCGGACGGCACCGGCGCCGGTGCCGACGGCGCCGGCCCCGGAGAGGGCGGCGCGCCCGCCGACCCCGCCCGCTCCTCCGTCTTCGACCTGCTGCCCAGCCCGGTCTTCCTGCTGATCCTGGGCGTCACCGGGTTCGCCGGGTACTTCTCCTGGACCCGCTGGGAGGAGACGCAGGACCTCTACACCTACGGCGGCACGCCCTACGCGCCGTTCGTGTTCATCGTGGGCGCCTGGATCCTCTCGCTCGCCGTGCACGAGTTCGCCCACGCCCTGGTCGCCTACCTGGGCGGCGACCGCGGCCTGCGCGGCAGCGGCTACCTGCGGCTCAACCCGCTCGCCTACCGGGAGCGCCGGGTCGCGGAGACGGGCGAGACCGGCGGGGGCGCCTTCACCGGCCTGATCATGCCCGTGGTGTTCGTCGTGCTCGGCGGCATCGGCCTGACCGGGCCGGCCTCCTACGTCGACCGCGAGTCGCTCGGCGGCCGGGGCCGCCGCATGCTGGCGCCGCTCGCCGGGATCGTGGCCAGCCTGGTGCTGGCGGCCGGGTTCGCGGTCGCGGTGATGCTCCTGGTGCCCGCCGGGATGGTCACCGACAACTGGCTCATCGGCGGCCTGATGTTCCTGTGCTACCTCAACCTGACGGCGGCGCTGGTGAACCTGCTGCCCGTCCCCGGCCTGGACGGCTACGGCATCCTCGTGCCGCTGCTGGAGGCGGCCACGGCCAGCCCCCGGCGGTTCGAGGTGATGGAGCGCGTCGCGCGCGGCTTCGGCCTCTTCGGCACCATCGCGGTCTTCGCCGTGCTGTGGTTCAACGTGGTGAACCTGGCCTACATCAACGCCATGACCGGGTTCTTCCAGAAGATCGGCATGCCGCAGATGGACATCTTCTTCGGCGAGCTGCTGATGCGGTTCTGGCTCAACTGATCCGGCTCAACCGGACCGCGTACCGGCCGGCGGGGTGAACACCACCGCGAACGCCACCACCGCCACCCCGCCGTACAGGTAGGCGTTGCTGATCCCGGCGGAGGCCAGGAGGAAGAACACGTCGCCCGACTCACCGGCGAGCAGCAGCGCCGCCTGCGCCAGGGTCCACCCGGCCGCGCAGACGCCCGCCCCCACGCGCGAGCCGGTGGCCCACCCCGCCGCCCGGACCGCCGCGTACAGCAGGCACATCCACACCAGCAGGGCCGCGCCGGAGAGCACCTGGCCCACCGGCCCGCTCATCCACAGCCAGGCCAGCCAGCCGAAGAGCACCCCGCCCACGGTCCCGGCGACCACCGCGGCGCAGAACAGGGCGGGGTGGACGACGAAGTCGACGGCGGACGCGAAGGGGCCGGTACGGCCCGCGGAAGCGGAATCGGGCACGGGAAGAGCCTAGGCGAACAGGTCGGTCTCGAATCCGTCCGGACCCGGGCGGGGCGTCGGCCCGCGCAGCAGCGTGAAGTGCTCGACCGCGTCGATCTCCTGGGCGACGCCGTTGGACAGCGCGAACCGCTCGCCGTCGACGGAGATCTGGGTCGCGTGCGCCCGCATGGCCAGCGCCTTGGCGGCCCAGTGCGCCGAGGCGTCGACACGGGTGGTCACCCGCGCGTCGGGGGTGCCCGGCGCGATGTCGCCGACCTCGGAGGGCGCGGTGAACGGCCCCGGCTCCGCCTGCAGGCGCGCCACCTGTTCCTCCAGGCGCGTCCTGGGCTGGGCGATGGCATAGAGCTTCCGCGTCTGCCAGGGCTGGCCCGCCAGCGCGCGCTCGGCCGCCTTCTCGAAGGCCCGCAGGGTGACGCGGTGGGCCTGGATGTGGTCGGGGTGCCCGTAGCCGCCGTTGTCGTCGTAGGTGACGACCACGTGGGGGCGCACCTCGCGGATCACCTCGGCGAGCCGGAGCGCGGCCTCCTCCACGTCGGCCTGCCAGAAGCAGGACGGGTCGCCGTTGGTCGGCGCGCCCATCATGCCGGAGTCGCGGTACCGCCCGGCGCCCCCGAGGAAGCGGTGGTCCCGCACGCCCAGCGCCAGGCAGGCCTTGTCGAGCTCGCCGATGCGGTGCTCGCCCAGGCCGCCCTCGCGCTCCTCGGCCAGGTGCCCCAGCTCGGGCGGGATCACCTCCCCCCGCTCGCCGAGCGTGCAGGTGACCAGGGCGACCTCGGCGCCCTCGGCGGCGTACTTGGCCATGGTGGCGCCGGTGACGATCGTCTCGTCGTCGGGGTGGGCGTGCACCAGCAGCAGTCGGCGGTCGGTCATGGCACCCGACGATACCGGGGCCGAACCGGCGGTCCTCCCGGACGGGTGGGGCGCCCGCGCCCCGCGCGCCCGGGGACCGCCCGATGGGCGACAATCGCCGCATGAGCTTTCCACGGCAAGAAGCGCGGACGCGGCGGTTCACGCTGGGCGTCCCCCGGTCATTCGCCCTCTCCCCCGACGGCCGGAAGGTCGCCTTCCTGCGGAGCAGGCACGGCACCGACGGCGCCGCATGCCTGTGGCTGCTCGACCTGGACACCGGCCGGGAGCGGGTGCTGGCCGACCCGCACACCATCGGCGGCTCCGAGGAGGACCTGCCGCCGGAGGAGCGCGCGCGCCGCGAGCGGCTGCGGGTGAGCAGCGGCGGCATCGTGGCCTACAGCACCGACGAGGCCTTCACGCGGGCGGTGTTCGCCCTGTCCGGGCGCCTGTACTGCGTGGACCTCGTCGGCGACGACGCCGCGCCGTTCGAGCTGACCGCGGCCGCACCGGTGGTGGACCCGCGCATCTGCCCGCGCGGGGAGTCCGTCGCCTACGTGTGCCGGGGCGCCCTGCGCGTGGTGTCGGTCGGCTCCGGCGCCGACCGTGCCGTCGCCGAGCCCGACGGCCCCGGGGTCACCTGGGGCCTGGCCGACTTCATCGCCGCCGAGGAGATGGGGCGCCACCGCGGCATGTGGTGGTCGCCGGACGCTTCGGCGCTGCTGGCCGCGCGGGTCGACGAGTCCATGGTCGCCCGGTGGTACATCTCCGACCCCGGCGATCCGGAGGCCGGGGCGCAGCCGATGGCCTACCCGGCGGCCGGGACGGACAACGCCGACGTGCGCCTGGCCGTGCTGGACGTGCGCGGCGGCGGCGACGGCCCCTCCGAGCCGCACTGGCTGGAGTGGGACCGCGAGGCGCTGCCCTACCTGGCCACCGCCGGGTGGACGACCGGCCCGGACGGCACCCCCACCGCCGTCTTCGGTGCGCAGAGCCGCGACCAGCGCACCCTCACCGTCTTCAGCGCCGACCCGGCCACCGGGCTGACCGGGCCGGTGCGCACCGAGACCGATCCGGTGTGGGTGGAGATCATGCCGGGGGTGCCGGACTTCACCGCGAGCGGCGAGCCGGTGTGGATCGGCCGCGAGGAGGGCGGCGAGCGGCGGCTCTTCGTCGGCGGGCGCCCGATGGGCCCGCCGGGGCTGTACGTGCGCGGGGTGTCCGACATCGACGGCGACCGCGTCCTGTGCCCGGTCTCGCCCGCCGACCGGCCCGGCGCGGTGGAGCTGTGGCTCTTCGACGCCTCCGACGGCTTCGCCGGTCCCGTGGAGCTGCCCGGCCTGGAGGGGTCCGCGGTCGACGCCGGGCGGATGCGGGGCGGCACCCTGGTGGTGCAGCGGCGCTCCCTGGACGCCTTCGGGGTGCGCACGCTGGTGGTGGCCGACGCCTGGTCGCAGACGCGGGGCAAGGCCACCGAGATCGCCTCGCACGCGGAGGAGCCCGAGCTGCCCGCGCCCCGGCCGCGGCTGTGGCGGGCCGGCGGGCGCCGCATCCCCTCGGCGCTGGTGCTGCCGTCGTGGTTCGACCCCGAGGGGGCGCACGCGGGGCGGCGGCTCCCGGTGCTGGTCGACCCCTACGGCGGCCCGCACGCCCAGCGGGTGCTGGAGGCGCGCGGGGCGTACCTGACCTCGCAGTGGTTCGCCGAGCAGGGCTTCGCCGTGCTGGTGGCCGACGGCCGCGGCACCCCCGGCATCGGGGTGGAGTGGGAGCAGGCGGTCCACACCGACCTGGCCGAGCCGGTGCTGGAGGACCAGGTGGCGGCCCTGCGGGACGCCGCCGAGCGGTACGGGTGCCTGGACCTGGACCGGGTGGGCATCCGGGGCTGGTCCTTCGGCGGCTACCTGTCGGCGCTGGCGGTGCTGCGCCGTCCGGACGTCTTCCACGCGGCGGTGGCCGGGGCGCCGGTGATCGACTGGCGGCTGTACGACACGCACTACACGGAGCGGTACCTGGGCCTGCCGCAGGAGCGCGCGCAGGACTACCGGCGCAGCTCTCTGCTGGACGACGCGCCGGGGCTCAAGCGGCCGCTGATGCTGGTGCACGGGCTGGCCGACGACAACGTGGTGTTCGCGCACAGCCAGCGCCTGTCGTCGGCGCTGCTGGCGGCGGGGCGGCCGCACACGGTGCTCCCGCTGTCCGGGGTGACCCACATGCCGACCGACGAGACGGTGGCCGAGAACCTGCTGCTGCTGCAGGTGGAGTTCCTGCGCTCGTCCCTGGGCATCGCGGACGGGGCGGCCGCGGACTGACGGGGGCGGGGGTCCGGCGGGCGCCTCCGGGCGCCGGGTACACGCCGGGGCCGGGCCCGTGCGGCCCGGCCCCGGCGCCTTGACGCCCGGCCGCCCCATCGGCAGCGGGATCGACGGTTCGCCCAGTCGAACCCCTCTCGGGTGGACAGTCCGCCTGAACCCCGCGCCGCTCCGCGCCAACCGACGCTTATCCCGGCGCCGGGTTTACCGTCCTGATCCGGCCAGCCTCCGTTCTTGACATTCCCGATCCCCTTCAGACATCCCATCATCGTTTCATCGGGTATCCTCGGCGCCACGTCGCCGTTCCGGCACCGCCCGCCCGCACACGCGGCCCGACTGCCCCGACCAGTCGGTAACATCCCTCCATTTCGGAAGGTCACCGGCATCTGTCGCCACACGGACACCATGACTTAAAGTGGCTCATCGTTTACCCAAAGCGGTGCAAAACCGCAGGGTGAACGGCCTGTCGGCGCCCACCGGAGCCCCGGTCGGCCCGGCGGCCGGGTCCGCCTTGAGCCCCCGCTCTTCAACGCGGACCCGCCTTCACCACCCCCGACATTGTGAAAGGGCGGATGGATGCGAACGTCCACCATCGTGCGCGCCGCAGGAGGCGGCGCGCTCGCTCTGGGCCTGGTCGCGGCCGGTTTCGCGGCCCTGTCCGGAGAATCCCCCCGGGAGGCCGCCACGGTGGCGGCCGACAGCGCCTCCGGCGGCTCGGTCGCCGGGGACCCGGTCGAGGCGATGCAGCGCGACCTGGGCCTCAGCGAGACCGAGGCGCAGGAGCTGCTCGACGCCCAGGCCGAGGCCGGTCAGACCCACCGGGCCCTCAGCTCGGACCTGGGCGAGGACTTCGGCGGGAGCTGGTTCGACATCGAGACCGGCACCCTGACCGTCGCGGTCACCGACGCCGCGGCGGCCGACGAGGTCACCGCCGCCGGAGCCGAGGCCGAGGTCGTCGACAACGGCCAGGACGAGCTGGACGCCGTGGTCGCCGACCTCAACGCCGAGGGCGCGGAGCTGTCCGAGGGCATCGCCGGGTGGTACCCGGACATCCGGCAGGACAGCGTGGTCATCACCGCCCTGGAGGGCCAGGAGGCCGCCGCGCAGGACTTCGCGCAGGCCGCGGGCGTTCCCGAGGGCGCCTACACGGTCGAGACCACCGAGGACGAGCCCCGGCTCTACGCCGACGTGGTCGGCGGCGACGCCTACTCCACGGGCGGCGGCCGCTGCTCGATCGGGTTCGCCACCGAGACCGGCTTCGTCACCGCGGGCCACTGCGGGGCCGCCGGGACCCGGGTCGGGTCCCAGGACGGCTCGGGCACCGGCACGGTGACCGACGCCGAGTTCCCCGGCGCCGACATGGCGGCGGTCGAGACCGACGACGGCTGGACCCCCACCCCCGCCGTGAACGACTACGCGGGCGGGACCGTCGCGGTCGCCGGGTCGGAGGAGGCCCCCGAGGGCGCCTCGGTCTGCCGGTCGGGCTCGACCACCGGCTGGCACTGCGGCACCATCCAGGCCAAGAACCAGTCGGTGTCCTACCCGCAGGGCACGGTCAACGGGCTGACCCAGACCGACGTGTGCGCCGAGCCCGGCGACTCGGGCGGCTCCTGGCTCAGCGACGACCAGGCCCAGGGCGTCACCTCCGGCGGCTCGGGCGACTGCACCTCCGGCGGGACGACCTTCTTCCAGCCGGTCAACCCGATCCTGGAGGCCTACGGGGTCACCCTGCTGACGGGCTGACCCGGCGGCCCGGCACAGGGCCGCAGCACCACGCACCCGCCGCGGAGCCACCGCGGCACCGGACCGGCCGGCGCGGCCCCCATCCCCCCGCGTCGGCCGGTCCTTCTCGCGTATCCGCGGATTCTCCGGATGCGCTCACACGTTCGACGGCGGGCGGCTACGGGCCGCCCCCGGTACCGGGGCCCCGCCACCGGCCATAGCCTGGAGGCATGCGCTTCGTCCCCATCGCCGTCGCCGCCGTCCTGGACCTGGTCTGCATCGGCGCCTTCGTCGCCGTCGGGCGGGCCTCGCACGAGGAGGCCTCCTCGATCGCCGGGTTCCTCGGCACCGCGTGGCCCTTCGCCGCCGGGCTCATCGCCGGGTGGCTGGCGGCGCGGGCGTGGCGCGCACCGATGCGGGCGGTGTGGACGGGCGTGATCGTGTGGGCGGTCACCGTCCCCGTGGGCCTTGCCCTGCGCGCCTTCCTGACCTCCGACGGCGCCCCCTGGTCGTTCGCGATCGTCACCACCGTGTTCCTCGGCGCCGCGATGGTGGGCTGGCGCGAGCTCGCCCGCCCCTTCACCATGGGGCGCGGCAAGAGCGCCGACCGCGCCGACGGGCGGACCGGTGAGAACGGCGAGGAGGATCCGGCCTCATAGCGCCGTCCTAGCGCCTGATCGATGCCCCTCCCCCCCCGCGCATCCAGTGGGACCTTGCCCCCTCCTGAGCGCAAGGTCCTGGTCGTCGTGCGCAGCGTGCCCGCAGCCGGGCGACTCCTCGACGCCATAGAGGTGTTCGGCGACGACGACCGCATCGCCATCGAGTTCGCCCTGAATCCCGGATCGGTCAATGAGTACGGGATCCGCGCGCCGTCCTCGCCGCCGCCGGAGTGGGGAGGCCCTGTCCTGGGAGGAGGCGGTGGCACGGCGCGGAGAGTTCGCACTCGCCATGGCCACTTCGCCCAACGAGGGGCTGCACCGGCTCTCCACGGCGGGCGGTACGGCGGCGGTCCCCGGCCTGAACGGACCGCCCCTGCTGCTGATGCCACACGGCGCCGGGCACAACCGCCTGGTGCCGGAGGCCGCCGGGCCGCTTCGGACGGCCTCCGGTCTGGCCCCCGAGCAGCTGCTTCACGCCGGGGTCCCGGTCCCCACCGCGCTCGCCCTGTCCCACCCGGAGCAGCGCGAGAGGCTGACGGGCGGCGCTCGTAGCCGCCGACGCCGTGGTGGGCGACCACGGCAGTGCGACCTACTACGCGGCCGCGCTCGGGCGGGACGAGCTGGATCCGGCCTCCCCGTTGCACGCCTTCGGTGCCGCCTGCCCGACCCTGCCCCTGATGTGCGTCGGCGCGTTCGTCGCCGTAGGTCGGAACTCACACGAGGATGCCTCGTCGCTGGTTGAGTTCCTCGGCACCACGTGGCCGTTCGCCGCCGCGCTAGCCGTCGCCTGACTCTTGGCGCGTGTGACGCTCGCCACTACGTGCGGTGTGGACCGGCGTCGTGATGCGGGGCGGCCACCATCCCCGGGGCTGGCGGTGCGCGCGTTCCTCACGCCCGATGGCGCCCTGGGGTTGTTCGCGATCGTCACCGCCGTATTCCTGAGCCCCATGGTCGGCCGGCGCAAACTCGCGCGCCCCTTCGCCATGGGGCGGGGACGCCGCAATGAGGACGAGGAGATTCCGGGTCTCTAGCGCCCGACACCCCCGAGCCCGAATGATGTCCCCGGCGGCCCCTCCCTTCATTCGAGCGCAAGCTCCTCGCCGTCGTGCGCAACGTGTCGACAGCCGGGCGCTTGCTCGACGCCGTCGAGGTTGAGTTCATGCTGAACGCTGGTTCCATTTCGATGCGGGGCGGCCTCCGTGCCACCGCCTCGACTCCGATCAGTCGATCAGCTCCGCCAGCTCTGCTGCCTTCTCGTACTGGTAGCCCTTTCTATACAGCCGCACTGCCGCCGCCGCCCACTCTCCGGCAACGGCCGCCCCCCCTTGCAACTTGACAGCACGCGCCATCACGCCGAGCGCGTCCGCCCTTCTCAGCGGTGCGCCCTTGTCCCCGAACCCCTCGATGGCCGCCCTTCCCGCTCGGAGGGCTGCTTCGGGCTCACCGGACCGCAGGTACAAGTGTCCCAGTCGGGCCTCGTTCTTGGCTCCGATGGAGCGCCAGTCGTCGATACGGCTCGTCTCGTCCCCGCAGTCCGAGGCCATCAAGCGCACCAACTCGTCCGCGACCATCTCCCGCACGGCCTCCAGCTCACGTCCGGCCCCCGTGAGGTCTCCCATACGCAGGCGCAGACCACCGAGCTGGTATCCGTCGATCGCGCGCTCCCGCCGGTTGCCGAGACTCTCGTTAATCCGGCGGCGTTCACGCAACACGGTCTCGGCCTGATCGAACTCCCCGCGCTCTGCACACACCAATCCGCGGGTCTCCAATAGAGCCGCACGGTCCTCGGCGCCAAGCACACCCTCAAGCGCCGCGCCGATGACCGCCGCCGCCTCTTCGAACGCTCCGTTGTCGACCAGCACCCGAGCCCGATAATTGTCCATCCGGCTCACCAGCGCAGGTTCCGCTACCTGTCGGGCTATGTCGCTCGCGGAACCGAACAGCTCTTTCCCCACAGAGCCGCGTCGCAGCTCGTGCACTGCATACCAGCACGACTCCGCCATCACGAGCGCTTTGCGTGCGCGTTCAGTCTCCACGGCCATGGCCATGAGAGCCGGAACCGAGTCCAACACCTGGGCCGTCCAAGCCAAAGCCTCGCCCCCGTCCGCTGAGAAGGGTGTGGCCACCGCTCGGCGCGACTCGGCGTCCCCTTCCTCCTGTGTCGCCCGGCTCCGCGTACCTCCGAACAGCCGGTCCGCTTGGGCCAGGGAGGCGGTGTACCAGTCGACGGCGCGCTCCCTGACGTCCCGGCACCGCTCATCCGGCTCGGCCTGCGCCCGCCGGTAGGCGTCGTGGCGGATCAGGGGCTCCCAGCGATACCGGCCGCCTCCTTCGGCTGTCATCAGGCAGGACCGGACGAGCCGCCCGAGGGCGTCGCGCGCCTCTTCCAGGGACCCCAGCAGGGCGGCGGGCAGGCCCTCGTATACGCGCCGTCCCGGCAGGCCGCCCAGCGCGCGGTAGAGCCGCTGGGCCGCGTCCGAGCGGAGGTCGCCGAAGCCCAGGGCGATGACCTCGTCCAGGCGCGGCTCCCCTTCCTCGGCCTCCACGAGGCGGTCGAGCTCTTCGGGGAGCCGGGTACCGGCGGCGTCGAGCCGCGCGACGACCGAGGCGGGGGTCTCCTCGGGCCACATGCTCAGATAGGCGCCAACGATCTGCAGGGCGAGCGGGAGCCCGCCGCAGCGGTCCGCCAGGGCCCGTGCGGCCCCGGGATCGGCGTCGATCAGGCGCGCCAGGCGTTCTTCGGGGCCGTCGAAACCGCGGAGGAGTGCCAGGGCGTCATCGGTACGCAGGGCGGGCAGGCGCACGGTCGGGACGTTGCGGCGCCGAAGGCCCGTGATCTCCCCACGCCCGGTGAGCAGCACCATGCTGCCGTCCCCTGTCGCGAAGAGGTCGGCCTCCCATGCGGAGGTGATCCCCTCGACGATCACGATGCAGGGCTCCTCACCGGTGATCCTGCGGAACTCCCGTGAACGCTCCCTGAGGGTCGGAGGCACATCGTCCCCGGGCATTCCGAGGTCGCGCAGCAGTGACGCGAGCGCGTCGCCGAGGAAGACGTGGTTCCCGGCCCCCGCACCCGCCGCACGCTGCTCGTCCAGGTCGACGTGGAGCCCCCAGACCCCGCGCTCGTCCGACCGGGCGGTCCCAACTGCCCCGTCCCCCTGCTCGGACGCCGATTCCTGGTACAGGGAGCGGAGCAGGTACGCTGCCTCGACCCCGAAGGCCGACTTGCCCACCCCTCGGGGGCCGATGACGTAGAGGCTCCCCGGACGCCCTTTCAACGCCGTCCCGCGGTAGACCTCACCCGCGTAGGCGCACGCGTCGTCGTGGTTGACGAAGGGGCCGTGCAGCGCTCTGACGACGTCCCACAAGGGCCTCTTGGGCATCGCCGCCTCGTTGATCACGTTCATGACCAGTTCGTCGACGCGCCCTACCTGGACATGGTTGCCGCCACGATTGTTGCTCGACTCGTTGTGGTAAGCCGTCACCGGAGTGGACTCCTCGGCGGATCGGGGGGCCAGGGGGTTCGGTAGTGATCCTACGCACGCCCTCACGCACCGGCCTGCGGGCCATGCCGGTGACCGTATACGGTCACGGGCACGCGGCCCGGACGCGTACACCGTGTGCCAAGGTGGCAGGGTTGAGCTCGGGGCCGCGCACGCCCCCTGCCCCGCTGCCGACGGCTGGAGGACGCGACGATGGGCGACGAGGTGATGCTGGCGATGGCCGCCGCGGTCGCCGGGAAGGCCACCGAACTGCTCACCCAGGGCGCCAAGGATTCGGTGGCCTCGCTCCGCAAGGCGCTGCGCAAGCGCTTCGGCGACGGAACCCCCGAACGCGAGGCCCTCGACGAGGCCCGCGACGCCGACGGCGAGGACGAGGTGCTCGTGGGCACGCTCGCCGGGCACATCCGCGACGCCGCCGACCGCGACGAGGACATCCGCGGGCTCGTCTCCACCCTGGCTCCGCACTTCACCGCCGACGAGCACACCGAGTACAACACGGTCCACAACACCGTCACCGGCGGCCGGGACAACAAGGTGTGGCAGATCAACAAGCTCGAGGGCGGCTTCCACATCAACGGCTGACCCCGGCGGCGCACGGCCGCTCGCCCGCCCCGCGCACCCCTGAGGGCCCATAACCTGGGGCGTGTGAGTGATCATGCCCTGACCGGTGCGAACGGCACGCCCGAGGTCGGCGTCGGCCCGTGGGAGGGCCCCTGGCCCGAGGACGGCCGGTACGACCCCGCCCTCCTGGCCGACGGGGACCGCCGCAACGTCGTCGACCGCTACCGGTACTGGACCCGCGAGGCGATCGTCGCCGACCTGGACACCCGCCGCCACCCCTTCCACGTGGCGGTGGAGAACTGGGAGCACGACCTCAACATCGGATCGGTGGTGCGCACCGCCAACGCCTTCGCCGCCGAGGCGGTGCACATCGTCGGGCGGCGCCGGTGGAACCGGCGCGGGGCCATGGTCACCGACCGCTACCAGCACGTGCACCACCACCCCGGCCCCGAGGCGCTGACCGCCTGGGCCCAGGAGCGCGGCCTGCCCGTCGTCGGGATCGACAACCTGCCCGGGGCGGTGCCGCTGGAGACCTACCCGCTGCCGCGCGCCTGCGTGCTGGTGTTCGGCCAGGAGGGGCCCGGGCTCTCCGACGAGGTGCGCAAGGTGTGCTCGGCGGTGCTGTCGATCGCCCAGTTCGGCTCGACCCGCTCGATCAACGCGGGGGCGGCGGCCGCGGTCGCCATGCACGCCTGGGTGCGCGCGCACGTGTTCGACCAGCCGGTGGAGGGCTCTGGGCCCTCCACCTGATGGGCCCTCAGGCCGTCTCGTGCAGGACGCGGAAGCGCACCATGCACACGCCCTCGGCCGCGTGCATCACCTCGTCGTGGGTGGGCTGCCGGTCCGTGGGCAGGCGCAGCCCGTGCCCGCGCAGGGCGCGCGGCCCGCGCTCCTCGAGCAGTTCGGCCATCATGTCGCCGACTTCCTTGGTGTCCTCCACGGCCGTGCCCGACAGGCGGAATTCCCGGCCGCGGATGAGCGCGGTGGCCTCGTGTCCGCCGCGCATGTTCCTCGCCCAGCCGCCGTGCCCGCTCAGCACCCACACCTCGCCGCCTTCGCGCAGGTAGTAGGCGACGGGAAGGGTGTAGGAGCGCCCGGTGCTGCGCCCCTCGTAGGTGAGGAGCATGAACACGCCGCTGAGCGCCGGGTGGGCGCGGGAGCGCAGGACGGCACCCACGACCCCGTTCATGGAGGACCAGAACCTCCTCCTGAGCCGGTCCCTGCGATCTGTCTCGTCCGTCATGGCAACCCCCTCATGGGTTCGGGTCGTGTGCGGACCCTAACCCGGCGCTCCGCGCCGTCGGATCCGTCCGCGGTCCGGCGCCACCTGGGCGCCGACACCCCGCGTGGCCTGGGGCTCAGACGCGTTCGCGCTGGTAGCTTCCAGGTCATCCGCAACCGCACGACCGGGGGGACGCCATGGGAACGGACAACGGGGCACGCCCGTCGCCGCAGAAGCGCCGCACGCCGAAGGCCGAGGGGACGGCGGGCAAGGGAGCGAAGGGGGCGGCCCGGAAGGCCGCGGCCCGGCCGCAGGTGCGGGTGCGCCCCGCCGACCACGACGACATCGGGGCCATCGCCCGCACCCTCGCCCGCGCGTTCTCCGACGACCCCTACAGCGCCTGGCTCTTCCCCGACCCCGCGGACCGGCTCGAACGGTCCATCCGCCTGTACGCCCTGGAGAGCGGGTTCGACTACGTCCCCCAGGGCCTGGCCGAGGTGGCCGTCGCCGACGGCAGGGTGGTGGGGGCCGCCACCTGGCGCGGCCCGTGGTCGCGGGGCACCTCCCCGCTCGCCCTGCTGCGCGGCGCACCGCACTTCATCGGGCTCTTCGGCGCGCGCCGCACCGGGGAGATCCTGGCCGCCTACCAGAAGATCGCCGCGCACGGCCCGCGGCGGCCGCACTGGTACCTGGCCGAGCTCGCGGCCGACCCGGACGCGCGCGGCACCGGAGCAGGGACGGCGCTGCTGCGTTCGGGGCTGGCCCGCGCCGACGCCGACGGCGTCCCCGTCTACCTGGAATCGTCCAAGAAGGAGAACACCGGCTTCTACGAGCGCTTCGGGTTCGTGTCCACGGGCGAGATCGACGTGCCGGGCGTTCCGCCGCTGTACGGGATGGTCCGCGAACCCGAGGCGGCCCCGGGGGCGCTTCCGGTCCCCGGCCCCCGCACCGACGGGACGGGCGTCTGACCGCGCTCTCCCGGCCCCCGGGAAGGGCCCCGTCCACAACCGGCCACTGTGCGTGAGCGCCGGGGCGGCCCGGCGGGCGGCCCCTATTCTGGTGCGACCCCCGACGCCCGCGTGATCCGAACCGTCCCAGGAGCAAGGCGGAGCCCATGAGCGACAAGCCGGAGTTCACCCTCAGAACCGCCACCGAGGACGACGTGCCGGGCGTGGCACGCGTGCTCAGCCGCGCCTTCTTCGACGACCCGCTCTTCGTGTGGCTCTTCCCCGACCCGCACACGCGCATGGCCCGGTCGGCACGGTGGTGGGCCGCCCAGGCCGGGTTCTCCTTCGTCCCCGCCGGGAGCGTGACCGTGGCGGTGTCGGGCGACGAGCGCCCCGTCGTGCGCGGTGCGGCGGTCTGGGTGCCGCCGGGCGCCTCCCTGCCGAGCGGGAGGGGGCTGCTGCGCACGGTGCCGCACACCCTCGGGCTGTTCCCCGTGTCCCGGATCCCGGAGCTGGCGGCGTTCATGGCCGACGTCCAGAAGGCGGCCCCGGAGCGGCCCCACTGGTACCTGGAGTGCCTGGCGGTCGACCCGGTGACGCAGGGGTCGGGCATCGGCTCGGCGCTGCTGCGCTCGGGGCTGGTGCGGGCCGACATCGACCGCGTACCGGTCTACCTGGAGACCACCGAGCCGTCCGCCCTGGTCTTCTACGAGCGGTTCGGGTTCAAGGCCTCCGGCGGGGTCGCCGAGGAGGGGCGCCCGGCCTTCCACGGCATGGTCCGCGAGCCCGGCGACTGACCCGGCCCCGCGAACGCGGAGCGGGGCCGCCCTGGACAGGACGGCCCCGCTCGGTGCTCCAGTGCTCCGGTGCGCCCGGCCGCTACTCGGACTTGCTGCTCGCCAGCGCCCCCAGCAGGTCGCGGTTGAGCTGGGAGATGGTGTCCAGCGGGATGCCCTTGGGGCAGACCGCGGCGCACTCGCCGATGTTCGTGCACCCGCCGAAGTCCTCGGCGTCGTGCTGGTTGATCATGTTGATCACCCGGGCGTCCCGCTCGGGCTGCCCCTGGGGCACGCTGCCCAGGTGGGTGATCTTGGCGGCGGTGAAGAGCATGCCCGAGGCGTTCGGGCAGGCCGCCACGCAGGCGCCGCAGCCGATGCAGGTGGCCGCGTCGAACGCGCGGTCCGCGTCGGCCTTGGGCACCGGGGTGGCGTGGGCGTCCGGGGCGGTCCCGGTCGGCGCGCTGATGAAGCCGCCGGCCTGGATCACGCGGTCGAACGACCCGCGGTCCACCACCAGGTCCTTGACGACCGGGAACGCCTTGGCCCGCCACGGCTCGATGGTGATCTCGTCGCCGTCCTTGAAGCTGCGCATGTGCAGCTGGCAGGTGGTGGTGTTCTCCGGGCCGTGGGCCACGCCGTTGATGACCACGCCGCAGGCGCCGCAGATGCCCTCGCGGCAGTCGTGGTCGAAGGCCACCGGGTCCTCGCCCTGCAGGGTGAGCTTCTCGTTGAGGACGTCGAGCATCTCAAGGAAGGACATGTCGGGGTTGACGTCCTCGACCTTGTAGGTGACCATCCGGCCCGCGTCGTCGCGGCCCTTCTGACGCCAAACGCGCAGGGTGATGTTCACTTGTAGCTCCGCTGCTTCATCTCGACGTACTCGTACTCCAGTGCTTCCTTGTGCAGCACCGGCGGCTCACCGGTCCCGGTGAACTCCCAGGCGGCGACGTAGGCGAACTCGTCGTCGTGGCGCAGCGCCTCGCCGTCCTCGGTCTGGCTCTCGGCGCGGAAGTGCCCGCCGCAGGACTCGCGGCGGTGCAGCGCGTCGATGCACATGAGCTCGCCGAGCTCCAGGAAGTCGGCGACGCGGCCGGCCTTCTCCAGGGCCTGGTTGAGCTCGTCGTTGGAGCCCAGGACCTTGACGTTGGTCCAGAACTCCTCCCGCAGCTCGCGGATGCGGTCGACGGCCTTGCGCAGGCCCTCCTCGCTGCGCTCCATCCCGCAGTACTCCCACATGATGTGGCCGAGTTCCTTGTGGATGGAGTCCACCGTCCGCTCGCCGTCGATGGACAGCAGCTTGTCGATGCGCGAGCGCACCGCCTCGGCCGCCTCCTTGGCCTCGGGCGTGCTCTCGTCGACCGCGTCGAACGGGCCGTCGGCGAGGTAGTCGTTGATCGTGTTCGGCAGCACGAAGTACCCGTCGGCCAGGCCCTGCATCAGCGCGCTCGCGCCCAGGCGGTTGGCGCCGTGGTCGGAGAAGTTGGCCTCACCGGTGACGAACAGGCCCGGGATGGAGGACTGCAGGTCGTAGTCGACCCACAGGCCGCCCATCGTGTAGTGGACCGCCGGGTAGATGCGCATCGGGACCTCGTAGGGGTTCTCGCCCGTGATGCGCTGGTACATGTCGAACAGGTTGCCGTACTTGGCCTCGACCGCCGGGCGCCCCATCCGCTTGATGGCGTCGGCGAAGTCCAGGTAGACGCCCAGCCCGCCGGGGCCCACCCCGCGGCCCTCGTCGCAGACGTTCTTGGCGGCGCGGGAGGCGATGTCGCGCGGCACCAGGTTGCCGAAGGAGGGGTAGATGCGCTCCAGGTAGTAGTCGCGCTCGTCCTCGGGGATCTCGCGCGGGTCGCGCGCGTCCCCGGCCTCCTTGGGCACCCAGATGCGGCCGTCGTTGCGCAGCGACTCGCTCATCAGGGTCAGCTTGGACTGGTAGTCGCCGCTGACCGGGATGCAGGTCGGGTGGATCTGCGTGTAGCACGGGTTGGCGAAGTGCGCGCCCTTGCGGTGCGCGCGCCAGGACGCCGTGACGTTGCAGCCCATGGCGTTGGTGGAGAGGAAGAAGACGTTGCCGTAGCCGCCGCTGGCCAGGACCACGGCGTCGGCGAAGTGCGTCTCGATCTCGCCGGTGACCATGTCGCGGGCGACGATGCCGCGGGCGCGGCCGTCGACGACGATCAGCTCCAGCATCTCGTGGCGGGTGTTCATCTCCACGGTGCCGGCCGCGACCTGCCGCTCCAGGGCCTGGTAGGCGCCGATGAGGAGCTGCTGGCCGGTCTGGCCGCGGGCGTAGAAGGTGCGCGAGACCTGGACGCCGCCGAAGGAGCGGTTGTCCAGCAGGCCGCCGTACTCGCGGGCGAACGGCACGCCCTGGGCCACGCACTGGTCGATGATCTCGACGCTGACCTGGGACAGGCGGTAGACGTTGGACTCGCGCGAGCGGAAGTCGCCGCCCTTGACGGTGTCGTAGAACAGCCGGTAGATGCTGTCGCCGTCGTTGCGGTAGTTCTTGGCCGCGTTGATGCCGCCCTGGGCCGCGATGCTGTGCGCGCGGCGGGGGCTGTCCTGGTAGCAGAACGACTTGACGTTGTAGCCGGCCTCGCCCAGGGTCGCGGCGGCCGAGGCCCCGGCCAGGCCGGTGCCCACGATGATCACCGACAGCTTGCGGCGGTTGGCCGGGTTCACCAGGCGCGCGGAGAAGCGGCGCTTGTCCCAGCGCTCGTTGATGGGTCCGGCGGGCGCCTTCTCGTCGGCGATCGGGGCGCCCTCGGTGTAGAGCTCGGTCATTTATCCCACCAGCCCGAAGAGAACGGAGAACGGGGGCAGCAGGAAGCCCACCGTGATGACGGCCGCGACGATGATCGCGACGGTGTTGATCGCGCGGCGGCGGCCCTCGCGGTTGAGGCCGAGGGTGGCCGCGGCGCTCCAGATGCCGTGGCGGAGGTGCAGGCCCACCAGGAGCACCGCGAGGATGTAGATCGCGGTGACCCAGAAGTTCTCCGGCTGGAAGCCGCGGACCAGCCGCTCGTAGGGGCTGTCCGAGGCCCCGCCGGGAGCGATGGTGTTCGTGGTCAGGTGGAGGATGTGGAAGACCACGTACAGGGCGATGATGACGCCGCCCCAGCGCATGGTGCGCGACGCGTAGGTCTGCTGCACCGGCTTCCTGGTCCGGTAGCGCACCGGGCGCGCCTTTCCGGCGCGCCGCGTGAGGGCGACCGCCGAACCGATGTGGATCAGGACGGACGCCAGGAGGACGATCCGCATGATCCACAGGAAGCCGCCGTGGGGCAGCATCGGCTCGCCCAGCTCACGCAGGTGGTGCGAGTAGTCGTCGAACGCCTCTTGGCCGGCGAAGACGTTCAGGTTTCCGTACATGTGCGCGATGAGGAAGAGCACGAGGATCAGGCCGGTGACCGCCATCGCGGACTTGAGGGCCACCGTCGACCGCCGCGCCTCCGCGCGCTGCTTGGTCAGGGTACTGTTCGCCACGACCTGCCACTTTAAGACTCCATAAAGAAAGTCGTCTAAGTCATGGGGGCCCTGGTGTCCATAGCCGTAGGCTATGGGGCATGCAGTTCCAGCAGCTCGCGTACTTCCTCGCGGTCGCCGAGACGCGGCATTTCACCCGCGCAGCAGAGCTCTGCCAGGTCGCCCAGCCCAGTCTGAGCAAACAGATCCGGGCCCTGGAGAGCGACCTCGGCACGCCGCTGTTCAGCCGCGCACGGGGAAATATCACACTCACCCCGGCCGGTGAGGCGCTGCTGCCGCTCGCCCAGCGCATGGTCGCCGACATGGAGACGGCGCGGCGGGAGGTGGCCGAGCTGGCGGGGATGCGCAAGGGGCGGGTGCGCCTGGGCGCCACCCCGTCGCTGTGCGGCGGCCTGGTCGCCGACGCGCTGGCCGGGTTCCACTCCCGCTTCCCCGGCATCGAGCTGGGGGTGGAGGAGAGCGGCTCGCGCGACCTGATCCGCGCGCTCGGCAAGGGCGAGCTGGACCTGGCGCTGATCATCCTGCCGCTGCAGAGCAGCGACCCGGCGTTCGTGACCACCCCCATCCTGCGGGAGAACCTGGTGGTGGTGAGCGCGGCCGACGCCCCGCCGCCGACGACGGGGGCGAGCATGCGGGTGACCCAGCTGCGGGACCGGCCGCTGGTGATGTTCCGCCGCGGCTACGACCTGCGGGAGGCGACGCTGACGGCGTGCCGGGAGTCCGGGTTCGAGCCGCGCATGGCGGTCGAGGGCGGGGAGATGGACGCGGTGCTGCGGTTCGTCGAGGCGGGACTGGGGCTGGCGGTGGTGCCGAGCATGGTGCTCAAGAACCGCCCCGGGCTGCGGGGCACGCCGCTGGCCTGGCCGCGCCTGCTGCGCACCATCGCGCTGGCGCACCGCAAGGACGTGGAGCCGTCGAACAGCGCCAAGGCGTTCCGGCGCCACCTGATGGCGTACCTGACCCACCTGACCCGCGACGAGCTCGGCGAGGACCTCGAAGTGATCGCCGCGTCACTGCCGTGACGCACGGGAACGGTGCGATAGATTCCAGAAATGAAGGCTGGCCTCACTTTCACCGTTCCATAAGGGCATTCGATCGCCCCACGGACACCACAGGCCCCACCAGGCGACAAAACCCCCGAAACACCAGCCATCGGATAAGCGGTCATTTATCGCCGAATCGCCGGACCCCCTTCCAGGGGAGTGGTGTTTTTCACATCCGTTGCGCTGTGATTTCTTGCTGAATTCGTGATCGCGCCGTCCTAGCGTGGCTCCACCGATCCTTAGGGAGATGTGCGGCCATGACATCGACTCTTCCCCCGCCGGAACAGCCCGGCCTCGAGCGCGCGCGGATCACCGCACGGACGCTGCGCACCGACCGGTGGTGGTCAGGGCCCGTCCTGACCGTGCTCGGGCTGACCGCCTTCCTGGTCTACGGCCTGGCCAGGGCGTTGCAGCAGGACCACTACTGGGTGCAGGAGTACCACTACCTCACCCCGTTCTATTCGCCGTGCGTCGCGGGCCAGTGCGCGTCCGACGCGGCGGTGTTCGGGAGGCTTCCGTGGGACTTCCCGTGGTTCATCCCGTTCGCGGTGGTCAGCCTTCCGCTCCTGCTGCTGTTCCGGTTCACCTGCTACTACTACAGGAAGGCCTATTACCGTTCGTTCTGGCAGTCCCCCACCGCGTGCGCGGTCCGCGAGCCGCACGCCAAGTACACCGGGGAGACGCGATTCCCGCTCGTCCTGCAGAACGCGCACCGCTACTTCTTCTACGCGGCCCTGCTCATCTCGGTCGTCAACACCTATGACGCGACCGTGGCGCTGTTCCACGGGGCCGAGGGCGGCTTCGGCATCGGCGTGGGCAACATCGTGCTGTTCACCAACGTGGTGCTGCTGTGGTGCTACACGCTGAGCTGCCACAGCTGCCGCCACGTGACCGGAGGGCGCCTGCGCAGCTTCGGGTCCCACCCCGTGCGGTACCGGCTGTGGACGGTGGTCTCCAAGCTCAACACCCGGCACATGACGTTCGCCTGGATCACGCTCGGCACGCTCGTCCTGACCGACCTGTACGTGGCGCTGGTGGCGAGCGGCGTGCTCACCGACCTCAGGATCGTCAATTGAGCGCCGCCCGCAGCACATGCCGCCCACCATTCCCGACGAGCCCGACACCGGTGAGGAGGGCAGCGCCATGCCCGATCTGAGCGAGACCACCCGGCACGCCTACGACGTGGTGGTGATCGGCGCCGGCGGGGCCGGGCTGCGCGCCGCCATCGAGGCGCGCCAGCGCGGCAAGCGCACCGCGATCATCTCCAAGTCCCTGTTCGGCAAGGCCCACACGGTCATGGCCGAGGGCGGTGCGGCGGCCGCGCTCGGCAACGTCAACGACGCAGACTCCTGGCAGGTGCACTTCCGCGACACCATGCGCGGCGGCAAGTTCCTCAACGACCCGCGCATGGCCGAGCTGCACGCCAAGGAGGCCCCCGACCGCATCCTGGAGCTGGAGATGTGGGGGGCGCTGTTCGACCGCACCGGAGACGGGAGGATCAGCCAGCGCAACTTCGGCGGCCACGAATACCCGCGCCTGGCGCACGTGGGCGACCGGACCGGGCTGGAGCTGATCCGCACCCTTCAGCAGCGGGTGGTGCAGCTCCAGCAGGCCGACGCCGCCGAGCTGGGCGACCCCGACGCCATGCTCCGGGTGTTCGCGGAGACCACCGTCACCGAGCTGGTCAAGGAGGGGGAGAAGGTCGCCGGGGCGCTGGCCTACGACCGCGCGACCGGCGCCCCGATGCTCTTCGAGGCGCCCGCGGTGGTGCTGGCCACCGGCGGCATCGGCAAGTCGTTCAAGACCACCTCCAACTCCTGGGAGTACACCGGCGACGGGCACGCGCTCGCGCTGCGCGCCGGGGCGGGGCTGCTGAACATGGAGTTCGTGCAGTTCCACCCGACCGGGATGGTGTGGCCGCCGTCGGTGCGCGGCATCCTGGTCACCGAGTCGGTGCGCGGCGACGGAGGCGTGCTGCGCAACTCCGAGGGCGAGCGGTTCATGTTCGGCTACATCCCCGAGGTGTTCGCCGCCCAGTACGCCGAGACCGAGGAGGAGGCCGACGGCTGGTACACCGACCCGGCCAGCCACCGGCGACCGCCGGAACTGCTGCCGCGCGACGAGGTGGCGCGGGCGATCAACGCCGAGGTGAAGGAGGGGCGCGGGTCGCCGCACGGCGGGGTGTTCCTGGACATCGCCAGCCGGATGCCGGCAGAGGAGATCATGCGGCGGCTGCCGTCGATGCACCACCAGTTCAAGGAGCTGGCCGACGTCGACATCACCGCCGAGCCCATGGAGGTCGGGCCCACCTGCCACTACGTCATGGGCGGGGTCGAGGTCGACGCCGACACCGGCGCGGCCGTCGTGCCGGGGCTGTTCGCCGCAGGAGAGGTGGCGGGCGGCATGCACGGCTCCAACCGGCTGGGCGGCAACTCCCTGTCCGACCTGCTGGTGTTCGGGCGCCGGGCGGGGCTCGGCGCGGCCGAGTACCTGGACGCCCTCGACGGCCGCCCCGTGCCCGCGGACGAGGCGGTCGCCGAGGCGCTGCGGCGGCAGGCGGAGCCGCTGGAGCGGGAGACCGGGGAGAGCCCCTACGCCCTGCACCAGGAGGTGCAGCAGACCATGAACGACCTGGTGGGGATCATCCGCCGGGGGCCGGAGATCGAGCAGGCGCTGGAGTCGCTGGCCAAGCTGGCCGACCGGGCGGCGTCGGTGCGGGCCGAGGGCGGCAGGGTCTACAACCCGGGGTGGCACCTGGCCCTGGACCTGCCGAACATGCTGATGGTGTCGGAGGCGGTGGCGCGCGCGGCGCTGGAACGGCAGGAGTCGCGCGGGGGGCACACCCGCGACGACTTCCCGGGGATGTCGGCGCCGTGGCGGAAGGTCAACCTGGTGGCGTCGCTGACCGGGAGCGGCGGCGTGCGGCTGCGCACCCGGCCGGTCGATGTGCTGCGCCCGGACCTGATGGCGCTGTTCGACCGGGAGGAGCTGGCCAAGTACCTGACCGAGGAGGAGCTCCCGGCCGAGACCCCCGATGAGGCGGCCGCGAAGGAGGAGGACCGATGAGCGCGAAACGGACGTTCCGCGTGTGGCGCGGCGGCGGGGACGACGGGGAGCTGGCGTCCTACGAGGTCGAGGTGAACGAGGGCGAGGTGGTGCTGGACGTGCTGCACCGCCTCCAGGCGACCCAGGCCCCGGACCTGGCCGTGCGGTGGAACTGCAAGGCGGGCAAGTGCGGGTCCTGCTCGATGGAGATCAACGGGCGGCCGCGGCTGTCCTGCATGGCGCGGATGAGCACGTTCACCGACGACGAGCCGATCACGGTGACGCCGATGCGGACCTTCCCGGTCATCCGCGACCTGGTGTGCGACGTGTCCTTCAACTACCAGAAGGCGCGGGAGATCCCGTCCTTCACCCCGCCGGAGGGCGCGGAGCCGGGGAGCTTCCGGATGCGGCAGCAGGACGTGGAGCGCTCGCAGGAGTTCCGCAAGTGCATCGAGTGCTATCTGTGCCAGAACGTGTGCCACGTGGTGCGGGACCACGAGGAGAACAAGGAGGCCTTCTCCGGGCCCCGGTTCCTGATGCGCGTGGCCGAGCTGGAGATGCACCCGGAGGACACGGCCGACCGCCGCATGGCCGCCCAGGACGACTTCGGGCTCGGGTACTGCAACATCACCAAGTGCTGCACCGAGGTGTGCCCGGAGAACATCACGATCACCGACAACGCGCTGATCCCGCTGAAGGAGCGCGTGGCCGACCGGCGGTACGACCCGCTGGTGTGGCTGGGTTCGACCATCGGCCTGAGAAAGGGCGCGGACACCCCCCGCGTCCCGAACACCCGCCCGGGCGACCGGGACGAGAGCAAATAGCAGGAGACGGGCGGCGAGGAGGGCGAGCGAATCGGGCCCGATCCTCGCCGCCCACCTGTGTCCGCGTCCACGTCGATGCAGGCCGGCGGCCCTTGCGGTAGCACTGCCGGGCGGCGGGTGTGCACGTGGTCGCCGCGAAGGGCGGCGACGGAGCGGCCGGTGCCCCACTCACCGCCCCCGGCCGGGCGCCGGGTTGCCGGAGTGCAGGGAAAAGCAGCAGCAACAATGACGCAGGGCGGCGTCCCCACCTGCAGCGTCGTCGGGTGGCAGGCGTGTGCATGGTCGTCGGAAGAGCGGCGACGAGGAGAGGCCAGCGGCCCCACCT
>NZ_ANBH01000347.1 GCF_000341185.1 Nocardiopsis chromatogenes YIM 90109
CTGTGCCGCTGCTGATCAGGGTAGCCATCCACGCGCCGGGCGCCCGACAGCGCTGCCGTAAGAGCCGCTGACCTTCGTCGTCGGCGCCTTCTCCTCGCACCCGACGACCAGACCCCCAGGCGGGGCCAGGACCAGGGCACCGATTCCGCCGTCGGACCCGCTCGACTGTGTCGTGAGGGGGCCATGGGACAGCAGGGAGGACCGGGCGACCGCCCGACTGCTGCCGTCGCCGCCTGATGCGGGGTGTGTCACCGGAACATCGCCGGATCACCTCCCACAGGCCCCCGGACACGACCGGCCGGACGCGTGGGGTTCAGCCTCGCGGGCGGATGTGCACGCTAGCGTTGCCGCCTGGGAGAGGGAGGGATCACGTGGACGAGCACCCTGAGTCTGCGAAGAGGCGCGGGGCGGACGGAGACCCGGATACCGGCAAGGCGGACACCGGAGGCGGCCGCGACGAGGCGCCGTCGGGCACCGAAGACGCGGCTGGGCGGACGGAAGGGGGGACCGGGGAGGAGGCCGCGGGTGGGGCCGCGGCGGGGCAGCGGCCCGGGGACGGGCCCTCCGGCCCCGACGCGCCCCGGCCGAGCCCGGCGGGTGCGGCGCTCCGGGCGGCGAACCGCGGGGGAGCGGCGGTGCCCAACTTCTTCGTCCTGGGCTTCACCGGCGCCCTCGGGGTCCTCACCGCCTGGGTCCTGGTCCAGGCGCTCATCGAGATCCGCGGCGTCTTCATCAACATCCTCGTGGCGCTCTTCCTCGCCGTCGGCCTCAACCCCATCATCGAGTACCTGCGCCGCCGCGGCCTGCCCCGCTGGGCGGCCATCCTCACCGTCTGCGCCGCGCTGGTGCTGTTCACCGCCGTGTTCGTGTGGACCCTCGTCCCGCCGCTCACCCAGCAGGTCACCGAGTTCACCGAGAACGTCCCCTCCTACCTGCGCCGGCTCCAGCAGAACCCGGTCATGGCCGACCTGGACGAGCGCTTCGGCCTGATCGACCAGGCCCAGTCCCTGGTGACCAGCGCCGACTTCGGCCAGCAGGTCTTCGGCGGCGTGTTCGGCATCGGCCAGGCCGTGCTGAACTCGCTGGTGGCGACCTTCACCGTGCTCATCCTCACGCTGTTCTTCATGGCCTCGCTGCCCGGCATCACCGAGACCGCCTACCGCCTGGTGCCCCGGTCGCGCCGGAGCAGCGTGCGCGAGCTGGGCGACGAGATCGTGCGGCGGGTGGGCGACTTCATCGGCGGGCAGCTGCTCATCGCCGCCATCGGCGGCGTCGTGGCCTTCCTCTACCTGACCGCCATCGGCTCCGGGTACGCCCTGACCCTGGCCCTGGTGGTGGCGGTCACCGCGCTCATCCCCCTGGTGGGCACCACCATCGGCGCCCTCGCCGCGTCCCTGGCGGTGAGCGTCGGCGACCTGTTCCTGGGCGGGGTGACGCTGGTGTTCTTCCTCGTGTACCAGCAGATCGAGAGCTACGTCATCTCGCCGCGGATCATGCAGAGGTCGGTCGACGTCGCCCCTACGGTCACCATCACCTCCGCCCTCATCGGCGGCGCGATGCTGGGCCTGGTCGGCGCCCTCATCGCGGTGCCCGCGGCGGCGGCGATCACGCTGATCCTGCAGCGGGTCGTCTTCCCGCGCCTGGACGCGTCCTGACCCCTGGGCCCTCCGCCCCCGTCCCCAACCCTCTGCCCCGGGCGCACGCGTCCGGGGCGCGGCGACGGGTGCGCGGGTCAGTGGTCGGCGGGGAAGTACCGCCCGTCGGAGAGGAGGACCCCGTTCCACCGCTCCTCAGGCGGTGACCCGTTCAGACTTGGCGCCCGGGGCGGAGCGTCGGGCTCGAACCCGATGAGGGCGAGGCCGAACGGCGCCTCGGCGAGCACCGCGCGTGCGACGGAGGCGAGCCACGCGTCGAGAGGCAGCCGCCACTCCAGTGACGACCGCGTTCCGTCGGGACCGAACGGGAAGGCGCCGATGCGGGGGTCCGTCGCGCAGAGCGCCCCGAGAGGCAGGTACAGCGACAGCCGGTCGGGACCGTCGTCCAGCCGGACCGCGAAGCACCCGCAGACGACGCGGTGCCCCGACGGCAGCTCCAGGACACCGCGCAAGTGCCCGTACTCCTCCAGCGAGGACAGCGTGAGCGGGACCTCGTCCCGGTCGCCGGGATCGTGGTCGCGCGAGCCGAAGCAGCCCTCGACCCCCGCCGCCGGCCACAGCGCCGACAGGACCCGCCGGAGGCTCCGCTCACCCCCGCCGACCTCGAACGCGACCTCGTAGAAACCGCCGGTCCAGTTCTCTCTGCGGGACAGGGCGGAAGGGTCGGGGGCGCGGGCGGGGTGGGGGCGCATGGACCGATTATGCGGTGCGGGCGCCGTTCTCCGCCGATCGGCGGCAGCGGGGCGCGCCCGGTGTTCGGCGCCCGGTGGAGGGCTGGCCAAGGGGCGGGGCGGAGCGGCGTGCCCGAGGGGGCGATACCCCTTCCGACCCTCCTCGTTACCGGAATGTGACCAGCCGCGCATTTTGACCGGACTCTCACCGAGAAGATCGGGCGTGTGGCCGGTTCCGGGGCGGTCCGCCCCCGCCGCGTTAACCCGCCGAACCCCCGCCGCCTACGCCTTGACCTCGCCTTTTGCTTGATGCGGGGTTACTGTTGCCGATGTTCGGCCCGTGAGGCGGACGCGGCCCTGATGCCGCCGCCCCGTCCACGACGCCGCCGGACCCCGGCGCCTCCGGTGCGCCGGGATCGAGGTCCCCGGCCCCGAGCGGGAGGGGGAGGCACCGCGGCCCACGCGCCGCCTCCCCGACCGGCGCCCATCCCCGGCGCCCCCGACCCGCCCTTCCGACACCACTCGCGCCACCGGCGTGCCCGGATTCGCCGCGCCCCAGACCCGCCGCGCCCGAATCCGCCGTGGAGCCCCCGGCCTCGTCCGTCCAACGCCACAACCGGCCCTGCACCGGGAGCACCGCCACTCATGAGCACTGACAACGCCATTCAGCACGGCCAGGTCACCGCCTCGTACTTCTGGGACGACGGATCGGGGATCAACGGCGACACCGGCGCCCCCGCCTCCGGCGAGCCCATGCAGGAGGGCCTGGCGGCCAGCCCGAGCTGGCCGCTGGGCACCGAGGGGTACGTGGAGTACAACGGCAAGAAGGCCGACTTCTTCATCGGCGACCGCGGCCCCGGGGACCCCGCCGACGGCTGCAACGTCCTGCTCGACCTCGACGGCAAGACCTTCGCCAAGCTCACCGGCGAGGACTGGAACGGCTCCAGCTACACCGTGTCCGGAGGCGAGGGCCACATCGACGTCGAGTACACCATCACCAAGTGGGGCGACGGCCACGGCACCGAGGGCGCCCCCCGCCCCATGGGATCCGGCGAGGAGTGCACCGACGCGGTGTCCCCGGTCCCCGACGAGCGGTCGGGTGACGACGGCAAGAAGGACGAGAAGAAGGACTCCGGGGACGCCAAGGACTCCAAGGACACCGGGGACGCCCAGGAGCAGGGCACGGCCGCGACCGGCAAGGACGGCGACGGCGGCCAGTCGGGCCAGACCGGCACCCAGGCCTCGACGGCGGCCAACGACATGTCGGCCGTGAACTTCGCCGCGACGGACGCGCCGCTGGCCGCCGGGGCGCTGGCCATGGCGCTGATTCCGGCCCTGGTCGTCGCGCTGCTCTTCGCCCGCCGCGACCTGGTCCTGGCCTGGGTCGGCCACGACCGCGCCGCGGCCTGGGGCGAGAAGGCCGCCGCCCTGCGCGACCGCGGCGCCGAGATGGGTGCGGCCGCCACCGAGCGCGTGCGTACCGCGGCCGCCGACACCGTCGCCGCCGTGCGGGAGCGCCTCGGCCGGGGCGCGTGACCCGACCCGGGGCCGACTCCCCGTCCCCTCCATGAACCTTCCGCGCACGGGCGCGGGCGCCGTACAGGACGGCCGCCCGCGCCCGCCGCGCATTCGGGCCCCGATGCCGCAGGAGCGGCCGCGATCCGCCGCAGTCCGCCGTAATCGGCCGCATTCGGCCGCGGCGGGGGGGCCGCGCTCCTGGTGGGCTCCGCGGATCTCCACCACAATGGGCGACCGTGAGCGGCCACCACAACATCCTCCGTGACTCCTCCGCGAAGATCGTCCTGCAGGCCGGGGCCGTCTACGGAGGCATAAACGGCTTGGGCGCACCGACCGAGCCCCCGAAACAGCTCGCCGCGGTCGCGGAGCACTTCACCGACCGGCGTGACGAGTGCGGCGAACTCGAAGCCTTCCGCCGGGCGCCCGAGGGCGCCGGGCGGGTGAAGGCCGTCGTCATCCACGGCGTTCCCGGGGTCGGCAAGACCACGGTCGCGGTGAAATGGCTGAACGAGGTCGCCGCCGAATACGAGGACGGCCACCTGCACATCGACCTCGGCGGTTCGCGGATCGCCGGGGCGGCCTCGCCTGACGCGCTGCTCGCGCACGCGCTGGCGGAGCTCGGCAGGGAGCCCGCGGCGATCCCCGCGGACACGGCCGCCAAGGAGGCCGTGTTCCGCAGTCTGACCCGCGGCCGGTCCATCATCCTGCTGCTCGACGACGCGGCGACCGCCGCCCAGGTCCGCGCGTTCCTCCCGGCCGACGCCGACGCCCTCGTGGTCATCACCTGCACCGGGCGGCTCCCTCTCCACGCCGTCCGGGGCGCCAAGACCCTTCGCCTCGGCCCTATGGGACACGACGCCGTAGAGGAGTTCCTCCGCAAGGCCCTGCCGCCGGACATGGCCGCCGACCCCCGGGAGGACGCGGGCATCCGCAGCCTCGCCGAGCGCTGCCGGGGCCTGCCCCTCCTGGCCCACATGGCGGTGACCGCCCTCGCGAACGACCCGTTCTCCTCGCCGGGCGGGATCGCCGACGCGTTCGAGCAGGTCGGGGCGGGCGATGACGACGAAACGGAAGGCCCGGAGATGGGAGAGCGCTCGTTCCCCGCCGAAGTGCAGGCGTTCGTGGACCGGCTCCCCGAGGAGTCGGCACGGGCGTACCGCCTCCTCGGCCTGCACCCGGTCGGCGTCTTCGACCACCGGGCCGTCGCCGCCCTGCTCGGAGCGGACCTGCGGGCCGCGCAGGCGGCGCTCGTCGACCTGGACAAGAACGGGCTCATCCACCGAGTGGGCGACCGCGCCGAGAAGCGCTTCGGCATGGACGAGGCCGTCCGTGCCCATGCCCGCAGCGCGGCGGCCCACGCCTTCGGCGCCCGCGAGACCGAGGAGGCCCGGCGGCGCTGCGCCTACTACTACACCGCCGCCGTCCTGGAGGCGGCCGAGCTGGTCACGCGCCGGTGGTCGCTGGCGGACCGGCGCCGGGCCCGCACCATGGCGGAGGCGGAGGGCGCACCCGCGCCGCCGCCCCTTTCCAACGGTGACGACGCGAGGACGTGGATGCGCGCCAACCTAGAGGCGGTCCTGGCGGTGGCGCGCGACCGCGCCGACGCATCCGACCACGACCCGGTCTGGATGATCACCGAGGGCGTCGACGGCTACCTGCGGGAGCGCGGCCGCCACACCGACCGCCAGGCCCTCATGGTCCTGGGCGTCGGGTCCGCCGAAGCGGTCGGCAACACGGCGGCCGAGGCGCGGATCCGCAACCAGTACGGCCTCGCGCTTCTCGACGAAGGGCACGTCGCGGAGGCGGGGGAGCAGTTCTCCCGCGCCCTGGCCCTCTCCGAGCACGACGACGACGGCAGGGGCCAGGGGGCGGCCTGGGAGTGCCTCGGGATCGCCGCGCAGCACGACGGGGACCACACGGAGGCGCTGCGCTGCTTCGACCGGGCCGAACCCCTCAAGCGGGCGATGAACCGGCCCCAGGCGATGGCCGTGCTGGCGATGCTGCGCGGTCGCTCACTGGCGGCCCTGGGCCGTTCCGAAGAGGCGCTGCACGCCCTGGCCGCGGCACTGGAGGTGTTCGAGGAGGAAGCCGACGAAGGCCCCGCCGACCCGGTCAACGCGGCCAAGACCCGCCTTGAGCGGGGCCGCGCGCTGGCGGGTCTCGCGCAGGTCGATGACGCGCTGCGCGAGCTGCGGGCCGCGCTGGCGGCGTTCGAGGAGCGCGGCCATGTCCTGCAGCAGGCACGGGCGCATGAGGAGCTGGCGCAGGTGCTCCGGGCGCGCCCGTCCGACCGATGGACGGACCACCTGCGCGCCGCCGCCGTGTTGTACCGGGGAATCGGCGACGAGCATGCGGCCGCCCGTATCGAGGCCCAGCTACCGCCCGAGGAGCACGGGAACGGCGGATCCGGGCCGGAGGAGTGACGTCCCCCGGCCGGACCTCCGGCCCCCGTGCGTACCGTTGCCGCGCGGCTGGGCCGATGGCCTCTCCTGGAGGATGGCGTCCCCCGGAATGGTGGCGCTTTCGGCGGCCATGGGCGGGCGGCAGAGGGACGACGGCGGATGGTCAGGGCACCGACTCAAGGGGAGGGCCGCCTTGAAGGCGTAGCGATCACGGCGGCCCGGTCGGACGGAGACTCGCGGACGCGACCCCCGAGCGTGCTCCCGGCCTCCCGGAACACCACATCCAGCGGCCCTGAGACCGAGCTCGCAGGGTCGGATCCCCCGAGGCCGGCACGAGGCCCGCGAGCACATCGCGATGCCCTCGATCGCGCCGCCGGCCTCCGAGGCGCCGATCAGCCCGGACATGAGCACCGTCCACTCGTCGGCGGTGCGGTGGGCGTCGGTGGCCACCCGCCAGTGGTCGACCAGCTCCTCGCCGCGGAACAGGCCGAAGACGGTATGGGAGTTGCCGACGTCGATCGCCAGGAGCATTCGGGGGGTTCCTCCACTCAGTCAGCGGGATGCGGGTGCGGGGGCCGGGTCACACCGGGCGCAGGTCCAGGGCGATGTCCAGGGCCGGGGACGAGTGCGTCAGGGCCCCCACCGCCAGGTAGTCGACCCCGGTGGCGGCCACCTCGGCGGCCGCGTCCAGCCTCAGGCCGCCGCNCGGGCTCCAGCCGGGCGCGCCCGGCCCAGGCGCCGGATTGCTTCCGCCCGCCCGTCCTCGCGGCCGCTCATCCGGCGTCGACGCTCAGGACCAGCGGGTCCCGGCCACCGTCCGGGCCGATGAGAGCGGTCTGGACCGTGCCGGAGGCGAGGACGCCGGGCCCGTCCGGGTGCGTGATCCGGTGGAAGAGCACGGCTATCGGCAACGACGGATCCATCCCCTCAGGCGCCTTCACGACCGAGGCCGCGGCCCGGCCGCCGTCCCGTGTGCGCAGCACGAAGCCCTCGTCGTCGTAGTAGGCCGCCGCCGTCGCGCCGACCCGGTGGGCGAACACCCGACCGCACCACGCCCCGCCGTCCTGGGGAAGCTCCGGCGCCGGGCACACCACGAGGTCGGCGAGGTCGGACAGCCGCCGGTCGGGCTCGTCGTCCCAGGCCATCAGGAACCCCACCGCGTCCGGGTCCCCAGGCAGGTCCACCACGGCCGCCGGGTGCCTCCGGATGCACACACCGTCCGCGTCCGGCCCGCCGTTCACCGACACCCAGAGCGCGGGGTGCGCGGGGCCGGGCAGGGGGACGGGCCGGGCGACCGTGTCGACCGGGGCGGGCCGCGTCGGCTCCGCGGCGCCCATCAGCCGGTACATCTCGCGCCGCAGCAGCTCCAGCGACCGGCCGGGACGGGAGGACACCCGCTCGCGGGCGACCGCCTCGGTCCGCGCCCGCCCCGCCTCGGCTTCAGTGAGCAGGTCGGTGAGCGGGCGGCGCGGGTCGAACGCCGTCGCCGCGGACAGCAGCCGGGCGACTGCGGAGTCCGGGGCGACGGACTCGGCTCCGCCCCGGTCCAGCACCACCGGATGGCCGACCGCCGCCGCGTAGTAGGCGACCGAGCCGTGGTCCCCGATGACCGCGTCCGACGCGATGAGGGCGGCCCGCCACCCCTCGTTCGGGGGGAGGACCAGCAGTCCGGAGCGCCGGGCGTCGGCGATCCAGGCCGCGACCTGCCCAGGGCCGTGCCCGTGCCAGACATTGGGGTGCAGGGCGAGCGCCACGCGGAACCCGTCGGCCGGGAGTTCGGCGAGCAGGCGGCGCGGCAGCCGGGGGTGGCGGCCGAAGAGGGACCGCTCGCCCCAGGTGGAGCTGATCAGGATGAGCCGCTGCCCGGCTCGCAGGCCGAGGTCGCGGCGGTACCGGGCCCGGTGCGGAAGGCTCGCCAGGAGGCGGTCGTAGCAGGGGTCGCCCGCGACGAGCGCCGCGTGCAGCGCGTCCGGGCAGTCGTCGGCGAGGCGGTCGGCCTGCTCCTCATGCGACAGGACGATGGAGGAGGGGATGAGCCGCCCGTCGTGGAAGAGCCATTCCCGGGAGAGACCGAAGACCGGTTTCCGGTTTCCGGTTTCCGGTTTCCGGTTCAAGAATTTATTATATCCCATTCCATGGGGAATGCGAAGCAGGGGTGCCTTGATCCTGTGCAGGTCACCGCCGAGGCTCGTGGTGATCGCCAGGTCGAATTCGGTGCCGAGGGCATCCTCCCATTCGAGGACGAGGCGCCCCGTCCCTCGGAGGAACTCCTCCACCCCGTGCGTGAATATCGACGACCTGGTCCACGTCAGAACGGCCTGGACCCGCGGATCGGCGTCCAAGGCCGTCAGGACGTCCATCATCCTCGTCGCCGACGTCACATTGTGCACCACCGCCAGCACCCGGAACGGCGCCGCGACCGTCCGCCACCGCGAAGCGAACGCGCTGAGTCCGGCATCGCCGCGCTCCCCGCCGCGGCACGCGCCACCGCTGTCCCCAAGGTGCCTCACAAGCGCAGCACACTACCGAAAGGCGGCGGGCAGGTCGGAGGCGGGCACGGTGCGGCGGTGCCCGACCGGCCGCTCCGCCCGGGGCGGCGCCCTCTAAGATCGGTCCGATGTTCACCGACGAGGCAGGGAACGGGGAATCGGGACCCGACGGGACAGGGGCCGACGAGGGACGGGCCGACCGAGGACAGGTCGGCGACGGCACCGCCCGGGTCGCCCCCTGCGTCCGGGACTGGCTCCGGCGGCGCAGCCGATCGGCGGGCGAGTGGGACATCGACCGGCTGCGCGCCCTCAAGGGCGGCCGCCGGGTCAGCGTCGTGCTGCCCGCCCGGGACGAAGAGGACACGGTCGGGGACATCGTCGCCGCCGTCCGCGAAGGCCCCATGGGCGCCGGCACGGTCGACGAGGTCGTCGTCATCGACTCGCACAGCACCGACGGCACCGCGCGTGCCGCCGCCGAGGCCGGAGCCGCGGTCCACCACCAGGACTCCGTCCGCCCGGACCTGCCCCCGATGCGCGGCAAGGGCGACGCTATGTGGAAGTCCCTCCATGTGGTCAAGGGGGACATCGCCGTCTTCCTCGACGCCGACGTCCGCGGCTTCACCGGCCACTACGTCACCGGCCTGCTCGGGCCGCTCCTCGAAGACCCCGCCGTCGCCTATGTCAAAGGCCACTACGACCGCAGCGCCCCCGGCCCCGCCCACCCGGGCGAACCCTCGGGGCAGGCGGCGGGCGGCCGGGTGACCGAGCTCGCGGCCCGGCCGCTGTTCGCGCTTCTGCGGCCGGAACTCTCAGGGTTCGTCCAGCCGCTGGCCGGGGAGGCGGCGGGACGGGTCGACGTGCTGCGCCGCGTTCCCTTCGCCGCCGGGTACGGGGTGGAGGCCGGTCTGCTGCTGGACCTTCTGGACCTGGTCGGCCTGGACGCCCTGGCCCAGGTCGACCTGGGGGAGCGGCGCCACCGCAACCGCCCGCTGACCGACCTCGGGCCGATGGCCCTCCAAGTGCAGGCGGCGATCCTCCGGCGCGTGCGCCCCGAAGCCGTGGGGACGGGGGCCGGGCCCGGACACGGCCCCGAGAGCCCGGCGCCCCTCCTGCAGTACCTCCCGCGCGGCGGGGCGGACCCCCGCCCCCGACACGTGGACCTCCGGGAACGGCCGCCGCTGGACTCGGTGTCCTAGACGGCGCGCGGACCGGCCGCGAGCCTCCGGGACCCCGGCGTGCTCCGCGCCCGCCCGCCTGCCCGGCCGTCCGCGAGGCCTTTCAGCCCCGGCCCCGGTCCCGGCCCTGGCCGCTCCTGCGGGACCGTACGAAGTCCCGCAGCACCAAGGCATGCGTGTGCTCGGTGTCCTTCGCCGCGTACAGCAGCGTCACCGGGCCCTCGTCCAGGGCCGACACGATCGGCCCGACCGCCTCCGGCCGCCCCTCCAGCTCCTGCTCATAGCGGGCCGAGAACTCCTCCCACTTGGCCGGGTCGTGGCCGAACCATGTCCTCAGCTCCGGGCTCGGGGCGGCGTCCTTGAGCCACCCGTCCAGGTGCAGGGCCTCCTTGCGCACCCCTCGCGGCCACAGGCGGTCCACCAGAAACACCCGCCCCTCCGTCGGCGCACCGTCCCCCTCCGCCTCGTACACGCGCATCAGCCGGATGTCGTCGCTCATGCGGCGACCCTCCCAGAGCCGCGCCCGGCGCTCACGCCACCGCTCCGGCCAGCACCACGATCACCGGGCCCGCCCCCGCCGGCGGTCAGGACGCGGGCGCGCCGCCGGTGTAGCGGCGGTGGTACTCCTCGCAGATGGTCCGCAGGGCGCGGCCGATGCGTCCGTAGGCGGCATGGTCGAGGTTGGCCAGCGACACCCGGACCGACCACTCGGGCCCGTCGAACCCGCCGCCGTTGAGCACGACCACCCCGTCCTCCTCGGCCAGGCGCAGCACCGGGTCCACGGGCTCGTACTGCGCCTGCAGCCAGCGCGCGAAGTCCTCGCCCCACTTCCGGCCGATCCAGTGCAGCAGGTCCAGCTCGACGTAGTAGCCCGCGCGCAGCGGGTCGTCCGGCAGGTCCACCCCCAGCCCCTCGGACAGTGCGGCCAGCCTCCGGGACAGGATCTCCTTGGTGGGGCGCCGGTACTCGACCTCGCCCGAGACCATGTCGAACAGCGCGAACAGCGCCATCTGCACCTGCTGCGGCGTGGACAGCCCGGCCGTGTGGTTCAGGGCGACGGCGCGGCTGTCGGCCACCATCCGGTCGATGAACCCCAGGCCCGGCACGTCGGTGGTGATGGAGGAGTACCGCTCCTCCAGCGCCCGCGCGTCCTCGGCGCCCAGCCGCGCGATCTGCTCGTCCACCGTGTTGTCCGGGTTCAATGCGATGACGCCCAGGCGCCAGCCGGTGGCCCCGAAGTACTTGGAGAAGGAGTAGACCCCGATGGTGTTGTGCGGCGCCGCCTCCATGAGCGAGGTGAACCCGTCGGCGAAGGTGCCGTAGACGTCGTCGGTGACGATCACCAGGTCGCGGTTGTGGTTCTCCACGATGCCCGCGATGCGCTCCAGCGCCCGGTCCGACAGCCGCACCGACGGCGGGTTGGACGGGTTCACCAGGCACAGCAGCCGGATCGAGGGGTCGGCCAGCTTGTCGATCTCGGCGTCGTCGTAGGCCCAGGTGTGGAAGCCGTTCTCGGTGCCGCGCGAGGCGCTGACCTCGGTGACGTCGAAGCCGTACCGCTCCAGGCGCGGTATTTCCAGGTAGGGGGTGAAGATCGGCGTCATCAGCGCGATCCGGTCGCCCCGGCGCAGGACCCGGTTGGCCTGCAGCGAGTCGAACACGTAGCACATGGCCGCGGTGCCGCCCTCGGTGGCGAACAGGTCGTAGCCGCCCTTGGGCGCCTTTCCGCCCATGGCGCGGGCCACGTACTCGCCCACCGCCCTCTCGCAGAAGGGCAGCATCCGGTCGGGCACCGGGTAGTTGTCGCCGATGATCCCGTCGACCAGCTCGTGCACGACCGCGTCGGCCTGCGCCTCGGGCACGGTGCGAACGATCCGGCGGAGGAGGTCGGCCCCCGGCTCCCCGGCGTTCTGGTCCAGGTAGAGCTCGAAGCGCTCGGCGATGCCGTCGGCCCGGGGCATGCCGCCCAGGGCGGGCCACTCGTTCCAGTCCTCCCGTGCCTCGGCGACGGCGAACCGGCCCAGCAGGAAGAACGCCTCGCGCGGCGGCAGCGCCGTCCAGTTGGGGTTGCCGCGCCCGGCGTTGAGCATCGTGTCGGCCTGCCGCCGGTCGTGGCGGGCCGTGCGTTCGTGCTCGCCCGCGCGCTGGATCAGGCGGTTCTTCAACTCGAACGGGCTCAAGTGCTCCAGTTCGCGCCGCTGGGCACGGGTCTCTCCCAGTTCGGTCATCGCGCGCGTCCCCTCACGGTCGCGGTGTGGGCCCGGAGCCCTCGGCCGCTGTAATGATTACCCAGGGCGCATTAGTGATAGCGCAAAGTGAGAGTGTTCAGTTCGTCGCCGTGGGCCCGCCGAGCCGGGATGCCCGGGACCCGGAATGCGGGGAGGGGGTCATGCGGCTCCCGTGGCGGGCGGCCTGCCGGGGGAGCGTGTTCTCCGGCGCCTTCCTGGGGAGGCCGGTGCGGCGGACATGCCGCGGGCCGCCCTCCGGACGGATATGAAGGGCGGCCCGCGGTGTGTCCGGTCAGGGGCCGTAGGTGACGCCCGTGGCCTGGCAGGCGTTGTACTCACCGGTCAGGGTGAGCACGTCGATGAAGCCCTCCCAGTTCCAGGGCAGGCCGGTGCAGTTGAGGACGTCCCCGTTGACTCCGGAGTAGCTGTCGCCGTCGTAGGCGGCCGCGGCGGGAGCGGTGGCGGCGAGGGCGCCGGCGGCGATGGCCGCGACGACGAAGGCCTTCTTCATGGTGTTCCCCGTGGTTCTCGGTCGGTGTGGTCGGTGCGGGTCGGATTCGTGTGTGCGGGTCAGCCGCCGTGCGTGATGCCGTACTTCTGGCAGGCGTTGTAGTCGCCGGTCAGCGTCAGGATGTCGACCGGCCCCTCCCAGTTCCAGGGCGCGATGGCGCACGGGGCGACGTCGCCGTTGATCAGCGCGTAGCTGTCCCCGGCCGAGGCGGCCGGGGCGGCGGCCAGGACCGCGCCGGCAGCGGCGGCGGTCAGGGCGGCGAGCGCGAACGTCTTCTTCATTCCGGTTCTCCTTGTTCACGGTGGGCCGGGCGGGTTTCGGACGAGGGTCGGCCCGCCCCCTCGGTCGACACAAAGAGTAGTCATTTAACTGCGGAAAGTGAAGGCAGTCGGCGTGATTTCCCGGCGTGTCCGTCCGCGCGGGCGCAGGTGAGGCCGGGAAGAGAAGGGGGATTCGGTTCTCCCCGATGAACGGGACACGGTGTCAAAAATCCGTTCGCGTGGCGGTCTGGCCGGGGGAGATGTCCGACGAAACGGCGCACCCCCCGCCGGGGCCGGGTGTCCGCCGGAGATCACGACCGCTGGAGCGCAGCACCGTTGCGTTCGGCTTTCGGCGCCGGTGCCGACCCCCGTCCTTGGTCATCTGCACGTCCGGGGTGTCCTCCCAGCCGGTACAGGGATGGCCGCCCCCGCCCCTCTCGCACCGGAGGGCCTTCGCCCGCGACCGGCGCCGGTCGGGTGGCGGGCGCGGCCTCTTCCCCCGGGCGCCGGACACCATCGGCTCGACCGCTTCGGAAGCTGGCGCCGCTTGTGGCCTGGGAAGGCGGCGCTCAGTCTCCGTCAAGGGGGATATGCGAGTGGGCCGCCTGCGGCCGATTGCCCGGAAACGCCTGTGCCGCGCCCGCTTCGGCACTACCGTGTGCGCTCGTATCACGACGTTTCGAGATCGCGGAGGATCCGCAGTGACCGACCCCCACCCTGCGCCGCGTACAGCTGCCGCCCTCTTGGCCCTGGCGTGCGCGGCCGGGGCCGCCGCACCCGCGAACGCAGCCCTCGCGGACACCGGGGCGCCATCGGCGGAAGCCCCGGACTCCCCGGAACGAGGAGGCGGGGCGCCGGGCGGTACCGACGGCTCCGGCGCGGGCCACGAGGCAGGGGGGAGTGCGGGGGTGCGGGGATCCGCCTCGGCCTCCGCGGGCGGCCTGCACGTCGGGGTCGACGTCTGCATCGGGATCAACGCCCCCGGGTACTGTGACGACCCGCCTCCTCCGGACCCGGGGCCCGAACCTCCGCCCGAAGAGCCGCCGCCGGGCTATGACCCACCGGAGCCTCCCCCTGAGGAGCCCCCCGAGGAACCGCCCCCCGGCTACGACCCTCCGGAGGATCCGCCGGGCGATGAGCCCCCGGAGGAGCCCCCGCCCGGTCAGGACCCTCCGGAGGAGCCGCCCGCCGAACCGGCGCCGGAACCGCCCGAGAGGGGCGCGCCGCCTCCCGCACCGGCCGAACCCCCGCAGGCCGCACACGAGGAGCGGCCCGGCCCGGCTCCCGCCGCCTCCGACGATGCGCCGTCCGACGAGTCCTCCGACGCGCTGTCCCCGGAACCGTCGGACCCCGAGGAGCCGGACGAGGCCGAGCCCTTCCTCCCGCTCTCCCAGGGACCTGACGAACAGGCCGGGGCCTTCACGCCCCAGCGGCTGATGATCCTGCTCGCCGTGGTCGTCGCCGTGGTGGCCGCGGGTGTGGCCCGCTCGCGCAGCTCCAGGTAGCGGTCGGCCGGTGCCGGGCCCGGCACCGGCCGACCGCTGGAGTGGGATGGCCCCCGTTCGACCGGGTCGGTGCGTTCGCCGGCCGCGGCCTCGTCCGGCCGCCGAAGGCCCCCGAGGAGGCCGTTGGTCCCCGTGCCTCCCGTCCCGGCGACGCCTTGCGACGGTGTGCGTCCGTGCTACGCGGGCGGCGGCAGCTCGTCGATCCGGTCGAACTCGGCCACCGCCTCCTCGTACGGGTCCGTGCCCGCCTCCAGCAGCCCCCGGTAGGGGTTGTCCAGCGTGAGCATCACCGCCACGGAGATGAAGACCGTAAGACCGGTGACCGCGCCCCACAGGATCCTCGTGCGCGACCCCCGCGCCCCCATGCCCAGTGGCAGCACCACCACGGCCAGCCCGGCCAGCGCCGCGGTCACGGTCAGCCCCAGCGGCACGCCCTCGCCCGCCGAGTCGGCGCGCATCATGCGCTGGTTCATCAGCGTGCTCGTCTCCTCCAGGGCGGCCAGCCGGTCGACCTCCGGCATGCCGTTGCCGACCGCGGCCTGCTCCACGGCGGCGCGCAGCCGGGTCATGGCGATATCGCCCTCCTGGCTCAGCTCGCCCTCCTCACGCATGAGCGGCCAGTCGTCCTCGGTGACGGCGGCCACGTAGTCCCGCGTGGCCGCGCGCACCCGCGCGGCGTCCTCAGGGGCATAGGCCTGGGTGCCCCAGTAGATGTCGATGACCGACGACGCCTCGTCCGAGGCGTCCGCGTCGGCCTGCTGGTAGTGGTCCCAGCCGATGACCAGTCCCATGGCCAGGGCGATCAGGTAGACGGCGAGCAGAAAGGGGCCGATGAAGGTGCCGACGGGCCCTTCGCAGTCCTCCCGGGAGACCGCGAACACGCGTACCAGCAGCACGCCGAGCGCGACCAGCAGGAGGAGGGCGATGGACCACGAGAGGGGGATCATGTCCATGGCTCCACGCTAGTGGAGCGGATACGGAGCGTTGTCGACAATGACGGATTGTCGCAAAAGTGCCCACGCAGGGGCCACATCCTGTTCAGTGGTGGTTCGTGGTGTTTGCGGCGAATATGCTGTCGTTTCAGTGGATTCGGCAGCGTGTCGAGGCCCCTGCGAGCCGTGTCCGCCGGAGCGGCGCCTCCGGCAGCGCCGTCGGGCGGCGGGCGCGTGCGTGGTCCCTCGTGGTCCCTGCTTTTGGCGGCGACGGAGAAAGCGGGGTGGTCCCCCGGCCCTGCCTGCCGGGCGGCGGGCCGCCGGGGCGTAAGGGAAGGGCGGCGACGACAAAGGGCGGCGGCCCTTGCGGCAGCGTTGGCGGCTACGCGGCGTGCGGGTGGTCGCCGTGATGGGCGGCAACGGGAACAGGTGGTGCCCCGCTCGCGGGCCGCGGCCGTCCGGCGGGTTGCCGGGGTGTGAGGGAGAGGGCGGCGACGGGGTGAGCGGGGCGGTTCCCGGGCGCTGCCTGCCGGGCGGCGGGCCGCTCGCGGTCCGGGAGGCGGCGCGGCCGGGTGGGCGGGTGGTCGCCCGCGTTCGTGGCGGGCGGCGGGCCGGTGCCGGTGCCCGGGCCGGAGGGGCGCCCGCCGGAGGCCGGTTTCCGGGCGCAGCGGGCGCGGGAGTGGCCGAAACAGCACACTCGATGCCCCCGGGGGTGCGAGAAGCGGACACAACGGGCCCACCGCCGGGGTTCGGCGGTCCGGGGCGGCGGCACCGCCGCCCGGCCAGTGGCCCCACGCAGGTTTCACCGCCATGGGTGCCCCGGGGTGCCCGAGGAGCCCGGAAGGCGGGTATTGGGCCTGCCGGTACCGGCCCGGTGTCCGCTTCGCCCGGTTTCCCGGGCGCCGGGGCGCCTTGCGCGCCCCGTTCGACGGCCGGGACGGCCGGGCGGGTGGCGCGGGTGCGCGGTCATCGCGATACCTGAACGGGATTCGACCCCCGGACGACCTCAAACGGCACACCATGACCGTTTATTGGGCCTGACGTCACCGCGTGTAGCCGATATCGGCCCCGCGTGGGCCCCGGGGGCCCGGCGGAGGGGTCCGGGCGCCCCCGCGCCCGCCCACGCACCCGAGCCGGGCACCCCAATGGGGCACAAACAGGGCATTCCGTTTCTAGAACTTGTTCTGGAATCGCGCTGTTTGTCGCTCCGGGGCCGCCGGGAACGTCGTTGGGCGCGCTTCCCGCCCCCGCTCGCACCTAACGCGGAGTATTCACCCAGGTCACAGACCTGCAGGGGTTCTCGGTGCGGGCTAGGGGGCGCCCCGGGTGTCGAAGAGCGCGATCTCCGTGACCGTGCGGCCCCGCCTGGGCCGCGAGGGGCCCGCCGCCCGGCAAGTAGGGCCGGGGGATCGCCCCGCTCTCGCCGTCGCCGCCCGTCACGGCGACCACGCACACGCCTGCCGCCCGACGACGCTGCCGGAAAGGGCGCAGACCTTCGTCGCCGCCGCCCTCACTCCACGTCCCGGAAGGCCGCCACCGACGGACCGGGGCGCGGCGGACCAGAGTGAACTATCCGACCGAAATTGGTCAGGTAAGGCTAGCCTTACAACATATTCCCAGGTCGGCGGGTGTGTGGCCGCGTCGCCCGCCTGTGCGGGGCGTGTGCGTCCGGTTCGGGCGGGTTGACACCGTCTGTGCCGCCGCCCCAGACTGACGAGCGGTCGCTTAGGTAAGCATTGCCTTAGTAAGGAGGTGCTTGCCCTTATTCATGTCGAGGGGGAGCGGAGTGTCCCACAACGGGATCGAGGGGACGGTGGCCCTGGTCACCGGGGCCGCGCAGGGCATCGGCCGGGCCGTCGCCCGCGCGTTCGCCGACGCCGGGGCGTCCGTGGCAGCGCTCGACCTGGCCAAAGACCCCCTCGACGCGGCCGTGGCCGAGATCGCCGCGGACGGGGGCACCGCCACCGCCTACCCCTGCGACGTGCGCGACCCCGCCGCGGTGGAGGACGCCTTCGACGCCGCGGAGCGCTCCCTGGGGCCGGTCGAGCACGCCGTCAGCGTCGCCGGCGTGCTGCGCACCGGCCCCGGGGCCGCCACCTCCGACGCCGACTGGGCCGACCTCATCGCGGTCAACGCCACCGGCGCCTTCCACGTGCTGCGCGCCGCCGCCCGCCGGATGGCCGGGCGCGGTTCGGGCACCATCACCACCGTCGGCTCCAACGCCGCCGACACCCCCCGCGCCGACTTGGCCGCCTACGGCGCCTCCAAGGCCGCGGCCGCCTCCTTCACCCGCGCCCTCGGCATGGAGCTGGCCCCGCTCGGTGTGCGCTGCAACGTCGTCTCGCCCGGCTCCACCGACACCCCCATGCAGCGCGGCCTGTGGTCCGGCCCCGACGGCGCCGCCGCCGTCATCGCCGGGTCCCCTGAAAGGTTCCGCACCGGCATCCCCCTGGGGCGGCTGGCCGACCCCGCCGACATCGCCGCCGCCGTGCGCTTCCTCGCCTCCTCCGAGGCCCGCCACATCACCCTGCACGACCTGCGCGTGGACGGCGGCGCCACCCCCCGCACCTGACCGCCGCCCGCGCCCCGACCCGCCGCCGACCGGGAGGCCCACCCCCTCCCCGCGCCGCCCGCCCCCCGCCCCGGGGCGGCGCACCGCCTGACAGAAAGGCCCCACGGTGCCCCACGCCTCCACCGACCGGCCCGCCGCCGACGAGACGGACCGCCCCGGCGACCTGCTCGCCGCCTATGCCCCCGGGGCGGCCCTCATCGCCACCCCTGAGCGCACCCTGCTGGGGGAGGGCGTCCTGGAGACCGCCGACGACCCGGCCAACGTGCCCGCGATGCTCGACGCGGTGCGGGCCTCCGGCCGGGCACCGGACCCGGTCGCCATGGGCGCGATCCCCTTCGCCCCCGGCGCCCCCGCCCGCCTGGTGGTGCCCGCCGCCGTGCGCACCGCGGGCCCGGCGGCCGACGCGCCCGCCCCGCCGGAGGGTGAGCGCCGACCGCTGCCCGGCCCCTGGCGGGCCGAGGCCGTGCCCGAGCCCGAGACCCACCGCAAGGCCGTCGCCGAAGTGCTGGCGGCACTGGGCGGCGGGAAGGGCACACCACCGGACAACGGTTCCCCACTGGACAAGGTGGTCCTGGCGCGGTGCCTGCGGATGACCGGGCCCGGCCCGGTCGACGCCGGGCAGGTGCTGCGCAACCTCGCCTGGCGCGACCCCTCCGGGTTCACCTTCGCCGTGGACCTGCCGCCGCGCGGCGCGCCCGGCCCACGCACCTTCGTCGGGGCCAGCCCGGAACTGCTGCTGTCCAAGCGCGGCGGCACCGTGGTCTCCAACCCGCTGGCCGGGTCCCGGCCGCGCAGCGCCGACCCCACCAAGGACCAGCACAACGCCGTGGAGCTGCTCGCCTCGGCCAAGGACCGGCGCGAGCACGCCCTGGTCGTGGAGGCGGTCGCCGACGGGCTGCGCCCCTACTGCGCCGGCCTGGACGTTCCCGCCGAGCCCGAACTCGTGCGCACCGCCACCATGTGGCACCTGTCCACCCGGGTCACCGGCGCCCTTGCCGACCCGCGCACCCCGTCGGTCGAGCTGGCCTCGGCCCTGCACCCCACGCCCGCGGTGTGCGGGACCCCGACCGGGGCCGCCCGCGCCGCCATCGCCGAGGTCGAGCCCTTCGACCGCGGCTTCTACACCGGCGCCGTCGGCTACACCCGCGCCGACGGGGACGGGGAGTGGGCGGTGGCCATCCGCTGCGCCGACATCGCCGGGGACACCCTCGACCTGTTCGCGGGCGGCGGCATCGTCGAGGGCTCCGACCCCGCCGAGGAGCTGGCCGAGACCTCCGCCAAGCTGCGCACCCTGCTGCTCGCCCTGGGCGTCAACCAGCGGCTCTGACCGCCCCGGCACCGACCCGGAACGGCCCCGGAGCCCACCCGGCACCGCCCCGGAGCCGCCCCGGCGTCCGCCGGACGCCCCGGCGCCGCAAGCCCCGCCCACCCCCCGACCGCCGACGACGAGAAAGGCAGACCCCGACCATGCGCCCCGGATGCACCCCCTGGCCCGAGGAGTTCGCCGAACGCTACCGCGCGGCCGGGTACTGGACGGGCGAGACCCTCGGCGCGTTCCTGCGCGACCGCGCCCGCCGCTTCGCCGACCGCACCGCGGTCGTCTCCGCCGGGGAGCGCTGGACCTACGCCGAGCTCGACGAGCGCGCCGACCGCCTGGCCACCGGCCTGGCCCGCCGCCTCGACCTGGGCCCCGGCGACCCGGTGGTGGTGCAGCTCCCCAACACCCCCGAGGTGTTCGAGGTGGTCTTCGCCCTCTTCCGCATCGGCGCCCTGCCCGTGTACGCGCTGCCCGCCCACCGCTCCGCCGAGGTCGGCCACCTGGCCGCCGCCACCGGCGCCCGCGCCCTCGTCACCGCCGCGGGCGGAGGGTTCGACCACGTCGGCATGGCCCTCCGGGTCGCCGCGGCCGCCGACGGGCCCCGCCCGCACGTCGTCGACGCCGCCCCCGGGGCCGCCGACGCCCCCCGCGAGGGGGTGCGCCCCCTGGCCGACCTGCGCTCCGACACCGTCGACCCGACCGTCTTCGCCGCCCCCGACCCCGGCGACGCCGCGTTCTTCCAGCTCTCCGGCGGCACCACCGGCCTGCCCAAGCTCATCCCCCGCACCCACGACGACTACCTGTACTCGGTGCGGGCCAGCGCCGACATCTGCGAACTCACCCCCGACACCGTGTACCTGAGCGCCCTGCCCGTCGTGCACAACTTCCCGATGAGCTCGCCCGGCTTCCTCGGCGTGATGCACGCGGGCGGGTCGGTCGTCCTGGCCCCCGACCCCAGCCCCGCCACCTGTCTGGGGCTCATCGAAGCCGAACGGGTCACCCTCGCCTCGGTCGTGCCCCCGGTGGCGATGCTGTGGCTGGACGCCGTCGACGGCGGCGCCGAGTCCGGGCGCGACCTGTCCAGCCTGCACACGCTCCAGGTCGGCGGCGCCCGATTCGCCCCCGAGGCCGCCCGCCGCGTCGCCCCCGTGCTCGGCTGCCGCCTCCAGCAGGTCTTCGGCATGGCCGAAGGGCTGGTCAACTACACCCGCCCCGAGGACGACGACGCCACCGTCACCGGCACCCAGGGCCGCCCCATCTCGCCCGACGACGAGATCCGCGTCGTCCGCCCCGACGGCGCCGAGGCCGCCCCCGGCGAGCCCGGGGAACTCCTCACCCGCGGCCCCTACACCATCCGCGGCTACTACGACGCCCCCGCCCACAACGCCCGCGCCTTCACCGAGGACGGCTTCTACCGCACCGGCGACGTGGTCCGGACGACCCCCACCGGCCACCTCGTCGTGGAGGGCCGGGTCAAGGACCAGATCAACCGCGGCGGCGAGAAGATCGCCCCCGACGAGGTCGAGGACCACCTACTGGCCCACCCCGGCGTGCACGACGCCGCCGTCGTCGCCATGCCCGACCCCTACCTGGGCGAGAGGGCCTGCGCCTACGTCATCCCCCGCGACGGCGCCGAGGACCTCACCCGCCCGGCCGTGCTGCGCTTCCTGCGCGGCCGCGGCCTGGCCTCCTACAAGATCCCCGACCGCGTCGAGGTGGTGCCCGCCTTCCCCGCCACCGGGGTCGGCAAGGTCAGCCGCCGCGACCTGCGCGCCGCCATCGCCGACGCCGCCGCCCGCCCCGCCGGGCGCGCGTGAGACCGCCCGAGGAGAGAGACCGCCCGACGATGTCCCTGCCGCAGATCGCCCCCTACCCGCCCCCGGCGGCCGACCGGCTGCCCGAGAACCAGGCCCCCTGGAAGCCCGACCCGGCCCGCGCCGCCGTCCTCGTGCACGACATGCAGCGCTACTTCCTGCGCCCGTTCGCGCCCGGGGCCGAGCCGCTGGCCACCGCGGTGCGCAACATCGCCCGCATCACCGAGGCCTACCGCGCCGCCGGCGCCCCCGTCGTCTACACCGCCAAACCCGGGGGCATGTCCCCCGAGGAGCGCGGCCTGGAGATCGACTTCTGGGGCTCGGGCATGCGCGACGTGCCTGAGCACACGGCCATCGACGACGCGGTGCGCCCCCGCGAGGGCGACGAGGTCCTCGTCAAACGGCGCTACAGCGCCTTCTCCGGAACCGACCTGGCCGAACGCCTGGCCGCCCGGGGCCGCGACCAGCTCCTGGTCACCGGCGTCTACGCGCACATCGGCTGCCTGCTCACCGCCGCCGACGCGTTCATGCGCGACGTGCGGCCGTTCCTCATCGCCGACGCCATGGCCGACTTCACCGCCGAGGACCACCACTTCGCGGTGCGCTACGCCGCCCGCCGCTGCGGGGCCGCCCTGTCGGCGGCCGACGCGCTGGCGGCGGCGGGCGCCGCGCCCGCGCCCCTGGGATGAGCGCCGACCGAACGCACCGCCGCGCCGACCGCGCGGCCCGCCCGAAAGGAACCACGTGACCACGTCCCCGCAGTACCCCGTCCACGACCTGGCGGGCATCGGATTCGGCCCCTCGAACGTGGCCCTGGCCATCGCCCTGGAGGAGTGGCGCCAGGCACCCGACCGCCCCGACCTGAGCGCGGTGTTCCACGAACGCCAGGAGGGCTTCGGCTGGCACCGCGGCATGCTGCTGGAGGACGCCACCATGCAGGTGTCCTTCCTCAAGGACCTGGTCACCACCCGCAACCCGGCCAGCGGCTTCAGCTTCCTGAGCTACCTGCACCACGCCGGGCGGCTGCACGACTTCATCAACCACAAGACGCTGTTCCCGCTGCGCAGCGAGTTCCACGACTACCTGGCCTGGTGCGCCGGGCGCCTGTCGGAGCACGTGCGCTACGGCTCGGAGGTCACCGGGGTGGAGCCGGTGCGTGATGCCGCGGGCCGCGTGTGGGCGGTGGACGTGGTGGCCCGTGAGGCGGGCGGCGCCGAGCACCGCACCCGCGCCCGCAACCTGGTGGTCGCCCCCGGGCTGGAGCCGCGCATGCCCGAGGGCGTGGCCATGGGCGAGCGGATCTGGCACAACGAGTACCTGCTGCACGAGCTGGAGCGGCTGGGCGCGGACGCCGCCCCGGCGTCGTTCGCCGTGGTGGGGGCCGGGCAGAGCGCCGCCGAGGTCGCCGACCACCTGTACCGCCGCTTCCCCGGCGCGCAGGTGCACGCCGTGTTCTCCCGGTACGGCTACAGCCCCTCCGACGACAGCCCCTTCGCCAACCGGATCTTCGACCCCGAGGCGGTGGACGCGTTCTACACCTCGCCGGAGCCGGTCAAGGACGACATCCTCGGGTACCACCGCAACACCAACTACTCGGTGGTCGACCCCGACCTGATCGACGCCCTGTACCGGGCCGCCTACCAGGACCGGGTCCTGGGCACCGAGCGGCTGGTGCTGCACAACCTGTCCCGGGTGGCGGCCGTGGAGCAGGGCCCGGACGGGGTGGCGCTCACCCTGGACCACCTGCCCACCGGCAAGCAGGTGCCGCTGCGGGCCGACTACGTCGTCTACGCCACCGGCTACCGGCCCGTCGACCCGCGCGGCCTGCTCGGCCCGGTCGCCGCCCACGTGGTGGAGGACGAGCGCGGCCGCCCCGCCGTGGGCCGCGACTACCGCCTGGCCACCGACGACGAGGTGACCTGCGGGATCTACCTGCAGGGCGGCACCGAGCACACGCACGGGATCTCCTCGACGCTGCTGTCCAACATCGCGGTACGCACCGGGGAGATCCTCGATTCCCTGAGCGCCCGGACCCCCGCCCCCGCCCCCGCCTAAGCCCCGATCCGGCGGACACGCCCCGGGGCGCCCGCCGCAGCCCGTTCCCGCACCGACCTCCGAAGAATGCGAGAGGACCATGAGCACCGGAGCCGAGAGCACGCCCTTCACCCCCCAGCGCGTCCGCGCCGACGTGGAGGCCGTCCTGGAGGAGGAGCCCGGCACCCTGGCCGAGGACGAGGACCTCCTCGACCGGGGGATGGACTCGATCCGCCTGATGAGCCTGGTGGAGAAGTGGCGCACCGACGGGGCCCAGACCGACTTCGTCGAGCTGGCCGAGGACCCCACCATCGCCGCCTGGGCGCGCCTGCTCTCCTGACCCGGCCCGCGCCTTCACGCCCCCTCCGCCGCCCCCCGCCTCCGCGCACCCCACCGCCACCGTCCTCACCCGGAGCAGCACGAATGACCGTTGACCGCGACCGCCGCAGCGACCTCACCGGAGCGCAGAGCGGGGTCTGGTACGCCCAGCAGGTCGACCCCGGCAACCCCGTGTACAACGTCGGCCAGTACGTCGACCTGCGGGGGGACCTGGACGTGGGCCGCTTCCGGGAGGCGGTGGCGGCGGTGGCCGCCGAAGCCGACGCGCTGCGCACCCGCATCGTCGACGAGGGCGGGGTGCCGCGCCAGGAGGTGCACGCCCCCGGCGGCGGCGAGGGCCGGGTCGACCTCGTCGACCTGCGCGGCCGCCCCGACCCTGAAGCGGACGCGCTGGAGGCGATGCTCGCCGACATGGACACGCCCGCCGACCTGTTCGGCGGGGAGCTGTACCGGTTCGCGCTGTACCGCGTGGGCGGCGACCGGCACCTGTGGTACCAGCGGTTCCACCACATCCTGGTCGACGCCTACTCGGTCGCCGCGATCACCCGCCGCACCGCGGCGCACTACACCGCGCTCGGCGGGGGCCGGGAGGCCGGACGGGGCTTTCGGCCGCTGCGGGAGGTGGTCGCCGAGGAGGAGGCCTACGACGCCTCCGACCGGCGCGAGGATGACCGCGCCTACTGGGCGCGGGCCATGCGGGGGCGGCCCGAACCGGCGCTGCTGTCGGAGGCGCCCCCGGCGGCGCCCCGACGGGCGGTGCGCGCCCGCGCCGGGGTCGGCGCCCGGGGCAGGGCCCGCCTGGAGGAGGCGGCTTCGGCCGCCGGTGCGGGCTGGGCGGAGGCGCTGACCGCGCTGTTCGCCTGCTACGTGCACCGCCGCACCGGGGCGCGGGACGTGGTGCTCGGGATGCCGGTGATGAACCGGCTGGGCTCGGCGGCGCTGCGGACCCCGTCGATGGTGGTGAACGTGCTGCCGCTGCGGGTGGCGGTGGCCCCCGGGGACACCGTGGGCGCCGTGGTGGAGCGGACGAAGGAGGCGCTGGCCGGGCTGCGGGCGCACCAGCGGTACCGCGCCGAGGACGTGCGCCGCGACCTGAACCTGGTGGGGCGCGCGGCGGGGCTGTACGGGCCGATGGTCAACATCAAGGCCTTCGACTACGCGCTGCCGTTCCCAGGGGTGGAGGCCTCGGTCCGGACCCTGTCGGAGGGGCCGGTGGACGACGTGTCGCTGTCGGTCCACACGGACGGGGACGGGGGGTTGGGCTTCGAGCTGAACGCCAACCCGGCGCGGTACAGCGAGGCGGAGTCCGGGGAGCGCCTGGCCGAGTTCATCCGCCTGCTTGAGGGGGCGCTGTCCCCGTCCGGCACGGCCGCCACGGCCCTGGAGCCCGCGTCCCACGGTGCGACGACCGGTACCGCCGGGGCCGACGGCCCCGGCACCGCAGGGGCGGTTGCCCCCGTGCCGTCCGCCGGTCGTGAAGCTGCGGGCGGTGGGGCGGGCGGTCCGTCCCCGGCCGGAGCGGATTCGGAACGCGGTGGGGACGGCGCGCCCGCCGGTCGGGGGCCGGTCACGGGCGGCGCCGACACCGGTACCGACGCTGCGGCGTTCGGCCGGGCCATCGCCGGGCGGCGGGTCGGATCCCTGGACCTGGTCGCCCCCGACGCCATCGGCCGCCTGACCGGTGTGCCCGACCCACGGCCGGTCCCGGGCGGGACCGTCGCCGACGGGATCGCGCGCACCGTGGCGGATCACCCGGAGCACGTGGCCGTGGAGGCGGGCGACGGGGCCCTGACCTACGCCGGGCTGTGGCGCCGGTCGGGGGAGATCGCCGACGCCCTCCGCTCCCGCGGCGTCGGCCCGGGAAGCGTCGTGTCCGTGGTGCTCCCGAGGAGCACCGACCTGGTCGCGGCCCTGGTCGGAGCCGTCCGGGCGGGAGCGGCCTACCTGCCGGTCGACCCGGAGTTCCCGGCCGACCGGATCGCCCACATGCTGTCCGACTCGGGCGCCCGTCTGGCCGTGACGACCCCGGGCACGGACAAGGCCCTCCCCGGGGACATCGAGCGCCTGACGCTCGGCGACGACGAAGGGGCCTGGACCGGCGCCCCCACGAGGGCGGTCGGCGACCACGGTGGCCCGGACCGCGACGAAGGCGCGGCGGGCGATCCGTCCGCCACGCCGGGATCGGGCGCTGCAGGCCCCGAGCCGAAGGCGACCAGGGCACCCGCGTCAGACGGTGGCGCGGAGGGCGGCCATGGTGCACAGGCACCGGTCGAAAGCCCCGCGCGCGCGAACGGCCCGGCCGGTCGCGCAGCCGCGGCCCACGGAGCCAGCGGTGATTCGCCGGTGGCGGAAACCCGGCCCGTCGGGCGCGGCGACCGGTTTGAGGCCGCTGAGGCGGCGGATGACCGCCGTACGCAGGCGCCGGGTCGCGAGTCCACTGTCGCCGACGCCCCGGTCGGTGGCGATGGCCCGGCTGATGCCGCCGTGGGCCGTGGCGTGGCCGAGACAGGCGGTTCCTGGGGTGCGCGCGGGGTCCAGGCGGAGGGCCCGGGCCGCGTGCCCGCAGTTGCGGACGGCCTGACCGGTAGCGCCACCACGACGGCCGCCCCCTCCGAGGACGGCCGTCCGGACGCGGGAACGGCGAGTCCGCCCGGGACCGGCCGGGCACCGGCCGCATCGGCCGATGCCCGGGACACGGGCCGTGCGGCCATCGCCCCGGACTCCGCCGCCTACGTCCTCTACACCTCCGGTTCGACCGGGCGGCCCAAGGGGGTGGTGGTCCCGCACGGGGCCCTCCTCAACTTCCTTGAGGACATGGCCGCTCGCTTCCCCCTCACGGGACAGGACCGCTGGCTTGCGGTGACCACTGTCGGCTTCGACATCTCGGCACTGGAGATCTACCTGCCGCCGCTCTGCGGGGCGACGGTCGTTCTGGCCGACAAGGACACCGTGCGCGATCCCGCCGCCCTTGCGGACCTGGCCGAGGGGTCCGGGGCCACCATCGCGCAGGCCACGCCTACCCTGTGGCGTGCCCTCGCCGAGGAGCGCGCCCCGGTCCTCGACGGCCTGCGCGTCCTCGTGGGCGGCGAGGCCTTGCCGCCCGACCTGGCCACCCGCCTCGCCTCCCGTGCCCGCGAGGTCACCAACCTCTACGGGCCCACCGAGACCACCATCTGGTCCACCGCCTCACCCGTACACGCGGACGCGCCCGTCGACATCGGCACCCCCATCGCCAACACCGGCGCCCTGGTGCTCGACTCCGCGCTCCGACCGGTCCCCGACGGGGTCGCCGGGGACCTCTACCTCACCGGGGCGGGCCTGGCCCTCGGCTACAACGGGCGCCCCGACCTGACCGCCGAGCGGTTCACCGCCTGCCCC
>NZ_ANBH01000348.1 GCF_000341185.1 Nocardiopsis chromatogenes YIM 90109
CACCTGGCCGCCTACGTCGTCCCCGCCGCCGGCGGGGCCGACCCCGCCGCCCTGCGCGCCGCGATGGCCGAGCGCCTGCCCGACTACATGGTCCCGTCGGTCTTCACCGTCCTGGACGCGCTCCCGCTGACCGAGAACGGCAAGATCGACCGCAAGGCCCTGCCCGCCCCCGACACGGCCCCCGCCGCCGAGGCCGAGGCGCCGCGCACCCCGCGCGAGGAGCAGGTGTGCCAGGCGTTCGCGCAGGTCCTCGGGGTGCCGTCGGTCGGCGTGCACGACGACTTCTTCGCCCAGGGAGGCCACTCCCTCCTCGCCACCCGCGCCGCCAACCTCGTGCGCGCCCAGTCCGGCCTGGCCGTGCGCGTGCGCGACGTCTTCGACGCCCCCACCCCCGCCCGCCTGGCGGACCTGCTCGACGAGCGCGCGGGTGAGGACCCGCGCCCCGCCCTGGTCGCCCGGACCGGCCCCGACGAGGACGCGCCGCTCTCCTACGCCCAGGAGCGCATCTGGTTCCACGAGCAGATGCACGGCCCCGGGGCCGCCTACAACGTTCCGCTCGCCTTCCGCCTGCGCGGCGACGTCGACCCGGACGCGCTCGCCGCAGCCCTGCGCGACACCGTGGAGCGGCATGAGGTCCTGCGGACCGTCTACGCCGACGACGGGGACGGGCCGCGTCCGCGTGTCCTGCCCATGGACCGGGTCCCCGCGCTACTGCGGACCCGTGACGCGTCGGGCGGCGCCTCCGCCGCGGCCGAGGAGCACTTGGCACGCCTCTTCCACACGCCCTTCGACGTGCGCACCGACGTCCCCGTCCGCGCCGAGCTGCTGCGCACGGCCCCCGGCGAGGCGGTCCTGGGCCTGTGCTTCCACCACATCGCCACCGACGAGTGGTCCGAGGGGCCGTTCGTCCGCGACCTCGACGCCGCCTACACCGCCCGCCGCGACGGCCGCGCCCCTGAGTGGTCGGCCCCGGCGGTCCGCTACACCGACTTCGCGCGTTGGCAGCGCGAACTCCTCGGGGACGAGACCGACCCGGCCTCCGCCATGGCCCGAGGGCTGGAGCACTGGCGGCGCGCCCTGGACGGGCTCCCGGCGGAGCTGCCGCTGCCCGCCGACCGGCCGCGCCCGGCCACCGCGGACGGCGCCGGGGACACCGTCGGGTTCGACCTCGACGCGGACACGGCCGCCGCGCTCCGCCGCTCGGCCGCCGAACACGGGGTCACCGCGTTCATGCTGCTGCAGGGGGCCGTCACGGCGCTGCTGCACCGGATGGGCGCCGGAGACGACATCGCCGTCGGTACCCCGGTGACCGACCGGACCGACGAGGCCCTGCACGACGCCGTCGGCATGTACCTGAACATGCTGGCCCTGCGCACCGACCTGTCCGGCGCGCCGACCGGCCGCGAGCTGCTGGCGCGGGTGCGCGAGGCCGACATCGCGGCGTTCGCCCACTCCGCCGTGCCCTTCGAGGCGGTGGTGCGCGAGTGCGACCCCGCCCGCTCGGCGGCGCGGCACCCGCTGTTCCAGGTGATGGTCACCTACCAGCGCGAGTCCGACCGCACGCGCCTGCTGGGCGCCGACGCGCAGGTGCACCCGGTGGACGTGGCCACCTCCAAGCTGGACCTGGAATTCACCTTCGCCGAGGTGCCCGGGCGGGAGGGGCTCGCCGCCACGCTGCGCTACGCCACCGCCCGCTTCGACCGGGCGACCGCCGAGAGCCTGGTGGAGCGCTTCCGGCAGGTGCTCATCCACCTGCTGGCCGCCCCGGACGTGCCGGTGGGCGAGTTCGAGGTGGTCTCCGACACCGAGCGCCGACGCCTGCTGGGCGGCGCCGGGGCCCAGGCGCGCCCGGTCGGCGCGGCCGGGCTGGCGGCGCGCATCGCGGCGTCCGCGGCCGAGCACCCGGAGCGGACGGCCGTCCAGGCGGGAGACGGCTCCCTGACCTACGGGGAGCTGTGGGCGCGGTCCGGCGCGGTCGCGGAGCGCCTGCGCGCCCACGGCGCCGGGGCGGGCTCGGTGGTGGCGGTCGTGCTGCCGCGCGGGGCCGACCTGCTCCCCGCGATCGTCGGCGCGCTGCGCACCGGTGCGGCCTACCTGCCGATCGACCCGGAGTTCCCGGCCGACCGCGTCGCGGCGATGGTGGAGGACTCCGGCGTGCGGCTGGCCGTGACGGCCCCCGGAGCGGAGGACCTCCTCCCCGAGGCGGTGGAGCGGGTGTCGGCCGGTACGGCCCCGGGAGGTGCCGCTCTCCCCGGTGGCTCGGAGGCCCGGACGGACGCCCGTGCTCCGCATCGGCGGGCCGGGGTCGGCGGCGGGCAGGCGACGCGCGCCGACCAGGACCGAACGGTGGACGGCGCCTCGGACGGGCACGGCGCCCCGTCCGCGACCGGAGGGACGCCGGCGGCCGACACGGCGGGCGGTGGGGCCGCTCCGGTCGGCGTGTCCGCCGTTGTCGGCCCTGTCCAGGACACACGCACCGGCCGGGGCGAGACAGAGCAGGCTCCCGTGGATGGGGGCGGTGCCGGTTCCGGGGCCGTGGAGTGGGCGTGGGCCGATTCGGCAGGCGAGGGGACCCTCTCGGCCACAGGACCGGCCGACACCCAGGCGGCGCCCGCAGGAAGGCCGGGGGAGCCGGGGCGCGGTTCGTCCAGGGACGACGCGGAGAAGCAGGTCCCCGGCGCCGAGCCCGGCGCCGACACCGCCGATGACACCGCCACACCCGCCGGGGCGACCGTCAGGCCCACCGAGCACGCGTATGCGGAACCCGACCCGGTCGTGGTCCTGGACGACGACGTCCTCGACCCCGTCCCCGCATCACCCGCCTACGTCCTCTACACCTCCGGTTCGACCGGGCGCCCCAAGGGGGTGGTGGTCCCGCACGGGGCCCTCCTCAACTTCCTTGAGGACATGGCCGACCGCTTCCCCCTCGTTGGGGAAGACCGCTGGCTCGCGGTGACCACTGTCGGCTTCGACATCTCGGCGCTGGAGATCTACCTGCCGCTGCTCTGCGGGGCGACGGTCGTTCTGGCCGACAAGGACACTGTGCGCGATCCCGCCGCCCTGGCCGATCTGGCCGAGGGGTCCGGGGCCACCATCGTCCAGGCCACGCCCACCCTGTGGCGTGCCCTCGCCGAGGAGCGCGCCCCGGTCCTCGAGGGCCTGCGCGTCCTTGTCGGCGGCGAGGCCCTGCCGCCTGATCTCGCGGACACCCTCGCCTCCCGCGCGCGTGAGGTGACCAACCTCTACGGGCCCACCGAGACCACCATCTGGTCCACCGCCTCACCCGTACACGCGGGGGAGCCGGTCGTCATCGGCACCCCCATCGCCAACACCGGCGTGTACATCCTCGGGCCCGACCTCCGGCCCGTGCCGCCCGGCGTCCCCGGTGACCTGTACATCTCCGGGGCGGGCCTGGCGCTGGGCTACGACGGCCGCCCGGACCTGACCGCCGAGCGGTTCACCGCCTGCCCCTTCGGCGCGCCGGGCGAGCGCATGTACCGCACCGGCGACCTGGCCCGGTGGCGCACCGACGGCGCCCTGGACTATCTCGGGCGCGGCGACCACCAGGTCAAGGTGCGCGGCTTCCGGATCGAACTCGGCGAGGTCGAGGCCGTCCTGACCCGCCTCCCCGGCGTCGCCCAGGGGGTCGTCGCCGCCCGCGAGGACGCCCACGGCCAGGCCTATCTGGCCGCCTACGCCGTCCCCGAACCGGACGCCCTGCCCGAGCCCGCCGCACTGCGGTCGGCCATGGCCGAGCGCCTGCCCGACTACATGGTCCCG
>NZ_ANBH01000349.1 GCF_000341185.1 Nocardiopsis chromatogenes YIM 90109
GGGCCGACGGCGCCGCCGACCGCGAGCCCCGCACCGGCCTCGAACGCGACCTTTGCGCCGTCGCCGCCGACGTCCTGGGCCTGCCCTCGGTCGGCGTGCACGACGACTTCTTCGCCCTGGGGGGCCACTCCCTCTCCGCCGCCCGCGCCGCCAACCGGGTGCGCGCCGCTCTCGGCGCGGACGTCACCGTGCGCGACGTCTTCGACGCCCCCACCCCCGCCCGCCTGGCCGCCCGCATCGCGGAGCGCGGCGAGGCCGTCGGCGGCACCAGGCCCGCGCTGACCGCGCGCACCGGTCCCGCGCCCGCCGAGGTCCCCGCCTCGGCCGAGCAGGTCCGACTGTGGCTGCTCGACGGGATGGGCTCCGGATCCGACGCCTACAACGTGCCGTGGGCCCTGCGCATCGAGGGGGACCTGGACGCCGATGCCCTGAACGCCGCCCTGCGCGACGTCCTCGTCCGCCACGCCGTCCTGCGCACCCGCCTGGTGCCCGCGCCGGGCGGCGCCGAGCCGGTGCAGCGCGTCCTCGCCCCCGAGGACCTGCCGCAGCGCGTCCTGCGCATCGACGGCGCCCCCGCCGAAGAGGTGCCCGCGCGCGCAGGGCGGGCCGCCAGCGAGCCGTTCGACCTGGCCGCCGACCTGCCCGCACGCTTCACCCTCTTCCGCACCGGCGCGGCCGAGCACCTGCTGCTCGCGGTCTTCCACCACGCCGCCGTGGACGAATGGTCGCAGGGGCCCTTCCTCCGCGACCTCGACACCGCCTACCGGGCCCGTTCCGCCGGGGCCGCCCCCGACTGGGCGCCGCTTCCCGTCCAGTACACCGACTACGCCCTCTGGCAGCGGGAGCTGCTCGGGTCGCAGGACGACCCGGACAGCAGGGCCGTGCGCCAGCGCGAGTTCTGGCGCCGTGCCCTGGACGGTCTCCCCGAGGAGATCGCCCTGCCCGCCGACCGGCCCCGCCCCGCGGCCCCCGCGGCCGCCGGGGGAGTGGTCCGCTTCGCCGTCCCCGCCGAGCTGCGCCGTGCCGCCGACGCGCTCGCCGCGGCATCCGGCGCCACCCGGTTCATGGTGCTGCGCTCGGCCTTGGCGGTGCTGCTGCACCGGATGGGCGCGGGCGACGACATCCCCCTGGGAACGCCGGTGACCGGCCGCTCGGACGAGGCGCTGCACGACGCGGTCGGAATGTTCCTCAACACCATGGTGCTGCGCACCGACCTGTCGGGCGATCCCGGATTCGCCGCCCTCCTGGAGCGGGTGCGCGCCGCCGACCTGGCCGCCCACGGCAACGCCGACCTGCCCTTCGAGGACGTGGTGGACGCCGTCGACCCGGTGCGGGCACCCGGGCGCAACCCGCTGTTCCAGGTGATGGTCTCCCAGCAGACCCGCCCCGACGGCGCCGAGGACCTGTTCGGGCTCCGCACGCGCCTGGACGACCAGGTGATCGACAGCGCCAAGTTCGACCTGGAGTTCGCGTTCATCGAGCGCCCCGGCCGCGACGGCCTGGACGCCGTGGTCCGCTACGCCTCCGCCCTGTTCGACCGGGCCACCGTCGAGGACGTGGCCGAGCGCTTCACCCGGCTGCTGGGCGCGCTCGTGGCCGACCCGCGCCGCCCCGTCTCGGCGGCGGAGGTGCTGCTGCCGCGCGAGCGCCGGTCTCTGGAGACGGCCCGGTCGGCCATGGCGCGTCCGGTGCGGAATCGGACGTTGGCGGGTCTGGTGTCGGAGGGGGCGGTGGATCCGTCGGCGGTGGCGGTGGTGGCGCCTGACGGTACGGAGCT
>NZ_ANBH01000350.1 GCF_000341185.1 Nocardiopsis chromatogenes YIM 90109
GCGCGAGCACCCGGGCCTGGTGATGGAGCCCCTGCTCGCCGGAGGCGTCGACACCGGCGAATGACAAGAACAGAGACGAATGGCGTACGGAATCATCACGATTCCGAACGGCCATCGTCGAATAGGCCGGTCGTGGGAAGTTTCACAGGGGCGGCCGGGTCGGGTGCGGCGCCGTCCGGGGAACATCCCTGTTCCCGGGCGGTGACGGGGTCGAGGCTCTGCGTCCGTGAAAAACCGTGTTTTTTGACGGTCGGACGAAGTCGCGGAGCTCTTCTCGTGTGTCCCAGGTCACCTGTTCGTTAATGCGTGAGAATTGTATGATTTTACTTCACTGGAGTTTAATAAAACCGAACAAAGTCAGTACCCCACAGCGTGGCCGGTACCCCGGCACACGCCCCCGCACCCCGCCTGGAAGGCTTGAAAGGTTGGCTCGGGCATGAGTGAAGACGGCAAAGGGCGCACGGTGGAGCTGCGGTACGACGGCGGGGACCAGACCTTCCCGCTGCAGACCGGCACCGAGGGCGAACGGGCCATCGACGTCAAGGCGCTGCTCTCGGGCACCGGGATGACGACGCTCGACCCCGGTTTCGGCAACACCGCCTCCTGCCGCTCGGAGATCACCTACATCGACGGCGCCGCGGGCATCCTCCGCTACCGCGGCTACCCCATCCAGGACCTGGCGCAGCACAGTTCGTTCCTGGAGGTCGCCTACCTGGTGATCCGCGGCGCGCTGCCCTCCGCCGGGGAGCTGAAGGACTTCGCCGACCTGCTGCGGACGAACGCCCAGATCCCCGAAGAGATGCGCACGCTGCTCGACGCGCTGCCGCGCAACGGGCACCCGATGACCCTGCTCGCGGCGGCGGTCAACACGCTGGCGGCCTACTACGACGACAGCGTCGACCCCGCCGACGACGAGCAGGTCGAGACCGCCACGATCCGGCTGTTGGCCAAGCTGCCGACGATCGCGGCCCACATCCACCGGCGTACCTCCGGCTCCGAGCCCATCGCCCCGGACCCGGCGCGCGACTACGTCGAGAACTTCCTGGCCATGCTCTTCGGTGAGGGCACCGGGGACGCCGAGCTGGACGCCCTGTACACCAAGGCGCTCGACCTCCTCCTTCTCCTGCACGCCGACCACGAGCTCAACTGCTCCACCGCCACCGTGCGCGTGGTGGGCTCCTCCGACGCCGACATCTACGGCTCGGTCTCGGCCGGCGTCAACGCCCTGTTCGGCCCGCTGCACGGCGGCGCCAACCAGGCCGTCCTGGAGATGCTGGAGGAGATCCGGGGTATGGGCGGCGACGTCGACGCCTTCCTGGAGAAGGTCAAGGCCAAGGAGACCCGGCTCATGGGCTTCGGGCACCGGGTCTACAAGAACTTCGACCCGCGCAGCCGGGAGATCAAGGGCCTGGCCGCCGACATCCTGGCCCGCCAGGAGCGCCCCGACGAGCTCTTCCAGCTCGCCCTGGAGCTGGAGCGCAAGGCGCTGGCCGACCCCTACTTCACCGAGCGCAAGCTCTACCCCAACGTCGACTTCTACAGCGGCGTCATCTACCGGGCGATGGGCTTCCCGACCAACATGTTCACCGTCCTGTTCGCCATCGGCCGGCTGCCCGGCTGGATCGCGCACTGGCGGGAGCAGCGCAAGGACCCGGCCACGCGCATCGCGCGGCCGCGGCAGCTCTACGTCGGCCCCGCGGAGCGCCCCTACCCGGCGCAGGGGTGAGGCGTCCGCTCCCCGCGGCGGGCCCGGGACCGCCGGGCCCGCCTCTTTCGCCCCACGCATCGTCACTTTGCGTGAAAATTGCCCTTCGTTCGGTAATGCTCCCCGGTGCGGCGGGGAACGCCAAGGGCATGCTCGACTACATGACCCGGCACTGGTGGGTGCTGACCGTCCGCGGCGCGCTGGCCGTCCTGTTCGGCGTGCTCGCGGTGTTCTGGCCCGGCATCACCGCGGTGGCGCTGGCCATCCTGTTCGGCGCCTACGCGCTGGTGGACGGGGTCTTCGCCGGGGTGCTCGCCTTCCGCACCTCCGGGAGCGACCGCACCCCGCTGGTGGTGGAGGCCGTCCTGGGGGTGCTGCTCGGCGTGGTGGCGCTGCTCTGGCCGCTGGCCACGGTCATCGTGCTCACCATCCTGATCGGCGCCTGGGCGGTGTTCACCGGCATCGTCGAGATCGTCACCGCCGTGCGGCTGCGCAAGGAGATCTCCGGCGAGTGGCTGTACATCCTCGGCGGCGCGCTGTCGGTCTGCTTCGGCCTGCTGATCTGGTTCTGGCCGCTGCAGGGCGCCGTGGCCATCGCGCTGATCATCGGCGTCTACGCGATCCTGTTCGGCGCCGTGTTCATCGTGCTGTCGCTGCGCCTGCGGTCGATGGCGTCGGCGTGAGGCGTCCCCCCGGGGTCGTACGCCCGTTGTCGACCCCGGGGGTATGACCGGGCCGCCGCCGAGCGGGCAGGATGAACCCATGAGGACACACCTGCCCCGGCTCGCGGGGTGGCGGCTGGACGCCGCGCTCGCCCTGTTCACCGGGGCCGTGCTGCTCGTCTCCGAGCCCCTGTTCGCCGCCGAGCGCGGCATACCCGTATCGGTGCCCGCGCTGGTGCTGCTGTCCGTCGGCGCGGCGTCCCTGGGGTTCGTCAGCCGCCTGCCCTACCTCACGGCCGTCGTCGCCCCGGCCGCCATGGTGCTGTACTACATGGTCAGCGCCTCCGACGGGTGGATGGCCTGGATGCTCCTGCTGGTCACCGTCGTCCGGCTGGCGGCGGTGAGCAACCGCTCCGGGGTGGCCACCTCGGTCCTGGTGGCCCTGGGCGCGGTCCTCGTCGGAGAGGGCCTGTCGTTCGACCTGTGGCGCGCGCTCGCCGTCGTCGCCTGGCTGATCGTGATCTTCGCCGTCGGCGAGAGCGTCCGCAACCGCAACGCCTACCTGCGCGAGGTCGAGCAGCGCGCCGCCGAGGCCGAGCGCGGCCGCGAGGAGGAGGCCCGGCGCCGGGCCACCGAGGAGCGCCTGCGCATCGCCCGCGAGCTGCACGACGTGGTCGCCCACAACATCTCGCTGATCAACGTGCAGGCCGGGGCCGCCGCCCACCGCCGCGACCCCGAGGACGCCTTCCGCGCGCTGGAGGCCATCCGCGGCGCCAGCAAGGAGACCCTGCGCGAGCTGCGCGCGACCCTGGGCGCCCTGCGGCAGGTCGACGAGGAGCACACCGGACCCGGCCGGGCCCCGGCCGCACCGGCGCCCACCCTCGACCGCCTCCCCGACCTGGTCGAGCACACCCGGGCCTCCGGCCTCGACGTGGAGCTGGACACCGCCGGTCTGGACGCCCGCGGCACCGCGGACGTGCCCGCCCCCACCGCCCTGGCCGTCTACCGGATCGTCCAGGAGGCGCTCACCAACGCCCTGCGGCACTCCGGGGCGCACAAGGTGCGCGTGTGCGTCGCCGACGACGGCGAGGCGATCGAGGTGGAGGTCGACGACGACGGCCGCGGCGGCGGGGAGGAGCCCCGCGAGGGCAACGGCCTGCGCGGCATGCGCGAGCGCGCGGCCGCGCTCGGCGGAGCGTTCGCGGCCGGACCCCGCCCCGGCGGCGGATTCGCCGTCACCGCCAGGGTCCCGCGCGGGCCGGGCGCCTGATAGGAAGACGGTGCGCCCGGCGGCCCCGGGCCCGACGACGACAGGGGGACGCCCATGATCAGGGTCGCCATCGCCGACGACCAGACCCTGGTGCGCGCCGGGTTCCGGTCGATGCTCGAAGGCGAGGACGACATCGAGGTGGTGGCCGAGGCCGGGGACGGCGCCGAGGCCGTCGCCCTGGCGGCCCGCGAGCGGCCCGACGTCGTCCTCATGGACATCCGGATGCCCGGCACCGACGGCCTGGAGGCCACCCGGCGGATCGCCGCCGACGAGCGGCTGAGCGCGACCAAGGTCGTCATCCTCACCACCTTCGACCTCGACGAGTACGTCTACGGCGCGCTGAAGGCGGGCGCGTCGGGGTTCCTGGTCAAGGACACCGAGCCGATGGAGCTGATCCACGGGGTGCGGGTGGCCGCCCGCGGCGACGCGCTGCTGGCCCCCTCGGTGACCCGGCGGCTCATCTCCGAGTTCGCCGGGCGCCTCAAGGAGCCCCCGCCCGAGCCCCGGTTGAACGGCCTCACCGAGCGCGAGCGCGAGGTGCTGGCCGCCGTCGCCGCCGGTCTGACCAACGAGGAGCTGGCCCGGCGCCTGGTGGTCAGCCCCGCCACCGCCAAGACCCACGTGAGCCGGGTGCTGGCCAAGCTCGGCGCGCGCGACCGCGCCCAGCTCGTGGTGATCGCCTACGAGTCCGGGCTGGTGCGCCCCGGCTGGCTCGCCTGAACCCTCCCTGGCCGGACACGGCCGAAGGTCCCGGGCTCCCTTGTCGCGCAGCGCACGGCTGCCCGAAACTCGGAGGACGGGGGACGCGGCGCACCCTAGGGGGTGGGGCATACGGTGGCGGACACCCGCGGCCCGGACGCCGTGCTCCGCGTGCGCGAACGCGCCCCGGTCGCCCTCGTCGACGACGGGAGGAGCGGCGGAACGGGACCATGAACCAGTGCACCGACCCCGGGTGCGGCGGCGCCGTCGAGGACGGCTTCTGCTCGGTATGCGGCCTCGCGCCCGTGCCCACGCCCACCCCCTCGCCCACCCCGTCGCACCCCTCCCCGCGCGGGGTCTCGGCCCCCTCCGGGCGGGTGAGCCGCCGCTCCGGCTCCAGCCGCCGCGGCATGCTCGGGCTGGGCATGGTCCAGGTGCCGCCGGTGCCTTACCGCGACCCCGCCACCGCCGTCATGTCCGACCCCGCCGTCGCGGAGAGGAACCGGTACTGCGGCGGCTGCGGGGAGAAGGTGGGCCGCTCCCGCGGCGGCCGCCCCGGCCGCACCGAGGGCTACTGCCCCGGCTGCGGCACCGAGTACTCCTTCGTCCCCAAGCTCCGCAAGGGCGACCTGGTCGCCGGGCAGTACGAGGTGCTGGGCTGCCTGGCCCACGGCGGCCTCGGCTGGATCTACCTGGCCCGCGACCACAACGTCAGCGACCGCTGGGTGGTGCTCAAGGGCCTGCTCAACAGCGGCGACGCCGAGGCGCACAAGACCGCCGCCGCCGAGCGCTCCTTCCTCGCCGAGGTCGAGCACCCCAACATCGTCAAGATCTACAACTTCGTGCAGTACCCCGACCCGCGCACCGGCGTGCCCGCCGGGCACATCGTCATGGAGTACGTCGGCGGCAAGTCCCTGCGCGACCTGATCGCCGACCGGCGGCGGAGCGGCCGCGACGCCGGCCTGCCCGTCGCCCAGGTCATCGCCTACGCCCTGGAGGTGCTGCGGGCGCTGGGCTACCTGCACGGCAAAGGGCTGCTCTACTGCGACTTCAAGCCCGACAACGTCATCCAGAGCGAAGAGCAGATCAAGCTCCTCGACCTGGGCGGGGTGCGCCGCGCCGAGGACGCCCTCACCCCCGTCTACACCACCCCCGGCTACCGGGTGCCCGAGCGGGAGCTGCGCGAGCTGGGCCCCACGGTCAGCTCCGACCTGTACACGGTGGGGCGGACCATGGCGGTGCTGAGCTTCCGGTTCAGCTTCGGCAAGCGGTACCCGCACTCCCTGCCCGACCCCGCCGAGGCGCCGGTCCTCGCCGAGTACGAGTCCTACCGCCGGTTCCTGGAACGGGCCACCCACATCGAGCCCGACGCGCGCTTCCACGACGCCGCCGACATGTCCGAACAGCTCACCGGCGTGCTGCGGGAGGTGCTCTCCAAGGACGAGGGCGAGCCCCACCCCGGGCCCTCCGCGCTCTTCGGCCCCGAGCGGTTCCTCGCCCACGCCGCGGGCGCCGCCGCCTCCGCCGACCCCGACCTTCTGCTGCGCCGCCCCGACCCGGCGGAGACCGTCGCCATCCTGCCCACGCCCCTGGTCGACCCCGTCGACCCGGCGGCCGGGCTCCTCGGCGGCCTGTCCGCGGTCCGCCCCGAGGAACTCGCGGCGACCCTGCGTGCGGCGCCGTCCCCCAGCCCGGAGACCCGCCTGATGCTCGCCCGCGCCCTCATCCTCGCCGGGCGCGGCGACGAGGCCGGGACCGTCCTGGAGGGGTTCGCCGCGCAGATGCCGGGGGACTGGCGCACCTACTGGTACCTGGCCCTCAAGGCGCTGGGCGACGGGGACGCCGACGGCGCCCGGGAGCGCTTCGACGAGCTCTACGGCCACCTGCCCGGCGAGGCCGCCCCCAAGCTCGGCCTGGCCGCCGCCCTGGAGGCCGGCGGCCGCCCCGAGGAGGCCGAGGAGCGCCTGGAGGCCGTGTGGAGGACCGACCGCTCCTACGTCAGCGCCGCCTTCGCGCTGGCCCGCATCCGGCTGGGGCGCGGCGAGCGCGGCGCGGCGGTGGAGGTGCTCGACACCGTCCCCGAGCTGTCCAGCCTGCACGTGGCCGCGCAGACCGCGGCCGTCGGCGCCCAGGTCCGCGGCCGCCCCGCCGACCTGTCCGCCGCCGACCTGGGGGCGGCCGGGGCCCGGCTGGAGCGGGCCGCCGGGCAGGGCGCGGCCACGCTCCGGCTGCGCGCCCGGGTACTGGAGGCGGCCCTCGAATGGGTGCTGGGCGGCGGCGCGCCCCCGCCCGGGACCGAACTCCTGGGCGCCCCCATGGACGAGGAGGGGCTGCGCGGAAACCTGGAGCGCACCTTCAGGGCGCTGGCCCGCACCGCCCTCGATCCGGACCGGCGGCGCGCCTTCGTCGACCGGGCCAACGCGCGCCGGGTGAGGACATGGACATGACGGGGGGTGGGCGGTGCTGACGACCTGTCCGGCCTGCGCCGATCCGATCGGCGGCGGCGACGACTACTGCGAGAACTGCGGGCTGCGCCTGACCCCGGTGCCCACCGAGGACCCCGGCGGCGGCCGGGACCGCGTCGAGGCCGCGCTCGGCCCCCTCGCCGGGGTCAGCGACATCGGCCTGCGCCACCGCCGCAACGAGGACGCCATGGCGCTGCTCACCCCCGGCGCCCGCTCGCCCGCGCTGGTCGGCGTGGTGTGCGACGGGGTGTCCTCCGCGCCGCGCTCCGACGACGCCGCCCTCGTCGCCGCCGAGACCGGGGCCGCCGAGACCGCACGCGCGCTGCGCGAGGGCGCCCCCGCGGGCGAGGCGGCGGCCGCCGGGATGACCCGGGCCGCCGGGGCGGTGGCCGCGCTCGCCGACGCGTCCGGGGCTCCGGCCTGCACCTACGTGGCGGCGTGCATGCCCGAAGGCGGCGGGCCGGTCACCGTCGCGTGGATCGGCGACAGCCGTGCCTACTGGATCCCCGGCGCCGGGGCGCCCGGCCCGGCGCGGCTGCTCACCCGGGACGACTCCTGGAGCGCGGCGATGGTCGAGGGCGGGGTGCTCAGCGAGGAGGAGGCCGAGAACTCCCTCTACGCGCACGCCATCACCGCCTGGCTGGGTGCCGACTCGGGCGAGGTGGAGGGGCACGTGTCCACCGTCGCCCTCCAGGGGCCCGGCGCCGTCGTGCTGTGCACCGACGGGCTGTGGAACTACGCCCCTGCCGCCGAGGACCTCGCCGCGCTTCTGCCGGGCGCCGAGCGGGACCCGGCCGCGGCGGCGCGGGCGGCGGTGGAGGCGGCACTGGAGGCGGGCGGCAGCGACAACGTGACCGTGGTGGTGATGGCCGTATGAGCACAGGTTTCCGGGTCGGCGTGGACCAGAACCCCTACCTGCCGCTGGGCGGTACCGAGGTGCACGCCGTCATCACGGTCGCCTCCCAGGGCGGCGCAGGGCCGTCGGCCGGAGCCGTGCCCGCCGCCCCCGCCGCCGAGGTCGTCATCGTCGACGCCTCGGGGTCCATGTACGGGGAGAAGATGGCCGCCGCCAAGCGCGCGGCGCGCGCCGCCGTCGACACCCTGCGGGACGGGGTGCACTTCGGCATCGTGAGCGGGACCGGGACCGCGCGCATGGTCTACCCGCCCGGCAGGGCGCTCGTGCCCGCCGGGGAGCGCACCCGAGCGGAGGCGCGCGCCGCCATCGGGGGACTGGAAGCCGACGGCGGCACCCGCATGGGCACCTGGCTCGCCCTGGCCTCGGAGCTGTTCGCCCCCTTCGAGGAGGGCGCCCTCAAGCACGCCATCCTCCTCACCGACGGGCAGAACAACGAGACCCCCGAACACTTCGAGGCCGTGCTCCGGCGGTGCGTCGGCAGGTTCGTGTGCGACTGCCGCGGGGTGGGCACCGACTGGCAGGTCGAGGAGATGCGGCGGCTCTCCTCGGCCCTCCTGGGCGACGTCGGCATCATCCGCAGCCCCGACAGGATGGCCGAGGACTTCCGCCGCATGACCGCGCGCGCCATGGGCAAGTCCACCGCCGACGTGGCGCTGCGGCTGTGGACCCCCAAGCTGGCCGAGGTGCGCTTCCTCAAGCAGGTGGCGCCCTCGGTGGAGGACCTCACCGGGCGCGGCACCCCCAGCGGCCCGCAGAGCCGCGACTACCCCCTCGGCTCCTGGGGCCAGGAGAGCCGCGAGTACCACCTGTGCGTGCGCGTCCCCACCGGGGAGCCGGGCCGCCAGATGCGCGCGGGCTGGGTCAAGCTCATCGCCCCCGCCGCGGACGCGGAGGTGCTGGCCTCCGGCAACGTCCTCGCCGAATGGACCGAGGACGAGGCGCGCGCCACCGAGATCAACCCCCGGGTGGCGCACTACACCGGCCAGGCCGAGCTGTCCCGCGCCATCCAGGACGGGCTGCGGGCGCGCCGGGAGGGCGACGCCGAGACCGCCACCGCGCGCCTGGGCCGGGCGGTGGCCCTGGCCCACGAGGGCGGCAACGAGGTCACCGCCGAGCTGCTGCGCCGGGTCGTCGACATCGTCGACCCGGCCACCGGCACCGTCCGCCTCCGCCCGGCCGTGGACAAGGCCGACGAGATGACCCTGGACACCTACTCGACCAGGACCGTCCGGACCCGCGGGCGCGGGGGCGGCGCCGCCCCCGGCACCGGCGGCGACTGAGCGAGGAAGGACCGCCCCATGGCAAGATGCCCCGCCGGGCACGACTCGGCGGCGCAGGACTACTGCGACGTGTGCGGCGTGCGCATGGAGCCGCGCGCGCCCGACCGGCGCGGACCCGGGCAGGCCCCCCAGCCCTGCCCGAACTGCGCCACGCCGCGGGCGGGCCGCTTCTGCGAGGAGTGCGGCCACGACTTCGCCCTCGGCGACACCACCCAGCCCGGGAGCCTGCCCGCGCCCGGCCCCGGTCCCGGGCGCGGGCGCCGCACCGGCACCGCGTCCGCGTCCTCGGCCCCCACCTCCATGCCGGGGCTGTGGCGGGCCGTCGTCACCGCCGACCCGGCGGTCTACCAGGCCATGGCCGACCGGGGGATGCTCGACCCCGAGGCGCTCGCCTTCCCCTTCCCCGCGCGGACCCAGGTGCGGCGGGTGCCCCTGAACAAGCCCGAGGTGCACATCGGCCGCCGGAGCCAGCGCCGGGGCATCCTGCCCGAGATCGACCTGGGCGGGCCGCCGGAGGACGTGGCGGTGTCGCACCGCCACGCCGTCCTCCTGGCCCGCCCCGGAGGCGCGTGGGTCATCGTCGACCTGGGGGCCACCAACGGCACGACCATCAACGGCACCGACGCCCCCATCACCCCGCACCACGAGTACGCGGTCCGCGACGGGGACCGGGTCTACGTGGGCGCGTGGACCGTCATCACGCTCCAGAAGGGGTGAGCGGGGATGCGCCTGCCCGGCTTCGTGAGGCTCCGGCCCGCCACCACCCCGGGGCGGCTGCGCAGGGCGGCGGCCGCCGCCCTGGCCGCCGTCGGGCTGCTGTTCGCGGCGGCGGCCGTCGGCACGGAGCACGCCCGCGAAGGCTTCGCCGTGATCGGGCACGGCGCCGGGGCCAAGGTCGCGGCCTCCGGCGACCTGTACTACGCGCTGAGCGACATGGACGCCCAGACCGCCACCATGCTGCTGGTCTGGCAGCGCAGCGAGGAGGACGCCGAGCGCGCGCGGCAGGCCTACGACGCGCGGCGCGACGAAGCCGGGCGTGCCGTCGTCCAGGCCGCCCAGCTCGCCGAGGGCGACCCGGCCGAGGAGCGCAACGTCCGCGAGGTCGTCCGCGGCCTGGTGGCCTACCAGCGCCTCGTCACCGAGGCCCGGGTGCTGGCCCAGCAGGACGCGGCCCCCGACCCGCCCGAGGAGACCGTGGAGCTCTACCGCGAGGCCACCGACCTCATGCGGCTGGAGCTGCTCCCCAAGGCCTACAACCTCACCCTGGACAGCGGCGCCACCGTGCGCGCCACCTACGAGGACAAGCGCGCGTCGGTGCTGCTGTGGGCCGGGCTCACCGGCGGCGCGGGCCTGCTCGCCGTCGCCGCCCTGCTGTGGACCCACCACGAGGCGGCCGCGCGCTTCAGACGCATCCTCAACCCCGCCCTCGCCGCCGCCGTGGCGGGGGCGGCGGTGCTCACCGTCGCCGCCGCCGGGGTGCTGGTCCTCCAGGCCGAACGTATGCGCCAGGCCAAGGAGGAGGGCCTGGACCCGCTGCTCGCCCTGTCGCGGGTGCGGGCCGTGTGCACCGGCATGAACGGCGACCAGAGCCGCTTCCTGCTGGACGGGGAGGGCGCCGACACCTACGAGCAGGTGTACCTGCAGAACGCGCGCTCCCTGCTGTACGTGGAGGGCGACGACCTCGCCGACTACTACGACGGCGTGGACCGGGCGGTCGGCGCGTACCCCGAAGGCGAGGACATGCTCGGCATCCTCGGCCGGGAGGCCGCCGAACTCGCCGACCAGGGCCGCACCACCGAGGTCGACGACGTGCTGCAGGCCTACCGCGCCTTCACTCAGGCCGACTGGGAGCTGCGCCGCACCGCCGCCGAGGACGGGACGGGCGCCGCCGTCCAGGCGCGGGTGGGCGAGGTGCAGAGCGCCTATGAGGAGTTCGACGCGGCCGTCGTGGAGCTCAAGGACACCCACGGGCGCAACTACGAGCAGGCCGTCGAGGCCGGGGACCGCGGGCTCGCCGGATGGGACTGGGGGCTGCCCGCGGCGGCCGCCGTGCTGGCGGTGCTGGTCGCCGCCGGGATCTACCCGCGCCTGGCGGAGTACCGGTGATACCGCTGAGGAGGCACCGATGAACAGGACGGCCGCGCTGCTGCTCCTTCTCGCCGTGGCGCCCGCCGCCGGGTGCGCGGCGGCGCTGGGCGGGCCGGCGTCGGTCACCGGCGCCGACACCCTGGTGATCGGGGTCAAACCGGACCAGCCCGGACTGGGGCTGCGCACCGGCCAGGGCCGGTTCGAGGGGTTCGACGTGGACGTGGCGCTGTACGTCGCCGAGCACCTGGGCGTGGCCGAGGAGGACGTGGAGTTCACCGCCGTCACCTCCGCCCAGCGCGAGGACGTGCTCACCTCGGGCGAGGTGGACCTGGTGTTCGCCACCTACTCCATCACCGAGGAGCGCAGGAGCCTGGTCGGCTTCGGCGGCCCCTACTACGTCGCCCACCAGGACATCCTGGTGCGCGCGGACGAGGAGGGCGTGGAGGGCGTGCGCGACCTCGAAGGGCGCACCCTGTGCCAGGGCGAGGGGTCGAACTCGGCCGACCGGGTCATCGAGGAGAAGGGCATCGCCGCCGAGCTGCGGGAGGAGCCCGCCTACGGCGACTGCATCGCACCGCTGCTGGAGGGGGAGGTGGACGCCGTCACCACGGACGACCTCATCCTCGCCGGGTACCTGGCCGGGGACCCCGAGGGGCTGCGCCTGGTCAACGCCCCCTTCACCGACGAGCGGTACGGGGTGGGCATCGCCCTGGAGGACGTCGCCGGGTGCGAGGAGGTCAACCGGGCGCTCACCCTCATGTACCAGGACGGCACCGCCGAGGAGCTGCTGGACCGCTGGTTCGGCGACACCGGCCTGGACCTGGTCACGAGCGTTCCCCAGTTCGCGGGGTGCGGGTGAGCCCGCGCGAGCGCAGCGCCCACACCCCGGCCCCCGCGGCCAGCAGTGCACCGCAGTAGGCCAGCTGCCAGGGGCCGAACGAGAACACCGCCACCCCGCCCAGCACCGCCGTGACCGCGGCCCCGAACACCCGGTGCCCGCCCCGGAACAGCCGGGCGTAGGCCGCGGCGCACACCAGGTACATCAGGAAGAAGTTCTGCCCGGCGATGGTGAGCAGCTCCGCCAGCGACAGCAGCCCCGACCCGTTCGCCGCCAGCACCGCCAGGAACCCGGCCAGCGCGGCGGCCACGGCGCGGCGCGGCTGCGCCGATCCGCCCAGGCGCGCCAGCGGGCGCGGCAGCAGCCCCTCCCGGGCGCTCGACATGACCAGGCGGGAGGCGCCCCACACCGCGCCGATCAGGTTGGCCGCGATGATCACCACGCCCAGCACCGCCACCACCCCGGCCGCGCCGGGCGACACCGCCTCGGCGACCAGCGCGCCCACCGGCGCCGCCAGCGCGTCGGTGTCGCCGCGCGCCAGCAGGGTCTGCACCCCCAGCGCGAGCAGCAGGTACATCACCACGACGATGACGAAGCTGATCACCACCACGCGCGGGAAGTCGCGCTCGGGGTCGGCGTACTCCTCGGTGGTGAAGGAGAGCATCTCCCAGCCGGTGAAGGCGAAGAAGACGGCGCCGAGCACCAGCACGCCGGTGACCACCGCCCCCGGCTCCAGCGGCGGCAGGTGGCGCACCGGCTCACCGGAGCCGACCGCCAGCACCCCGATGAACAGCAGCATCACGGTCAGCACCAGGGCGAGGACCACCTGCACCCGGGTCGACAGGCTCACCCCGGCGGCCACCACCCCGGCCGCACCGGCCAGCAGCGCCGCGGCCGCGGCCGTCGCCGGGACCGCCTGCAGGCCGGGCAGCGCCGTCAGGTAGTTCGCCCCGGTCAGCGCGATCGCCGGGATGCCCAGCCCGAAGGTGCCCAGCGCCAGCACCTCCATCCCGGCCGCCGCGTGCCGCCCGAAGGCGGCCTGGGCGAACCCGGCCACGCCCCCGGCGCCCGGGTGGGCGGCGCCGAGCCGGGCGAAGACGATGAGCAGCGGGACGGCGGCGGCCGACGCGGCGATCCAGGTGTACAGCGCCGCCTCGCCCACCCGCCCGTAGACGATGCCCGGCAGCACCAGGGCGCCGCTGCCGACCACGACGGTGATGGCCAGCGCCACCGCACCGGGCAGGCGGAGGTGGCCGCGGAGCCGGCCGGCCTCGGCCGGCGGGTCCTGGGTACTGCTCACGTGGGTCCTCTTCCCGCTCGTCGGGGTCGGCCGGGGGTCGTCGGCCGAGGAATGGAAGAGGCGGGTCCGCGCGGGCGGCGCAGAGCGGGCTCGGGGGCCGCCCGCCTTGCGCCGGGCCGGGGTTCGTCGCGCGGACCCGCCGGTCTGTGAGGGCGCGGTCGCCCGGCTACTCGAACTCGGGAACCGGCCGGGGGTGCTCGGAGCTGTCGAGGAAGGTGGTCAGGGCGGTCCTCCCGCCCTCCGGGCTGATGATGTACACGGCGCCCTCGGCCCCGGCCACCGAGCCGTGCACGGTCTCGGCGGGCAGCGCGATGTGCGTGCCGGACCGGCAGGCCCGCTGGTGGTAGCCGTCGCCGTCGATCCAGAACAGGAGCACCTTTCCGGAGACGACGAACAGTTCCTCTTTCAGACTGTGGAAATGCCAGGGGTGGACTTTTCCGGGGCCGTCGTTCTGGAGTTCGATGCTGCCTTGCATGGGAAGAAGATCGGAAATCTCGGCGGGGATGGACGGGGCAACGCGGTCGGAGAAACGGACGCTCATCCTTCACCTGCTCTCTGGGCGCCGGGCGCCCGGGGTGCATGGACGGAGAAGGGGCAACGCGGGGGCACGGCGGCCCCCTCCTCCTCTTCGAGGAAGTACTGGGTCCATTCGCGGTTGCCCGCGGTTCCGTAGTCGCCGAGCACGGGGGCGGGCGGGACGTCGTCGTAGGCGCCGAGCCGGTCGCGGATGATGCGGCGCGCGTTCCGGCCCTGGGCGCTGGAGCCCTCCAGGCCCTCGAACACGAAGCGGGGCTGGAAGGTGATGCAGAAGTAGGGGAAGCCGCGGCTGCGGCGGCGCTCGTGGGCGGGGGTGTTGACGACCACGAACATGGGCGTCCCGGCGAAGCAGAACTCCCAGCTCGGGGACTCGGGGTCGCGGGGGATCCCGTCCGGCCAGGGGTGCGTGTCGTGCGTGTGCACCCGCTGGAGCAGGGTCCAGAACCGGTCCCGGTAGGCCTTCAGCGCGCCGGGGCCCGAGCCGGGGTGCGGCCCCAGGGCGCCGCGGTAGACCACGACCAGGGAGGTGCGGCGGCCTATGGAGGGCGCCCGGGCGGCATAGTCGGCCAGGGCCTTCGCGGTGCCGCGGGCCGCGGCGTCCATGCCGTCTCCCGGGGCCGGTGCTCCCGGGGCCTCCTCCGCGGTGTCGTCCACGAAGGCGAAGCGCAGCGTGCCGCGGCGGAGGGCGTCCACCCCGAAGACGCACGGGAAGGGGGAGCGCTCATCGAGCAGCCGTCGGGTGAACAGCTCCTCGGCGCGGCGTTTCCAGTCGCGGGGTGCCCGCGGTGTGACGGGGGCCGACATGGCGCCACTCATGATGGGAATGTCGCTCCTCGTGCCGGGGTCAGGGGTCCGTATGCAACGGGGCGTGTGTTCGGTCGGGGCCGAATCGATGCTCCGCTTTTACCGGTACGCCGGGAAAGTGGAAAAACGGCGGGCATGCTTCAATTCATGCCATGCGTGTCGTATCCGTACTGATCTATAACGGTATGAGTGTCTTCGACTACGCAGTGTCGGCAGAGGTGTGGGGCATCGACCGCACCGGAGCCGGGGTCCCCCGGTTCGAGCTGCGGCGCTGCGGGGTCGCGGGCGCGACGGCCGCGGCCCACCCCGGGGCGGGCGTGCGCGCCACCCACGGCATGGACGCGGTCGCCGGGGCCGACCTGGTGGTGGTGCCGGGCGGGCCGGACCCGCTGCTCGACTACCCGCCCGAGCTGCTGGCGGCCCTGCGCGCGGCGGACCGGGCGGGGACCCCGGTCGCGGCGCTGTGCGGGGCGGCGTTCGCGCTGGGCCGGGCGGGGCTGCTGCACGGGCGGCGGGCCACCACCCACTGGATGTGGATCGAGGAGCTGCGCAAACGCTTCCCGGACGCGGTGGTCGAGGAGGAGGCGCTGTTCGTCAACGACGGCACCCTGTGGACCTCGGCGGGGACCGCGGCCGGCATCGACCTGTGCCTGCACCTGGTGCGCGGCGCGCACGGGGCGGACGCGGCGGCGGAGATCGGGCGCCGGATGGTGACCCCGCCGCACCGGTCGGGGACGCAGCGGCAGTACATCGAGGCGCCGGTGTCGGGAAGCGACCCCTTCGCCGAGACGCTGGCCTGGGCCAGGGAGAACCTGCACGTGCCTCTGACGGTGCGCCAGCTGGCGGCCCGCGCGGGCATGTCGGAGCGGACGCTGGCCCGCAGGTTCGTGCAGGCGACGGGGGCGACCCCGCTGCGCTGGCTGCACGACCAGCGGGTGCAGGTGGCCCAGCAGTTGCTGGAGGGCACCGACCACCCGGTGGAGGCGATCGCGCACAAGGCCGGTTTCGGCTCGTCGGCGGCGATGCGCCGGTCGTTCGGCAGGATGCTGGGGGTGACCCCGACGGAGTACCGGGCGGCGTTCCGGGAGCGCGGGGTGGACTGCTGAGTGGGGGCCCGCTGAGAGGCACCGGCCGTGTCGTCCCCCGCCGTTTGGTCCCTGACATGGTCCAATACCGTCCATGCGCAGTCGGCTGACCACGGTCCTCGGTTCCGTCCCCACGCTCCTCGCACTCGCCGCCGCCCCATTGGCCGTCACCGCCACAACCGCCCCACCCGTCACGGCGGATCAGGGCGGCGGGCGAACTTTCGGTGAACCGTGGGCGGACCTGGTCGTGGTGGCCCCCCACCGGCTCCCCGGCGCGGCGAAGGGGTTCATGGTCGGCCACCCGGACATCGAAGAGGTGCTGGTGGCCGAGGTGCGCGACGCCTGGGTGGCGGGCGGGCGGCCCCGGGTCCTCGCCGCCGACCCGGACGAGCTGGCGGGGTTCCAGCGCGTGTTCGGGGAGGAGCGCGAGCAGGGGGCCTGGGCCGACCTGAGGGAAGGAGCCCTCGTCCCGGCACCGGGAGCGGAGAAGGCGTTCCCGGACGAGAACGCGAGAGTGCGCCCCTTCGGCACCTTCGACGTCGTGGAGCCCGCCCAGCCGCCGGTGCCGGGGCTGGACGCGGTCGTCCCGGCGGAGGCGACGGACGAGTCCGACGCGGGCCGGACGAACGCGGCCCTGGTATCCGCACGGTGGGCGGACCCGGAGGCCCTGAGGGAGGAACTGCTGGAGCACCTGCCGAGGGGGTCGACGGTGTCGGTGGTGGATCCGGAGGAGGAGCGGCCGGAGGCTGGCGCTTAGACGTCTGCTGCGCGGTGCCCAGGCACGCCCCTCGCTGCGTTCCCATCGGTCGACAGCACGCCCAGGCCGACTCCTCCCGCTTTTCGGGAGCACAGCGGCCTTGCGATGGACATGACGCCGCCGGTGCCTTTCTACGGCCATGATCCAATCGACACGCCTAAGCCCTGAGAACTCCGGCGGGGAAAGCCTGGAAACGTAAGAAGTGCTCGTCAAGGACGATGGCGGGTATTGTATTGAACGCTTGATTTGTGATCTTCGCTATTCACGACCAGCGCACGGCCAGCGGGTGGCCGGACATCGACGCATCCCTTGGGGCGTCGAAAAGTTCTTCGGCCTGTCGGCTTCCGTCGTCCACGTCCATCCGGTACCACGCATCGTCCGTCTGCAGGAGCACCGCGTCATGGTCCTCATTCGGCATGTACTGGCGCAAAGGCCCTTCCCCCGCGAGGAGAGGGGTCTCTGTGAAACCTGTTCCCGACTCGTTGACCTCGAGTAGGGAGGCCCCCGTCGCCGAGGACGCCCGGGTGTCGGCGGCGCCCATTTCGGGCGGTGCCACGACCACCGTTCCGCCTCCCCATACCGGTGCACCGGTGAGGTGCTGCATTTCGGTGCCGCCGGACATCAGGGTCGCGTTCATGACGGTGTCGCCGCTCTTGCGGATGGTCAGCATCGACCCCGCCTCCCCCGGCACCTGTTCCACCGGGGCCTGCTCCCTCACGTGCAGCTCTCCGTCGGGGGAGACCGTCCATTCCCCAGGTACACCGTTCTCATCGAAAGGAACGGTCCCCTCCTGGGACGGGGTGCTCGTCGGGTCGTCCATCGGGACCGACATCACCTGGAACGAGCTCGCCTGCCCTTCGGCCGCTCTCGATGCGAACCACAGGCGGTCGCCCTCGATGCGCGGGTCGGTCCACACCTCGGCGGGCGGGGTCTCCAGGGCGGCCGCCGACTCGTAGACGTAGTCGCCCTCCTCGTTTTCCACAAGCTGTGCAAGCTGAACGGTCTGGTCGCCCTGGGGCGAGTACGCGAAGTAGTTCCAGTCCTCCGAGAACTGCGCCCACACCGGGATTCCCGGTGCCATCGGGTCCACCGCGCCCTCGGGAAGGGTGAAGACCTCCTTCTCCTCGCCGCTCTCCGGGTCCAGGAACACCAGCGCCTGGTCCTGCTCCGGGTCGCCGCCGTCGTAGCCGCGGTACAGCAGCGCCAGCCCGGTGGGCGGACCGGACGGGCCCTCGCCCCCGCCGGAGCCGCCGCCACCGCCGCCGGTGGTGTCCGCCGCCGTGCTGCACGCGGCCGCCACCACGACGGCGAGGCCGGAAACGGCGAAAAGGCGCGCGTACCGGAGAACTCGTTGCATGGGTGATCGCTCTCCCGGCTCTATTCGGGCGGCTCGCTCCAGGCCACCTGCACCTGCTCGGGCGGTCGGCCCCGGCGGGCCAGCAGCGCCCTGCCCTGGGGGAGCTGCCTCGACACCACCCCGTTGGCCAGCCGCCCCTCGGCGCGGTCGCCGGAGAACAGCATGCCCGGGGTCGACATGTCGCCCAACGCCTGGAGAACCGGCTCGAACATCGCCCGCGACGTCCCGCCGGTCCTGCGGGCGGTGACCATGTGGAACCCGATGTCCCTGCCCTGCGGCAGGAACTCGGCCAGCGCCGCCAGCGGGCTGTTGCGCCCCGCCACCAGGTCCATGTCGTCCACGACCACGAACAGCTCCAGCCCCTTCCACCAGCTCCGCTCCCGGAGCTGCTTGGGGGTCACGTCCGCCCCGGGCAGCCGCTCGCGCAGCGACCCCGCCAGGTCGGCGGCGACCGCCTTGGTCCGGTCCGGCGACGTGCAGTACGCCAGCAGGTGCTCCTCGCCGACCAGTCCCAGGTGGGCGCGGCGGTAGTCCACCAGCACGATCCCCACCTCGCTCGCCGGGCGCGCGGCCACCTGCCGCAGCAGCGCCCGCAGCAGGGCCGACTTGCCGGTCTGCGGGTCCCCGAACACCACCAGGTGCGGGTCCTCGTCGAACATCATCCGGGCCGGTTCCAGGTCCCGCTCGGCCACCCCCATGACCAGGCTCTTGTCCTGCGGCTGCACGCGACCGCGGCGCTTGCGCGGCTTGGGCAGCAGCTCGTCCAGGGCGACCCGGTCGGGCAGGGTGCGCACCTGCTGCACCGGGCCCTGCGTCCAGCGCGAGGACGCCCGCGCCACCAGGTCGCGCACCCCCTCGGCCAGGTCGGCGTCGTCGGCGGTGCCGTCGATGCGGGGCAGCGCGATGTGCGCGGTGTTCTCGTCGGCCAGCAGCGCCCGGCCCGGCACGTCCTTCGGCAGCTCCTCGGCCAGCTTGCGGTCGATGCCCGAGTCGAACGGGTCGGTCAGGCGCAGCTCGATCCGCCCGCCGAACAGGGCCTGCAGGCGGCTGCGGACCTGCGAGCTCGCCGCCCCCGTCACCAGGGTGTGCACGCCCAGGGCGGGCCCGCGCGTGGCGATGTCCATGAGCATGTCGTCGGCGTCGTCGAACGTCTCGCGCACCGAGGCCCAGCCGTCGATGAGCAGGAACACGTCGCCGACGAACCCGCTCGGCAGCCTCCCGTCCGCCCGCGCCTGGCGCATGGCCGCGGGGGAGTCGAGCCCCGCCTGCTGGAAGACGCGCTCCCGCCGGTCCAACTGCCCGCGCACGTCGGTGAGGATGCGCCGAACCCGCTCGGGGTCGGCCCGCCCGGCCACCCCGGCGACGTGCGGCAGGTCCGCGAACGCGGACAGCCCGCCGCCGCCGAAGTCGATGGCGTAGACCCCCACGCGTCCGGGCGGGTACCGCCAGGCCAGCGAGGCGATGAGGGTGCGCAGCAGGGTCGACTTGCCGCTCTGCGGCCCGCCGAGCACGATCATGTTCCCCTCGCCGCCGGTGAAGTCCAGCTCGGCGGGGACCTGCCGCTGTTCGCGGGGGATGTCGGTGAGCCCGACGACGGCCTTCATCTCGGCGGGGTCCGGCTCCTGCGGCTCGGCGTCCGGAGTGCCGACCACATGGCCGACCACATGGTCGAGCGGGAGGGCCCCGGGCAGCGGCGGCAGCCACACCGGGCGCACCGGCGGGGGGGCGGCTTCGGCGATCCTGTCGACGGCGACCTGGAGGGCGGTCCGGGCCCGCTCGTCCTTGGACGCGGGCTCCTCCGCCCCGGCGAACGGGTCGGCCAGCACCGGCCCCAACCCGTTGTAGGAGATCAGGGGGAGCACCGGGTCCTCCTCGGTCTTCACCTCGGCGGGCGGTGTGTAGGGCTGGGACACCATCGCCGCCTTGAACCGCTCGAAGACCGAGGTGTCCACCTTGAGGTAGCCCGAACCGGGCTCGGGGGGCAGGTGGTAGGCGTCGCCCACCCCGATGGCCTCGCGGCTCTCGGCCTCGGAGAAGGTCCGCAGCCCGATCCGGTAGGACAGGTGCGACTCCAAGCCCTTGATCTTGCCCGACTCCAGCCGCTGGGTGGCCAGCAGCAGGTGCACCCCGATCGACCGGCCGATGCGCCCGATCGCCACGAACAGCTCGGCGAAGTCGGGGTGGGCGGTCAGCAGCTCGGAGAACTCGTCGATGATGACCAGCAGGTGGGGGAGGGGTTCGAGGTCCTCGCGCCCCGACGCGCGCGCCTGGTCGTAGGCGTGCACGTTGGGCAGCGCGCCCGCGTCCTTGAGGAGCTGCTGGCGGCGGGTGAGCTCGCCGTACATGGCCTCGCGGAAGCGCACCACCAGCCCGTCGTCGTCGGCGAGGTTGGTGATCAGCCCGGCGCTGTGCGGCAGCCGGTCGGTGTCGGCGAAGGTCGCCCCGCCCTTGAAGTCGACCAGCAGCAGCGCCAGCTTGTCCGGCGGGTGGTTGATCGCCAGCGACGCGACCAGGGTGCGCAGCATCTCCGACTTGCCGGAGCCGGTGGCGCCCACCACCAGGCCGTGCGGCCCCATGCCGCCGAACGCCGACTCCTTCAGGTCCAGCAGCACCGTCGACCCGGTCGGCCCCGACCCGATGGGCACCCGAAGGAAGTCGCCGTGGCTCCGCGGGCGCCAGGTGCGGCGCGGGTCGAGCCGCGCGACGTCGGGCACCCCCAGGATCTCCGGCAGGCCCACGGTCCCGTGCAGGGCGTCGGCGCTGTCGGCGGCGTCCAGCCGCAGCGGCGCCAGCTGGTGCGCCAGGGTGGTCAGCAGTGCGGCCCCCGCCCGGTCGGCGGTGCCCCGCAGCGGCGCGGCCGGGTCCGGCCGCGGGGTGTCCTCGTCCTGGGCCAGGGCGCCGTCGGCGTCGACGGTCAGCCGCACGTCGACGTGCTCGGGCTCCTCGCGCCGGTCGCCCAGCAGCATGACGACGTGGATCCCCAGCTGCGCCAGGCCGGTCACGGGCGGCTCGGCGGAAAGCCCGGACAGCACGGTCTGGAACTCGCCGTCGACGACGAGCACGATGCGGCGGGTGCCCGGTCCGGGGCGCGCGCCGCGGCGGCGCTGCAGGTCGACGGTGCGCTGCTCGATCTCGGCGGAGAGCAGCTCGGCCATCTCCAGCGTGGTCCCCGCGACCAGGCGGGTGGTGAAGGCGGGGCCGCCGACGCCCTCCAGGTCCTCGGCGGCGTTGTGCGGCAGCCACTTGAGCCAGTCCCACTCGGCGAGCAGGCGCTCGTGGCGGACGACGCCCAAGCGCACGTCCTCGGGCGCGGACGAGGCGATGAGCTGGGCGGCGAGTGCGCGGGCCGCGTCCCGCCCGGCGGAGCGGTCGCCGACGATCGACACCACGCCGAGCTCTTCGAGGGGCAGGACCAGGGGTTCCTCGGGCACCTGCGCGTACAGCTCGACGAGCTGGTCGGCCAGGCCCTGGCAGACCGGGTCGTAGACGATGAGCGGGCTGGAGGTGTCCACCTTCAGGCTCAGCGGGCGGGCGAGCGGCCGGGTGCCGGTCCCCACGCGCAGCCGGAGGAAGTCGGGGTCGGCGGAGCGGCGCTCCCACCGGCGGGCGGGCAGCCGCACCGTCTCGGTGAGCAGGTGCGGCGCCGGGTGGAGGAAGGCGCCGCCCGCGCGCTGGGCGGCGGCGACCTCCCGGACGGTCTCGCGCAGGCGGTCCAGGTACTCCAGGTACCGTTCGCGCTGCTCGCGGATGCGCTTGCGGGGCCCGTTGTGCTGGGCGGTGAACATGACGATGCCCACGACCACGCTGGCGACCATGACCAGGGCGGCGGCCGCCGCGTACAGCGGGCGGTTGCCCATGGTGATGGCCATCAGCAGCGAGCCCGATCCGCTGATCACCGGCATGATGATCATCGCGAACGAGCTGTTGGAGGGCGGGTTGTCCGGCAGCTGCGGCGGGGGCGCGATGACCAGCGGGTCGGTGCCCGGATCGGGAACGGAGTGGCGCGCGGGGCGGTGGACCGGTGTTGTCGCCACGGCGAACTCTTTCGTGCACCTGGGAACGGAGAGGAACGGGATTGCTACGGTGATGATCCCGCAATTCGTCGTTTTCACCTAATTCGCTGCGTACGGTCGGCGCAGGTCCGACCACGGTGCGCACCCGCTCGTGTGCAAAGGATCGGACGGACGTGAGTGGTTACTGTCGGGTGAAGGTCGCCGGACCGCAGCGCTGGGCGGACCTCGCGCTGCCCGGGACCGTCCCGGTGGCCAGCCTGCTTCCGCAGGTCATCGAGGTGTGCTCGCCGGAGGCCGACGGCACCCGGCCGGCCGGGTGGGCGCTGGTCGACGGCGCCGGGGACCCGGTCCCGCCCGAGGGCACCCTGGAGTCGGCCGGGGTGCGCGACGGCGCGGTGCTGACCCTGCGCCCGATGACCGCGCCCGGGCGGCCCGCGCACGTGGACGACGTGCGCGGGGCCGTGGAGGACCGGGTCGACGAGAGCGGCGGCATCTGGGACCCCTCGGCCACGCTCGCCTTCGGGCTGCTGCTGGCCGGAACCGGCCCCTTGGCGGTGCTCGGCGCGATGGAGTACCTGCGCCCGTCGCCGGGCAACATCGGCGTCGCCGCGGCGGGGGCGCTGTTCACCCTGGTGCTGGCGGTCTTCGCCGGTCGGCGCCGGATGCGCACGGTGGCCGCCGTGCTGCTGGGGGCGGCGTGCCTGTGGGGCGCGGCCGTGGGGGCCCTGTCGGTGCTGCTGGTCTCCGGGGCGCAGCCGCTGGCGCTGGCCGCATTCGGCCTCGCCGGGGCGCTGCTGGTGTCGGCCATCGGATGGGCCCTGGACGAGTCGGGCCTGGCCTACCTGTCGGCGCTGGGGGTGCTGACCGCCGCGGGCGGGGTGCTGGCCGGGGTGGGCATGTTCACCGACCCGGCGCAGGGCGTGCGCGCCGCGGCGGTGGCGCTGGTGCTGGCGGTGGGCGCGCTGCCGCGGCTCGCGCTGGCGATGGGCGGCCTGTCCGGGCTCGACTACGAGGTGCGCCACTCCGGCCAGGTGGAGACCGGCCGGTTCGAGGAGACCCTGACCTCCAGCGACCGGCTGCTGTTCGGGCTGGTGCTGGGCACCGCGGCGGCGGGGGCGCTCACCGTGCCGCTGCTGGCGGCGGTCGGCGGCGGGCCCCCGGACGTGCTGCTGGCGGCGCTGGTGGCGGTGCTGCTGGTGTTCCGGTCGCGGCTGTTCGACCGGATCCGGCACGCGCTGCCGCTGCGCCTGGGCGGGGCGCTGGGGCTGGGGGCGGCGGCGATCGGCGCCTACGGGCTGCTCCCGGCGGCGGGCCCGTGGCTTCCGGCGCTGGCCCTGGCGGCGGGGGCGGTGCTGGCGCTGCTGAGCCGGATCCGCCTGGCGGAGGTGCCGCGGGCCTCGCTGCGCCGCACGCTGAACGGGATCGAGGTCGTGGTGGTCATCGCGGCGTGCGCGGTGCTGGCCTGGTCGATGGGGCTGTTCGCGCTGGTGGCGCGGCTGACCGGGTCGATCTGACCCTGCCGCCGCGCCACCGGTGCGCGCGTGTCAGCGGCGCCGTGCGAGCAGCAGCGGCACCAGGGTCAGGGCGGCGCCCGCCAGCGCCACGGCGGTGACGAACCCCAGGCCGGGCCGGAAGGCCTCCAGCATCGCGGCGGCGCCCCCGTCGGCCCCCGCGCCGGTCCCGGTCGCGTGGTCGACCGCGACGATCGCCGTGGTGACCGCGAGCACCACCGCCCCGCCGAGCTGGCCGGAGGTCTGCACCAGCCCGGCGGCCAGGCCCTGCTCGTCGTCGTGCACCCCGGCGGTGGCCTGCACGTTGATGGCGGGGAAGCCGAGGGCGAAACCGCCGCCGAGCAGCAGAGCCGTGGGCAGGATCATGGTGGCGTAGACGGGGTCGGTGTCCACCCGCAGGAACAGCAGGTACCCGGCGGACAGCGAGACCAGCCCCGCGACGATCAGGCGGGGCGTGCCCACCCGGTCGATCAGCCGGTCGGAGAAGAAGGCGCTGAGGGCGACCAGCAGGCCGGTGGGCAGCAGCGCCAGCGCCATCTGCAGCGGGGTGCGGCCCAGGGCCTGCTGCAGGAACAGGGTCAGCAGGAACTGGAAGCTGGCGAAGGACCCGAACAGCGCCATCATCGCCAGGTTGGCCCGCACCAGGGTGCCGCTGCGCAGGATGCCCAGCCGGACCAGGGGGTGGGCCACCCGCCGCTCGATGACGACGAAGGCGGCGGCGAGCGCGGCGGCCGCGGCGAACAGGCCGAGGGTCAGCGGGTGGGACCAGCCGCGCTCGGGGGCGGTGACCACGGTGTAGACGAGCACCAGCAGCGCCCCGGTGGAGGCGGCGGCGCCGGGCAGGTCGTACCCGCCGGTGGCGGCGGGGCGGGCGCGGGGGGTGAGGAGGNGGTCGCGGGGGATGAGGAGGTACCCGGCGACCAGTGCGGCGGTGGCGAAGGGGACGGGGAAGAAGAAGGTCCACTCCCAGCCCAGGCGGGTCATCAGGCCGCCGAAGATCAGGCCGGAGGAGAAGCCGCTCGCGCCGAAGACCGTGTACACGCTCATGGCGCGGTTGCGCTCGGGCCCCTCGGCGAAGTTCGTGGTGATGATGGACAGCCCGGTGGGGGCGGTGAAGGCGGCGGCCACGCCCTTGGCGAAGCGGGTGGCGATGAGCAGCCCGGCGTGGTCGGTCAGCCCGCCGAGCAGCGAGGCCAGCGCGAAGGCGGCCAGCGCGGCGAGGAAGACCCGGCGGCGGCCCAGCAGGTCGGCGGTGCGGCCGCCGAGCAGCAGCAGGCCGCCGAACCCGAGCACGTAGCCGGAGACGACCCACTGCAGCCCGGCGGTGCCCATCCCCAGCTCGGCCCCGATGGAGGGGAGCGCGACGTTGATCATCGACACGTCGAGGGCGTCGAGGAAGAGCGCCAGGCACAGCACGATGAGCAGGCCCCAGGTGCGGGCGTTCCAGCCCTGGGGGCGCGGGGACGGCGGGGTGGGGCGGGAGGGCGGCGTCGCGGTGGACGCCGGTGCGGCCGGTGTGGTCATGGCCAGCGACCATACATGCGCGCGCATCAAATGTCGATGCATTTAATGCTTGGACATTAAATGTCCGGGCATGTTAAGATCCGCGCCATGAGCCCGACACGCGAGGCCGCCCTCGTCGCCCGATGGCGCGAGGTGCTCTCCTGCTACAGCGACCTGTCGTGCGCGCTGGACCGGGACCTCCAGGAGCGGCACGGCATCGGGATGAGCGACTTCGAGGTCCTGGACCTGCTCATGTCCGCCGACGGCGGCAAGGTCCGCATGCAGGAGCTGGGCGAGCGCGTGTACCTGAGCCAGAGCGCCCTGTCCCGCTCGGTGGCCCGCCTGGAGAAGCGGGGCCTGGTCACCCGCGCCATGTGCGACCAGGACCGCCGCGCCCTGTTCGTCCACTGCACCGAGCAGGGCCGCACCCTCCACGGCGAGGCGTGCCCGACCCACCGCGCCCTGCTGGAGGACCGGCTGGGCGGGTGAGCAGGCGCAGCCGCCCGGTCACCGGGTCCTCCAGCAGCGTGCCCTCCAGCCCGAACACCGCGCGCAGCGGCTCCGGCGCGAACACCTCCCCGGGCGGCCCGGCCGCCGCCACCCGGCCCCCGTGCATCGCCACGACCGTGTCGGCGTAGCCCGCCGCCAGGTCCAGGGTGTGCAGCGCGGCGAGCACGGTGATCCCCAGACCGGCCACCAGCTCCAGCACCGCGAACTGGTGGCCGGGGTCCAGGTGGTTGGTGGGCTCGTCGAGCACCAGCAGCCGCGGCCGCTGGGCGAGCGCGCGCGCCAGCAGCACCCGCTGGCGCTCCCCGCCGGACAGCCGGGACAGCGGCCGGTCCGCGAACGCGGCGCACCCGGTCAGCTCCAGGGCCTCGGCGACCGCCGCCCGGTCCGCGGCCCCGAGCCCGCCGAACGGGCCGGTGTGCGGCACGCGCCCCAGGGCCACCGCCTCCTCGGCGGTGAAGTCGAACCCGCCGCCCTGGTCCTGGCCGAGCACGCCCACCCGGCGCGCGGCCTCCCGGCGGTCCAGGCCGAGCAGGTCCTCCTCGCCCAGCAGCAGGCGCCCGGCCCGCGGGCGCAGCGCCCGGTAGACGGTCTTGAGCAGGGTGGACTTGCCGCTGCCGTTGGGCCCCACCAGCGCGGTGAGGGCGCCCTCGGGCACCTCGGCGTCGACCCCCTCCACCGCCGGGACGCGGGTCCACCCGGCGGTCAGCCCCCGGATCCGCAGCCTCACCGGTCCACCCCCGCCCGGTCGCCGCGCAGCGCCGCCACGAAGAACGGCACCCCCACCACCGCGGTCAGGATGCCGATCGGCAGCTCGGTGGGGCGCAGCGCGGTGCGCGCGCCCAGGTCGGCCGCCACCAGCATCAGCGCGCCCAGCAGGGCGGCGGTCGGCAGCACCCGGCGGTGGCCGGCCCCCACCAGCAGCCGCGCGAGGTTGGGGACGACCAGCCCGACGAACCCGATCGCCCCGGCCACCGCCACCACGGCCCCGGTGACCAGCGCGGCCGCCGCGAACAGCCCGGCGCGGGCGCGGTCGGCGTGCACCCCCAGGGCGGCGGCGCCCTCGGCCCCCAGGGCGAGCGCGTCCAGCGTCCGGGCGCGCGCGGTCAGCAGCGCCAGCAGCGCCGTCACCGCGGCGGCGCAGCCCAGCGCCAGCGGCCACCGGGCCCCGGCCAGGCTGCCCAGGAGCCAGAACAGCACCTGCTGCTGGGCGTCGCCGGAGGCCTGGCGCAGCACCAGGAAGGAGGTGGCCCCGCCGAGGAGCTGGCCGACGGCCACCCCCACCAGGACCAGCCGCAGCGGTTCCAGGGCGCCGCGCGCCCGCGCCAGCGCGAACACCGCCAGACCGGCGGCCACCGCACCGGCGAAGGCGGCGCCGGGCAGGACGAGCGGCCCGGCGGCGCCCAGGACGGCCATGGCCAGGACGGCGCCGGTGCTCGCCCCCGAGGAGAGCCCGAGCAGGTGCGGGTCGGCCACCGGGTTGCGCACCAGCGCCTGGACCACCGCCCCGGCGACGGCCAGGCCCGCGCCGACGAACACGGCTTGGACGGCGCGCGGGCCGCGCAGCTCCCAGACGATGTAGGCCTCGGGGGAGGCGGCGGGCGCGGGGGAGGAGAGCCGGTCGGCGACGATGCCCAGGACCTCCTGCGGCGGCACCGGGACGGCGCCGACGCCGACCGACAGCGGCACCGCGGCGGCCACCGCGGCGGCGAGCGCCCCGAGCAGGAGCGGGAAGGGGATGCGGGCCCTCACCGGCGGCCCTTTCCGCCGTGCAGGGCCGTGGACAGGTCGGCCACGGCCTCGGCGTTGAGCACGCTGGGGGAGGTGACGGTGGACTGCGGGAGCACGGCGAACCGCTCGTCCTCCGCCGCGGTGGTCCGGGACAGCACGGGGTGCTCCAGGACCGCGTCGGCCAGCTCCTGTCCGCCCAGGTCGCTGAACCCGGTGAGGATCAGGATCGCCTCCGGATCGCGGCGCACCACCTCCTCGGGGGCCAGGTCGGCGATGCGCAAGGGGACGTCCCCGGCGATGTTCTCGCCGCCCGCCAGGGTGATCACGCCGTTGGCCGTGCCCCGGCCCCCGACCGTGGAGACGCCCTGGCCGCTGCCGGGGACGACGGAGACCGCCAGCACCCGGACCGGCGCGGCCTCCGATCCGGGGGCGGCCTCCTCCACCCGTTCGCGCATCCGCTCGGTGAGCGCGGCGCCGCGCGCGGGGACGCCGAACAGCTCGGCGGTGTCCTCGATGAAGGCGAAGGTGGCGGACAGGTCTTCCGTGGTCCCCGGCGGGTCGCAGGCCGCGTGCGCGGCGATGCCCGCGGCCGCCAGCTCCTCGGCGGTCGGCGTGCCGTCGAAGGCGCCGAACTGGTAGGCCGAGATCCCCATCACCAGGTCGGGGTCGGCCGCGATGACCGCCTCCCGGTTGCCGGTGCCCTCGTCGATGACGGGGATGCGGTCGAACGCGGCCCGCTCCTCGGCGGGGAAGGCGTCGAAGAAGTCGGGGGCGGCGGTGCCGACGACGGTGCCGCCGACGCCGAGCTCGGTGAGCAGCGCGGCGGACCCGCCGTCCATGGTGACCACGCGTTCGGGGGGAGTGTCCAGGACGGGGCGGGGCGGGCAGCCCTCCCCGCGGTCTTCGCCGCCCGATGCCGAACAGGCGGCCAGGATCAGGACCGCCGCCGCGGCGGCGGCCGGTTGCAGGTGTCGACATGTCATGCACCGACGGTCGGACGGGGCACCCGGAGGGTTCCGGTGCATGTGCGCTTCGGCGCGATCGGTGGGCTGCATGTCCGGATCCGGCCGGGCGCGGCCGTCAGCGGAGTCCGACAGCCGCCGGGGCGGGATGGTAGCGGTGCGGAATGTGAGGAAGATGGCCGGTTCTGTCCGGATCCGGTCGGGGGGAGGGGCTTCTGTGTCGGTGCGGGCCGTTAATCTCTGAGTGAGCTCCCGAGTGTGCGGAGTGACCCCCGAATCCCCAGGAGGACACCAGTGGCCAACCATGTCGGTCTGACGGAGGCGGACGCCCTCGGAAAGGGCGGCGAAGAGCTCGGGATCTCCTCTGAAGGGCTCTACCAGCGGCTCAACAACCTCATCCAGGACATGGAGCGGGACGGCGAGTCCCTGCAGGGCAACGCCCTGGCCAAGTTCCGCGAGGCCCGCAACGAGCTCACCCAGCGGTTCGACGAGCTGATGACCTGGTGCGGCAACAACGGCATCAAGCTCAACGAGGGCCAGCGCGAGTTCACCGCCACCGACGCCGACTCCGGCGACACCTTCGCCTCGGCGGGCAAGGAGGCCGGCGGCCTCTCCCGGCCGGTCAACGCCTGAGCACGCCCTCCCCCACCCCCGACAGGAGCGAGAAGAGACCGTGAGCAACTTCGAGGTCTACGGCAACGTCTCCGGTCTGCAGGACCTGAGCGGCGCCCAGCAGGAGCACCTGACCCGGTTCAAGGCCATCATGGAGGAGATCCGGTCCCAGTCCGAGACCACCGTGAACAAGTGGGAGGGCTCGGGCAACGACCAGTTCAAGGCCAAGGCCGAGGAGTTCGACACCCAGTTCGCCGCCGTCAACGACGCCTTCGCCAAGGTCATCCGGGCCACCGACGACGCCGCGAGCAACTACGGCCGGCTGAGCAACCGCCTGAACAACCTCTTCTGACCCCGCAGGACCCGTGACCACGCCGCCTTCCACCACCCCGCCGCCGGCCGCCCCCGCGGAGGCACCGGGCGCGCCCGCCCCGCAGCAGCAGCCGGGGCAGCGGATGCCCGAGGCCTTCCACTACACCCCCAACGCCGAGCAGTACGTGCTGCAGGCGGACGCGCTGCGCCGCCGCCAGCTCCGCGCCGCGATCCTGTACGGGTCCAGCCGGTACTGGCGGGGGCGNCGGTCTGGCCCGCCGTCGTCGGCGGGATCGTCCTCATCGCCCTGATCTGCGGGGGCATCGCGGTGCACGCGGCCTTCCAGAAGCAGCAGCAGATCAACGAGGAGCGCATGGGCGGCGGCCGGCAGACCGGGCCGGTGTTTCCCGGCCAGTCGGGGAGGTGAGCGCGCAGATGTCCGGGGGCGCCCCGCAGGCGGTCCGGGTGCCGGGGTTCCGGGAGCCGGTCCTGGCCTACCGGGGCCGGCGGTCCCAGGTGTTCCGGGCGGTCAGCGAGCGCACCGGCGCCGCCGTCGCCCTGAAGGCGATGCACGGCGCCGGGGGATACGAGGAGATCACCCGCCTGCGCGACCTCGGCGGCGCCCGGGGCGTGGTGCCGCTGCTGGACGTCGCGCGCGCGGCGACCGGCGAGCCGGTGCTGGTCATGCCGTTCCAGCCGGACGGCTCCCACGCCGACATCCTCGCCCGGAGCGGCCCGGTCGACCTGCCCGAGGCGGTCCGCGCCGGACGCGCGGCGGCGGGGGCCCTGGCCGCGCTGCACGCGGCCGGGCTGCTCCACAACGACGTCGTGCCCAGCAACATCCTGCGCTCGGGCACCTCGGCGGTGCTGACCGACTTCGGGTCGGCCGCCCCGTTCGGCTCTCCGGCGCCGCGTCTGCGCACCAGCTCCGAGCTGGTGTTCCACGCCCCGCCGGAGATCCTGCGCGGGCAGGAGCCCGGCCCGGCCTCGGACGTGTACCAGCTGGCCTCGGCCCTGTGGACGGCCATCGCCGGGCGGGTGCCCTTCGCCGACTGGGACGGCAGCCGCCCCGACCCGCAGGCCTACGCCCGCACCGCGCTGCGCGAGCCCGCGCCGGACCTGCCGCTCCCCGGCGTGCCGCCTCCGGTGAACGCCCTGCTGGTGGGGGCGATGGCCAAGGACCCCGCGGCCCGCCCGGCCACCCCGGCCGAGTTCGAGGAGGAGCTGGGGCGCCTGTGGGCGGCGGTGGGGTCGGCGTACGGATCGGTGACCCCGTCGGTCGGGACATCCCCGCCGGTGGCCGCGCCCGCGCCGAAGTCCGCGCCCGCGCCGAAGCCCGCGCCCGCACCCGCTCCGGAACCGAAGCCGTCGCAGAGCGCTCCGGCGGAGGCGGCACCCGGCGGGGCCGCGCCGTCGGGGGCGGCCCCGCCCCCGGTGCCCGCGCCTGAGCCCGCGCCGAAGTCCGGGCCCCCGTCGAAGAGTCCGTCGACGGCACCGACGGAGGCCGCGGCGGCAGGCGAGCCGCCGCCGCCNNTCCGCACAGCCCGCAGAGTCCTTCAGAGGAACCGGCGGCGCCCCGCCCATCGAATGACGAGGACGGGTCCGCCGCTGCCGCGGCCTCAGCCGTCGCCTCTCCCTCCGGCCCGGCCGTCATCGACATCGGTCTGACCGGCGAGTTCCGCCGCAAGGGGCCCACCCGGCCCACGCGCAAGGTCGGGCGCCGCCCCAAGTCCAAGCCCATCCCGGGCCTGGACGCCCCGGCGGTGGACGAAGCGGCGCCGCGGCCGCCCGCCTCGGAGGAACCGGCGGCGCTTCCGACCGCGCCGGACACCCCGGCCGCCCCCGCCCCGTCCATGCCGTTTGACACGGCCCGCGACCTCTACTCCCGTCAGGCCTGGCAGCGGCTCAAGGGGTGGACCGGCGGCCCCGACGACGCGCCGCTCCCCGGTCCCGGAGTCCAGGCCCCGGACTCCGCCCCGGCATCGGCACACGACAAGGAGCCCGATGACGACGGGCGGCCCACCGGCCGCGTGCGTCCGCCCCGGTGGCGGCGGCACATGCACATCGGCGCGGCGGCGGCCTCCGTCGCCGTCCTCGCCTCCCTCCTCGGAGCCGGGAGCGCCGCCCGGCCCGGCCCCGGCTTCACCGCCGCCGGTGCCGGGACCGCGCAGGCGGGTGCGGGCTCCGGCGGAGGGGCGGCGCAGGACGGGAGGAACGAGGAGGAGGACACGGAGAAGGACTCCGGGGAGGACGGGGCCGAGAGCGGGAAGGACGTCCCCGGCGCCCCCGAACCCCCCGGCGGCGTCTCCCTGGAGGACGGCCTCACCGCGGTCGAGGTCACCTGGCAGGACGCCTCCGGCGGGACCGCCCGCTACTTCGTCGTCGGCGGCGTCGAGGGGGGTCCGCCCGCCACCCTCGCCCGGACCGGGCCCGGCGTGACGAGCGCCCGGGTCCCCACCGAGAGCGGGACCGCCGAGTACTGCTTCACCGTCGTCGCCGTCGACGGCGGGTCCGCCGCCGGGGACGAGGCCTGCACCGACCGGGCCGGTGCCCGCGCCCAGGCCCAAGCCGAGCAGCAGCGGCAGGAGGAGGAAGAGGCGGCGCAGGAGGAGGAGCGGAAGCGGGAGGAGGAGAAGGAGTCCGAGGAGCCCGAGGAGCAGGAGACGGGGACCCGGCACGGCACCTCCTCCGGCGTCGGTACCGGCGGCCCCGGGTTCGACTCCCCCGACGACGACCCCTGAGATCGTTGAAGGGACACCCTGTATCGGCTGCGGATACGGCGAGGGGCGCCGGAGGTCGGCGTGTGCCCGATGACCGGGGCCCACATCTCCCGTCAAGGATCTGAGGCGCCGGTGCGCACGGGGACGGCCCCGGCGCGGGCGCCGGGGCCGTCCTGATCACCGCGGTGCGGGACTGGTAGGTGAGCGGGGTCCCTACAAGCCCTCGACGTTGAGCAGCAGGTTGCTGGTGCCGCCGGGGGCGCCGGAGATCTTGTCCTTCCCGGCGTTGTCCTGCAGCCAGCCCTGGACGGTGTCCTGGCTCGCCTGCCCGTTGGCGTCCTTGTACAGCGCCGCCGCACCGGCCACGTGCGGGCTGGCCATCGAGGTGCCGCTGTAGGTGTCGTAGCCGCCGCCGGGGATCGAGGACTCCACGTCCACGCCGGGCGCGTAGAT
>NZ_ANBH01000351.1 GCF_000341185.1 Nocardiopsis chromatogenes YIM 90109
CTCGCCCGGCGGCCGACAACGCTGCGGCAAGGGGCGTGACCTTGGTCGTTGCCGCTCTTGCCGCCTTGCGCTCTGGTGGCCCGTCATCCGGCCGGGGGCCGTGAGTGGGGGACCTGCTGTGCCGCCGCCCCCCGGAGCGCTCGGAGACCCGGCGGATGGCCGCAGCGCCGGGAAGCGCTCCGCTCTCTCCGTTTCTCTCCGTCGCCGCCGATGTCGGCGGCCGTCACACTCCGTGCGATCGCCGGGGGCGGACGCCGGGCGGGCCGGGGCCCTCAGGAGTGCGGGGGCAGTTCGTCGAGCCATGCTCCGAAGACCGCTTCCGCCGCCTCGGCGAGGGCCGGGCCGTACGTCGCGGCGTCGGCGCGGATCGTGCGTGGGTCCAGCCCTGCGGCCGCCAACTCGTTCGCGTGGCCGATCAGCCACTGTTCGATCCGCGTGTGGTCGGCCTCCAGGTGGAACTGCAGGCCCAGTGCGCTCCTCCCGAGACTGAACGCCTGATTCGGGAACCCCGGTGTCTCTGCCAGGCGCTCGGCACCCTCGGGGATCTCGAACCGGTCGCCGTGCCAGTGCAGCACCGGCGACCCCGCCAGGTGCTTCAGTGGCGACGCCTCCCCGGCGGCCGTGAGGGCGAGCGGGGAGTACCCGATCTCCTTGCGGCCCGTGGCGGTGACGTCGGCACCGGCCGCGAGGGCCATGAGCTGGGCGCCCAGGCACACGCCGAGCGTCGGCGCCCCCGCCTCCAGTCGGCGGGCGAGGGCCTCGGTCTCCTCCGCCAGGTAGGGGTAGGTGTCGGTCTCATAGGCGCCGACCGGCCCGCCGAGCACCACCAGCAGGTCGGCGCCCTGGACGGCGTCCCGGTCGAGGGGGTCCACCCCGGCGTCGAGGTACGACACCCGGTAGCCCCGGCGCTCCAGCAACGGGGCGAGGATGCCGAGGTCCTCGAAGGCGAGGTGGCGCAGGGCCACCGCGGTGCGCGGCGGGGTGGTGCTCATCGGGGTCGGGGCCCTTCCGTATCAGGTGTGCTCGGATTCTCCGGGGGCGAGGCAGGGGGCTCGTCGACGATAGTCGACGGACGCCCCTGGCGCCGTGTGGCGGGCCTCACCGGAGCCCCCCTCCGCCCTTCACCCCTGGTCCGCGAGAATCCCCGGTATGACCGGATGGTGGGTGGGGGACCTGGTGATCGGCGCCGCCGCGGCCGTGCTGGCGGTGTGGGCGGCCCTGGTCGCCGCGCTACTGGTGCTCCGCCCGCGCGGCGGCCTGCTCGAAGAGGCCGTGCGGCTGCTGCCGGACGTGCTGCGCCTGGTCCGTCGCCTGGCCGCCGACCCGGACCTCCCGCGCGGGGTCCGCGTGCGCCTCTGGCTGCTGATCGCCTACTTGGCGCTCCCGATCGACCTCGTCCCCGACGTGGTCCCGGTGCTCGGGTACGCCGACGACGCCATCATCACCGCGGCCGTCCTGCGGTCGGTGGTGCGCCGCGCGGGCACCGAGGCGGTACGCGCCCACTGGCCGGGGACCGAGGGCGGGTTCGCGGCCCTGGCCCGGCTGACCGGCATCGATACGGACTGATGGCCCGGTCCTGGTCTCAGGCCGTTGCGGCGGCCTCCAGCGGGCGTGCCGCGAGGTAGACCGTGTTGGAGGACTCTCCCCCTTGCAGCGGGTTGGGGAAGCGCACCTCCTCGGCGCGCGCGGCGGCGAAGACCTCCCCCAGCCGGGAGGTGAACCCGTCGTCGGGCGGGTCGTTCGACCACAGGGCGAACACTCCGCCCTCGGCCAGCATGCGACGGGCGAACGCGGCCAGGCCCTCGGCGGTGTAGAAGTCGGCGTGCGCGGGGCTGAGCACGTGCTCGGGGGAGTGGTCGACGTCCAGCAGGACGACGTCGAAGGCTTCCCCGCCGTCCCCCGTGAGCGCGTCCGGCTCCTCGTCTCCGCGCGCGATGGCGAAGAAGTCGCCGTGCACGAACGTGCAGCGCCCATCGGCGGAGAGGACCGCGCCCGCCGGGATCAGCCCTTCCTTGTGCCAGTCGATGACCTCGCCCAGCGCCTCGATCACCACCAGGGCACCGACACGGTCGTCCTCCAGAGCCGTCTGCGCGGTGTATCCGAGCCCGAGCCCGCCGACGGCCACCCGCAGCCCCCGGCCGGAGGCGCCCGCAGGCGTGAGGCCCGGTTCCGCCAGGGCCAGCCGGGACATCTCCTCCTCGGCGGCGGTGAACGCGCTGGACATCAGGAACTCGTCGCCCAGTTTGATCTCGTGGACCTCGCGGCCGAGCACCGGATCGAGCCTGCGGCGCAGGCTGATGTCCCCCATGGGCGTGGGGCGCAGGTCCAGCACCTGGAAACGTGGGCTCATGGGCGTCCTGTCCTGGTCGTTAGCGGATCGCCGGTCCGCCGGGGAACGGTGCGGACGGCCCCGGCCACGCTATCGGAGACGGCCGCCCCGCGAGTGCCGCCCGGAGAACCGTCCGACCACCCCGACCGCGCCTGAGGGCCGCAAGGCGCCCGCCGGGAGTGTGTCGCACACCACGGGGAGCGGGCGGTCGAGGCGCGTAGCGGCTCATGGGATTGCTGCCCTGGTCGGCGGTGGGGAAGCGGGGCGGAGACCTGAGGCGGGGCCGGTCCTCACGTCGTGGAGGAAGGCCGTGTCCCGGACGGCCGCTCTGGGGCCAGGGGCCGCATCGGAGTCTCTGCGCCCTCACCCCGGCACCCCGGCCCTGCGGTCCATGGCCGATGCGCGGCCGCGGGCCGGGACCGTGCACGGTCCCGGCCCGCGGATGGGGTGTCCGGGGTCAGAAGGCCTCGGGGTACAGCTCCTGGGCGATCTGCTCCACTGCGTCGATGTTGCCGAGCGTGCCGGGGAACAGGTCGCTCTTCTGCACCGCGATCAGGCGGTCCTCCTGCACGGCGGGCACGTCGGGGAAGGTCTCCTCCAGGTAGTCCCGGGTCTTCTTCTCCGACTCCTCGTCCGAGACGCTGAAGACGATGGCCTCCGGGTTCCGGCTGATGATCTCCTCCGGGCTGATCTCGGCGGCGAAGAAGTCGGAGAACTCGGGGTCGTCCGGGTCGAACACGTTCTCCCCGCCCGCCTGCGCGATGATGTCCGCCTCGATCCCGGCGCCGATCGCCTGCAGGGAGTTCCCGTCGACGAAGACCTGCGCCACCGACAGCCGGTCCACGCCTTCGAGCCCCGACTCCACGTCGGACAGCCGCGACTCGGCGTCCGACGACAGCTCGGCGGCGGTGTCCTCCTCGTGCAGGATCGCCCCCAGGTTCTCGATGTCGGTCAGCACGTCGGTCACCTCCGCGCTGCTCCGGCGGTCCAGGCACCCGCCGGTCGCCACGTAGGCCTGGGCGCCGTTCTCCTCCAGCTGCTCGATGCTGGCGAAGCCCTGCTCCGCGGTGAACTCGTACTCCGTCGGGGAGACGACGAGGTCGGGGCCCGCCGCCAGCAGGTCCTCGCGCGCGGGCGGCGCGTCGGTGCTGATCACCGGGACGTCCCCGACCTGCCCGGCGATGTCGTCCGGCAGGGCGGACACGTCCGTCTGGGCCTGTCCCGTCAGGGAGTCCGCGGCGCCGAGGCGGACGAGCAGCTCGGTCTGCGAGGGCATCATGCCGACGATGCTGGCGGGCGCGCCGTCGAAGGACAGTTCGCGCCCGCAGTTCTCGACCGTCACCGTCTCACCCGAGCCGCCGCCCGCCTCCGAGTCGGCCGTGACCCCCGTCCCGCAGGCGGACAGCACCAGGGGTGCCGCGGCGACGGCGGCGAGCGCGCCCAAGGGGCCCCGGCGGCGGGACCGGTTCGGCGGAGAAGAGGGGGAGGAGGGGGAGATGCTGCGGATCATGGGAGCGTGCTTCCTTCCGGGGTTGAGGGGGACACGGGTGTGCCCTCGTGGTGCGTGTCCGCGTGGCCGCCGTCCCTCGGCGACGGGCTGCGCCGGTCGAGGAGACTGCGCCGGTCGAAGAGAAAGTGGCGCAGCCCCGACCGCGGGTGGTCGACCGCGGTGGAGTCGACGTCGAACGCCGAACGGATCAGCTCGGTGTCCAGGACCTCGGTCGGCGCCCCGAGCGCGGTCAGCCGCCCGTCGACCAGGACGCCGACCGCGTCGCACGAGCGGGCGGCCAGGTTCAGGTCGTGCAGGGCGACCAGGACGGTCTTGTCGGTGGCCCGGATCAGGTCGAGCAGTTCGAGCTGGTGGGCGATGTCGAGGTGGTTGGTCGGCTCGTCCAGGACGAGGACCGGCGTGTCCTGGGCCAGCGCGCGGGCGAAGAGCACCCGCTGCTGCTCGCCGCCCGACAGCGCGGAGAAGGCGCGCCGGGCCAGGTGCGAGGCGCCGACCCGGTTCAGGGCGCCGAGCGCGACGGCCACGTCGCGGTCGGAGTCGTTGCCGAACCCGCGCCCGTGCGGGATGCGCCCGAGCAGGACCATGTCCAGGACGGGGATCTCGAATTCCTCGCTGTGCTCCTGCGCCATGACCGCCACGCGCAGTGCCATGTCCCTGCGGCTCAGCGAGGCGGTGTCCGTCCCGTCCAGGAGCACCCGCCCCGATGACGGGGCCGCGACGCCCGACACGGCGCGGAGCAGCGTGGACTTGCCGCTGCCGTTGGGCCCCAGCATTCCGAGGACCGTCCCCGACGGGACGGAGACGCTCACGTCGGACACGACCCGCCGTCCGCCCCGGTGGGCGTCCAGGTTCTCGATGTCGACCCTCATCGGCCCGCCCCCGCGCTCTCCGCGCGGTCGCGCCGCAGCAGCCACAGGAAGAACGGCGCGCCGACCATGGCGGTCAGCACCCCGAGCGGGATCTCCGAGGGCTCCGCGAGGGTGCGCGCCAGCAGGTCGCAGGCGGCGAGGAACACCGCCCCCGCGAGCACCGCGACCGGCAGCATCCGCCGGTGGTCGGAGCCGACGATGATCCGGGCGATGTGCGGGATGATCAGCCCGACGAACCCGATCCCGCCCGAGACGGCGACCACCGCGCCGGTCAGCAGGGCCGCCGCGATGAGGACGGCGGTGCGCAGCCGGTCGACGTGCACGCCCAGCGAGGCCGCCGCCTCGTCGCCGACGAGCAGGGCGTTGAGGGCGCGTGCACGCAGCACCGCGAACACCCCGACGGCGGCCAGCGCGCCTGCGGGCAGGGCCAGGTGCCCCATGGTGGCCGCCGAGACCGACCCGAGCAGGAAGAACATGATGCTGAAGACGTTCTGTGCGTCGGTGGTGATGGTGAGGTAGCTGGTCACCGCGCTGAACAGGGACCCGAGCGCGACACCGGCCAGGATCAGCCGCTGCGGCGCGATCCGCCCGTTCTTGCGGGCCAGGAAGTACACCGCGCCGGTCGCCATGAGCGCCCCGGCGAAGGCGGAGGCGCCGATGCCGAGCGAGCCGACCCCGATCCCCAGCACGATGTAGGTCACCGCCCCGACCCCCGCACCGGCGGAGACGCCGAGGATGTAGGGCTCGGCGAGTGAGTTGTGCACCACCGCCTGGATCAGCGCGCCCGCCAGGGCGAGGGAGGCCCCGGCCAGGGCGGCGAGCAGGGCGCGCGGCAGCCGGAACTGCCAGACGGCGTTGTCCTGCACCGTGGTCAGCGACCCGTCGGACATCCACGGCATGCCGGGTACCAGGTGCCCGGTGACGATCCGCAGGGCGTCCATGGGGGGCACCGCGATGGTTCCGGTGCCCGCCGAGACCAGGACCACCGCCGCCAGGGCGAACGTGAGGCCCGGGACGAGGATGCGGGCCGCGAGCACGCCCCGTCGGCGGGGGGCGGCGGNCCCCGGTGGGCCCTTCGGGTTCGGCCGATCGGGTCGCGTCGGCCGGTTCGGCCGGTTCGGCCGAACCGGGTGGTGCGCCGGTGGCGGCGTCGCGCCGTTCCGGTGGTGAGTCGGGGGAGCGGTCCGGGGTCCTCACCCCGGGGCTCCCGTCGGTCGTCTCCGGCATGGAGTCACAAGCCCTTTCCGGCCTCAGGGATCGTCGTTCGGGGAGGGCGAGCCGACCGTGCCGAGCGGGTCGTCGTCGCGGCGAAGCTCAGGACGGTGGCGCCCAAAAGGTGCAGGCTGTCGAGGTGGTTGCCGCCGTGGCCGGTCCGGGGCGCGCGCCACAGGGCCGCGTCGCCGCCGACGCGGCGCAGGGCGTCGACGACGGCCAGGGTGTCGTCGGCGGCCACTCGGGAGTCCTCGTCCAGGACGATGCCGAGGAAGCGGGGCAGGCCGGTGGTACCGGCCGACAGGCTCCTGGCGCGGTGCAGCGGCGAGATCCGCCGGAGGCGCTCGTTCCGCCGGTCCAGGTCGGGTCCGGGCTCGGCGGCGCCGTCCGGCCCGCCGAACTCGCCGGTCCAGTGCCGACCGAGCGGGTGCGCGCCGAGGTTGAGCAGGTCGAGCGGGGCGGCGGTGCTGACCACCCCGGCGCACAGGCCCGGGGAGCCGAAGGCGCAGCTCGCCGCCACCACCCCGCCGTGCGAGGCGCCGACCAGCACGAGCAGGTCCGGCCGGGTGAGTCCGGCCCCGACGAGCCCGCGCGCCACGGCGGCCAGGTCGTCGATGCCGCGCGCCTTGGCGGCGCCCCGTCCGGCCTCGCGCCAGGCCGCGCCGTGCTCGCCGCCGCCCCGGATCTGCGCGATCGCGTAGCGGCCGCCGTGGCCGATCCAGGTCGGGACCGTCGGCTCGAAGGTGGCCAGGCTCGGGACGCCGAAGCCTCCGTAGCAGGTGAGGATCAGCGGGGCGGGCCCGGTCGCGTCCACCGGTGAGGTGACCACGACGGGGACGTCCGTGCCGTCGTCGGCGGGGAAGGCGTGCCGTTCGGTCGTTGCGAGGGGGGATGGGGCGGGCGCGGAGTCCCGTTTGGTGGTGCGCGTCGGTTCGGTGGTCTGGTGGGAGGCCCGGTATGTGCGCTGCTCTGCGCTGCGGTCCTCGCGTGGCTGTTCGCCGGCTGTGCGGGTGTGTGGGGGAGCGGCGGGGTCCTCGGTGAGGCCGTGCGTGCCGTCGTCAGCGGCATCGGCGGACGCGTGCCGTTCGGTCCGGGCGATGGTCGGCGCATCGGGCGGAGTCCCCTGAGCGGTGAGGGCGGCCCGGTCCGCAGGGTGCCCGGCTCCGCGCTCCCTGCCCGAAGGCTCTTCCGCCGCGACGGCGCGCGGGGCGACGGCGCGCGCGGCGACGGCGGGGCCCTCAACCGAAATATCCGTTCCGTCGTCGATGGACGGCACGCGCCCGGCCCCCTGCTCGGCGGCTCGCGCTTCGGTCCGGTCCGTACGGTCTCCCCCTCGGGGGGTGTCGCGCAGCAGCTCATCGGCCCTGACCACACGCGGGGGAAGGACGGGGCCCTCGATCAGGACGTCGAAGCGGCCCCCGTCGGCGCCCACTTCGGTCGCGACGGCCGGTTCGCCCCGGTAGGCCACCGGGCGGTCGTCGGAGGCCTCCCCCTCACAGAGGCGCACCAGCACGCTGCGGCCCGCGCGCACCCCCGCCACGAGCACCTCGCGGAGGGCGCCGCCACCGCGCGCGGCGACGGAGGTGACCCGCAGGGACGGGTCCTCCCAGGACCACCTCTCGGTGCCGTCGCGCGCATCCAGGACGGCGATGCGCCTTCCGGTGTCCACCAGGGCCCCGCCCGCCGCGGCGAGGACGCGGACGACCGCCGGAAACTCTCCGAGCACGGCCCCCGTGGCGCGGTCGGTGAGGACGGTGGCGGAGCCGGGGCGGCTCTCGGCCAGCAGCCCGCGCCCACCGCCGGGGAACAGCCGGAGCCGCACGTCCGGCGGGGCCGCCGAGGTCCGGACGTCCCCGGTGTCCGCGTCGAGCTCGACGAAGCGGCGCGACCCGCCCGCGACGAGTTCGACGCGGGAGGAGTCGGCGCTCCAGAGCACGGGGTCGTAGCGGCAGCGGACCTCCGGGTACGTGCGCGCCTCACCCGTCGCCGTGTCGACCAGTACGAGGGCGGCGTCCTCGTCCGCGCGCTCGGCCAACTGGACGGCGATGCGGCGCCCGTCCGGGGAGGGCGCCATGCGCAGGATGTGCCCCTCGGGCTCGAAGACCGGATCGGCGACCGGGTCGGCGTCGCCGCCCGAGCGGGCGTCGCGGACCCGGTAGATGCCGCGCCGCTCGCGCCCGGGGAGCCTGCTCAGGGCGAATCCCCGGTCCGGCAGGCCGGGGCGCCCGTGGTGCTCCCACTCGGTCAGGGCGGCGTCGAGGGCGGGGACGGTCTCCAGGGCGTCCGGGAGGGGTGTGGTGTCCATCACCGGCCGACGGGGTCGAAGGCGCCGCCGTGCCAGTACAGGTGCCCGCCCTCGTCGAGGGGGCTCGGCACCTCGACGGTGTCGAACCGGTCCTGGCCGACCAGGTGGAGTTGGGCGTCGCCTCCCCTGGTCACAGCGGCGGTCGTCCCGGACGGGTCGAGGGCGACGGCCCTGCGCTGCGCGGGGGCGTCGCCGACCGGGTCCCAGGGCAGGTGGCCGGGTTTCGGCGGGTGCGACATCGCGGGGAGGGCCTTGCGGAACAGCGCGGACGGTTTCGGGCCGGACCGCTCGATGAGGGTGAGCGCGTCCCCGTCGGGGTGGATCGTGGCCACGGCGGCGCGGGTCCCGCCGAGCGCGAACCGGAACGCCAGGCCCGGCGGCAGCTCCAGCGCCCGCGTGTCACCGGTGGCCACGTCGACGTCGACCAGGTGGTTGGTCCACTCGGTCCACTCCGCCGGGGACGCCGGGCCGCCGCGCACCACGCCCACCGCGCGGCCGGCGGCCGGGTCGAAGCGCAGGTAGAAGGCGCGCCCGGGCACCGGCCAGGGCACGGTGCCGACCATGCGGGGCACTCCGCCCTCGACGGTGAACCGCTCCAGGCCCCGGCCCGTCGCGGTCGCCGCCGTCCCCGTGCGCTGGTCGGCCACGTCGCCGTGCCCGTCGTCGGCGATGCCCTCGGCGACGGCGCCGGTGATGCGGGGCACGTGGGCGCCGGTCCCCAGGCACCGGGCGAGCGGGATCGCCTCGACGGCGCCGGGCTCGCGGTGGCGCAGCACGACCGTCGGCTCGCCGCCCTCCCGGTCGGGCACCACCAGCACGCCGGGCTCGCCCGTGCGCGAGCGGAAGCGCACCGAGTCCCCGCTGTGCAGGTCGGCGACGGTGACCACGTCGCTCCACGGGGCCTCGTTCGCGCCGAGGCCGGTCGTCACCACGATGTGGCGCCCCGAGGGGTCGCAGGCCAGGTGCTCTGCGGGGATCGCCACCGGGATGCGCCGCTCGCCGCCGGGCCCGTGCACCACGAGCGCGCCGGACCGGTCGTCGGCGAAGGCCCATTCCGCGTCGGTCGCGCCGTCGCGCGGCAGCGCCAGGACCCCGGCGTGCTCGGCGAGGTGTCCGCCGCTCAGGGGCCGGACGCCGCTGCCGTCGGCGGTGTAGGTGCGGCCCGCGCGGTGGTCGGCCACGAAGAGCTGTTCGGGGATCATGGGGGAAACGCTATTGGAAATGATTATCGTTCTCAAGTAGAGTGCGCACCGCTCCCGAGGGAGCACGTGTCGGAACACGTCCGACACGTCCTGTCGCAATGAGAGGACACCGCCATGGACCAGCAGATCGCCACCGAGGTCGAAGAGTCCGAGCAGCTGGCGCACCTGTCGGCCTCGCACTCCAACGCCCTGGTCGCCAACCCCTTCGACGAGGCCGTCACCTCCGAGATCGAGGAGTCCGAGCAGCTGGCCCACCTGTCGGCCTCGCACTCCAACGCGCTCGTCGCCAACCCCTTCGAGTGACCGGATCCGGCCGAATCGTCTGACCGCGCCGTTCGACCGTTCCTCCGCGGCGCGGCCGGTCTGACCTGAAGCCCCGGTCGGGCGGTCGGCGGACCGCCCGACCGGGCCCCGACACCGACGGCGTCCGCCCGAGCGGTGCACCCGCGCCGGTTCCGGGGAAGCCGGCCCCGTATCGGCGGATACGGGGCCGACCCCCCCCGAGGACCGGCGACAGGGGTGCCCGAGGCGGGCCGCCACCCCCGCGAGAGCCCCCGCAAGGGCGGATCGAGAGAGGCCCCGTGAGGCGCAGATGACCACTGACCCCCTCATCGCCCGCGTGCCGGGAACCGGCGCCGACGCCCTCATCGGGCCCGACGGCACCGGCGCCGTGCGGACGTCCTCGGGCCGGTTCCTCCGGCTGCAGAACCCGGCGCCCGGCCTCATCGGCGCCCTGACCGGAACACCGGACCAGGGCACCGGCGGCACCGGCGGCGGGGAGAGCGGAGCCTACGCCGAGAGGCTCGCCGCCGAGATGTCCGCCCGCGAGGCCGACGACGCCGAACGCCGCTGGCCCAGTGCACGGCGGGACGTGGCGCTGGTCGGCAAGGGCGCCCCCGTCGACGCCCTGGCCGACGCCCTGAACGGATGGGGCCTGTCCGCGACGCACGTCCCCGACGCCGCGGAGCTGCGCGCCGACCGGCCCTGGGACCTCGTGATCGCCTACGCGGACTCCCCTCGGGAACGCGCGGGCTGGGACACGCTCGACCGGCTTCCCGAGCGCGGCACCGCCTGGCTGCGCGCCCACCGCGAAGGCGGGGTCTGCTTCGTCGACCCCATCGCGGTCTCGGCCGACGACCCCACCGCCGAGCAGGTCCGGCGGCGCCGCCTGGCGGCGAGCCCCGTCCCCGGCGAACTCGACGCCTGGCAGCGCGGTGCCGCCGCCTCCCCCCACGCCTCCGATCCGCTCCCCTCGGCGGCCTGCACCCTGCTGACCGGGCGGGTGCTCACGGTCGCCCTCGCGTGGGCGCAGCAGGCCGAGGCGCTGGAGGGGTACCGGGGCACGCTGTTCAAGCTCGTCGCCGCGACCGGGGCGCTCAGCGAGCACCCGGTGCTGGGCTACGACGCCCCGCCCGCCATCGACGGCGCGGCGGCCCACCCGTCATGACGGACGATCGCGGACACGACCGGGGGCACGACCACCGGTGCCCTATGCCGGACGGCACCCTCCTGCGCGGACGCTGGTGGGAGGCCCGGGCGGGCCGCGAAGGCGCGCGGGGCCTCGTGGTGATCCGCACCCCCTACGGCGCCGACCTGCACGCCTCGACCGCGCGGTCGTGGAGCGGGCGCGGATACCACTGCCTCGTCCAGGACGTGCGCGGACGGTACCGGTCGGAGGGGGCGTGGTCCCCCTACGCACACGAGCACGACGACGGCACCCACGTCCTGGACCGGCTCACCGCCGAACACCCCGGACTGCCCGTCGTCCTCTACGGGGCCTCGTACGCCGCCCACGCCGCCCTGGAGGCCGCGCGCGCCGCCAGGGGCGCGGGGGAGGGGGCCGTCGCGGCGGTCATCGCGCTCGTCCCCGCGCTCGGCCTGGCCGAGACCGCCTGGAACACCGACGGCGAACCGCAGATCCGGCACCGCATCGGATGGTGGCACGAGCACGGGCGCACCCGCCGCCCCGCACCCCCGCTGCCCCCGGACGAGCTGGACCGGCGGACCGCGCAGGCACACGAGTACGGCGTCATCGAGGCCGCCGACCACTGGGGCTGGACACCGGAGGAGCGGGCGGCCTGGCGGCGGCTGTGGACCGCCCCGCCCATCGACCTGTCGGCGCGCTACGGCCGCATCACCGCGCCGCTGCTGGTGGTCAGCGGGGACGAGGACTTCTTCCACCACGACGCCCGGCGCCTCGCCGACGCCTGGAACGCCCCGAGCCACTTCGCCACCGGCCCCTGGGGGCACCTCCTCGTCGGCGGCGTCACCGACGGGGCCCTGCGGGCCCGCATCGCCGGGGCCGGGGGGCTGAAGCACGTCATCGACCCCTGGCTGTCCGCCCACGGGCTGCCCGGCGCGCCTGCGGAGTGGACCGGCATCCTCGCACCCGCGTCCGCACCCCCGGCCGCACCGCGGACACGGTCGGTCCTCGACCCCGTCTCCGGCGCCTGGCGCCACGAGAGGACCGCCGATGGCTGAGCCGCGCGGCCCGGCGGCCGTGTCCCCAGGAGCGGTGTCGCCGCCCTTCGACCTCGGTGAGGATTTCGCCGGAAAAGCTGTCGAAACCACCGGCTCGACAGCACCGCCGTCGGGGTCCTCGCTGCGGATGCCCGGTGTGCGGCCTGAAAGCCACACCACTCCAGCGGACGCCGTCGGCCCGGCGGTCCGGCACCGGCGGGCGCCCCCCCGNCGCCGCGGCCTCGGGGCGTGCGGCGGATGCCGGGCGCTTTGCGGCGGCTCCCGCCCTGGACAGGCCGATGCGCCGCCGACAACGCCCCGCACGGCCTGCGCTCGGCACTCGGCCCGTCTCCGTCCCCGCCTCCTCCAGCCGTAAGGATCACGCGATGACCCTGACCAGGACCGACGCCCACCCGCCGCGCTCCGCGCCCCGGGCCGCCACCGCCCCGAGCGCGGGCGACGGGCGGCCGACCCTGCCCGTCGAGGCGCTGGTCGACCCCGAGTGCGGCATCATCCGATCCGTGCGGGAGGTGCCGCACCCCTCCGGGGCACCGGCCTCCTACACGGCGATGACCGCGGCCGTCGCCGACGCGCGACGGCTCGGCGAGTGGCCCGCCGACCGCGTCTCCCTGGGCACCACCTTCGGCGACCCCGGCCAGGCGAGGATCGCCGCGATCGCCGAAGGGGTCGAGCGCTACTGCGGGAACTGGCTCCCCGGCGAGCTCCCCGGCGACGAGCTGCGCGTCACCACCCGCGCCGAGCTCGAAGCCGAGGGCGCCGACGTGATCGGCGCGGCCGAGCTGCCGGTCTTCGCCCCCTGGCAGTACGACCGCGACCGGTTCCCCTACCACCGGCTCACCGACGACACCCCGACCCTGTGGGCGCGGTGCGCCGACCTCGACGGCGCCCGGACCTGGGTGCCCGCCTCGCTCGTCCACCTGAACTGGCGGCAGTCGCGCTTCCGGCACCTGCCCCGCACCCACCACCTCAACTACGCGGGCATCGCCACCGGCCAGGGCGCCGACGACGCGCGGGACCGCGGGGTCCTGGAGGTCGTCGAGCGCGACGCCCTCGAAGTGTGGTGGCACCTGGACGGGCCGACCTTCGGCATCGACCCGGCGAGCGTGCCCGGGCTCGAAGCGGACCTGGACGGCAGCCCGCTGCACGTCTCCCTGGCGGCGATGCCCTCGGAGTTCGCGCCCGCGGTCGCGGCGCTCGTGCACGACGAGGAGCGCGGCCTGTACGCCGCGGGCTTCTCGGCGTCCTGCGACCCCGTGCGGGCCGCCCGCAAGGCGGTCCTCGAAGCGGTCCACACATGGGTGTACACCCAGGGGTGCACCGCCGCCGACGGGTGGGTGTTCCGCGCCGTCGAACAGGGCCTGATGGCCCGCGGACTCTACCTGGACTTCCGCGAGGACGCCTCCTACCTCGACGCCGCCGGGGAGCAGTGCGCGAACATCATCGACCTGGGCGCGCACGTCCAGGTCTGGCTCGACCCGCGCGTCCACGCCCAGGCGCGGCGCTTCACCGAACCCGCCCTGGGCACCCGGCCGGTCAGCGCGCTGGAGCCGGTGGAGATGGGAGAGGTGTACCGGCGCCTCGCCCGGCGCGGCCACCGGATCCTCACCCGCGACCTGACCACGTCCGATGTCCGCCGGACGCCGCTGCGCGTGGTGCGGACCCTCATCACCGGGCTGGTCCCCAACGCCCCCGCCGCCTTCGCCTACCTCGGTATGCCCCGCTTCCGGGAGGCCGCCGCCGAGCGCGGCTGGCGCACGGAGTGGGACGGCGGCCCGGAGGACTTCACGCTCATCCCGCCCCCGCACATGTAAGGCTCCCGTGTTCTCCACCGACCACCTGACAGGCGCGACGGCCCGCGCGGCCCGCGAGGGGCGCGCGCACCGACCGGCGGGGCCGTCCGGCCTCCCGCCCGCCCTGGCGCGCGCCTTCGCCGCCGACCCTCCCGGGGCGGCGCTCCCGCCCGGGCCGCGCGTGAACCCCTGGCGGTCGGCCGGCGCGGTTCCGGCGGCCATGCCCGAGCGGCTCCGGGAGCTGCTCGGCGGCCTGTGGTCCGGCGACGGCCTCCACCGGCTGGAGGACGGGACCGTGACCGGTGTCCGCAGGCGCCCGGTTCCCTCCGCGGGCGGGGCCTACCCGGTGCAGACCCATGTGGTCGTCGGGGCCCCCGGCGCGCGTGCGGGCGGCGCCGGTCCCCTTGATCCGGGCCGGTACGTCTACGACCACGATCAGGACACGCTGCTCCGGCGCGACGACGCCGCGGACCGGGCGTCGGGCTGGAACGGCGGCGGCGCCCGCGGCGCCGACGGTGCTGACGGCGCCGACGGTGCCGACCTGCGGGGAGCGGGGACGCGCCTGGTCCTGACCGTGCAGCCGGGCCGGAGTTACGGCCGCTACCGCCACCGGTCCTGGCCGCTGTGGATCGCGGACACCGCGTACGCGCTCGCCGCCGTGGAGTTCCTGATCCGCGAGCCCGCCCCGGTGCGGCTCGGCCCGGGGGCGCCGCTGCGCGGCCTGCTCGGCGTGCCCCGCGCGGCCGAGCACGAGCGCTGGACCGGGCGCGGGCTCGCCCCCGAGATCCCCCTCGCGACGATCGAACTTCCGCACACGTGGGCGGTGGACCCCGCACGCCGGGACGCCCTGGCCGCGCGCCGCTCGCCCGCGATCAGCGCATTCACCGCCGCGGCACGGAGCCGTCCGCGCGCCGCCGGGGAACCGGCCGGGGCGCGCGAGGCCGCCGAGGCGTGCGGGCAGGCGTGGGTCCTCGGGGCCCACCGCCTGGAGACCTGGTCGGTCCCGGCGGACGCGCCGGTCGCCGCCGTCGCCGGGGCGCTGTGGCGCGCCCACCGGGAGGCGGCCCACCTGTGCTACTCGGGCGCCCTGTCGGGAAGCGTGCGCTGCCGTCCGGTGTCCGGCTTCCGGGCGGTGCGCGGCCGCTGGATCGTGCACGCCCTGGCGATGCTCCCCGGGCCCCTTGCCGAGCCCGGAGCGAGCGCACCCGAAACGCGTCCGGCCGAGGAGACCACGTCATGATGATCGTCCGAGAGCTCTGGCGGGAGGCGGCCCGGTTCCCCGCCGCGCTGGCGTGGAGCACCGGGCTGCTGGCGCTCGTGTTCCTCACCCACGCCGCCCAGGCCGTCGCGATCGCCTGGTCGATGTCGGCGGTCCTGCGCGGGCGGCCCGAGGACGTGCTCGCCGCGCTGGCGCTGATCGTCGGGATCGCACTGGCGCGGACGGCCCTCTCGCTCGTCCAGACCTCGGCCGCCGCCGGGCTGGGCGGCCGCGTCCGGCAGGCCCTCCGCCGCCGCGCGATGCGTGCGGCGCTGGTGCCCGAGCGGCTGCACGACACGGCCGCCAGGGACGGGTCGATGCGGGCCGCCCTCGGCGACGGCATCGACGGCACCGACGCCTACGTCTCCAAGTACATCCCCGCCATCGCGCAGGTGTTCCTGGCCTGCCCGGTCATCGTCGCCGCGCTGCTGGTGCTCTCACCGGCGGCGGGGCTGTGCGTCGCGGCGGGGATCGTGCTGGCGCTGCTGGGGCCGATGGCGTGGAAGCGCATGATGGCCCGGCGCGGCCTGGACCACTGGGACAGCTACGAGGCCCTCAGCTCCGACATCCTCGAATCCCTGCGCGGCATGGCGGCACTGCGCGCGCTCGGCGACGTTCCCGGCACCCGGCGGCGGCTCCACACCCGCTCCGAGGCGCTGCGCCGCGCCACCGAGCGGGTCATGCGCGTCTCCCTGGCCGAGACCGCCGTCATCGACTTCGCGGTGCAGGCGGGCGTGGTCGCCGCGGCGGCCGCGGCCCTCGGCCACGCCGCCGCCGGGCAGGGGCCCGCCATCGAGGTCTACCTGATCCTGCTGCTCTCCTCCGAGGCTTTCCGCCCGATCCGCGACCTCTCCCGGCACTGGCACGCCGGGTTCCTCGGGCTGACCGCCATCCCCGGACTGGCCCGCATCGGCGCCTTCGCCCCGGACGGCGGCCTCCCCGAGAGCGGCGCCCGCGAGCGCGCGGCCGCATCCCGGACGCCCGGCGGACCCGCGGACGGGCCCACCGGCGGGCGGGCCGAGGAGCTGCGCGTCTCCGGGCTGGGCTTTCGCTACCCCGGCGCCCGCGACGACGTCCTGCACGACCTCACCCTGACCGCCCGGCGCGGATCGCTCACCGCGATCACCGGGGAGTCCGGAGCGGGCAAGTCCACCCTGTTCGACCTGGTGCTCGGGTTCCTCACCCCGGCCGCCGGCGGCATCACCCTCGACGGGCGCCCGGTGCGCCCCGACGACGTCGCCGTGGTCTCCCAGCGGCCGGTGCTCTTCGCCGGGAGCATCCGGGACAACCTCGCCCTCACCCGCCCCGGAGACGGCCCCGGCCGGGACCCGGACGACGCCGACCTCGCCGACGCGTGCCGCTCGGCCGGGATCCTCGACGAGATCCGGCGCCTGCCGCACGGGTTCGACACCGAGGTCACCGAGGCGGGCACCAACCTGTCGGGCGGGCAGCGCCAGCGCCTCGCCCTCGCCCGGGCCCTCCTCGCGCGCCGCCCCGTCCTGCTCGTGGACGAGCCGACCAGCGCGCTGGACGCGGCGCGCGCGGAGGAGGTCGTCGACACGCTGCACCGCGTCGCCCGCGACCGCATCGTCATCATGGTCAGCCACCGCCCCGAGACGCTCACCGGCGCGGCCGACGTGCTGCGCCTGGAGGCCGGACACCTGGAGAGGAGCGCCCCGTGAGCACCCTGTCCGCGCTCCGGGCCCTGCGCGGCCTGCTGCCCGCCCTGCGCCCCGAATGGCGCGGGATGCTCTGGAGCTACCTGGTCGGCACCGCGAGCGCGCTCGCGCTGGCCGCCCTCACCGTCCTCACGGCGTGGGCGGTCGGCCGCGCCGTCGTCGAGGGGGAGCCGCCCGGACCGGCCTGGTGGACCGCCGTCATCGGGCTCGTCGTCCTGCGCACCGTACTGACGTGGCAGGAGATGGACGTCTCGCACGCCCTGGCCTACCGCGTGCTGGCCCGGCTCCGGATGGCGCTGTTCGACGCCTACGCGCGCAGCGTCCCCGGGCGGCGGCGCGAGCACTCCGGGCGGGCGGCCACCGTCGCCATGGGCGACATCGAGAAGCTGGAGTTCTTCTACGCCCACACCGTGGCCCAGCTCGGGGCGTCGGCCACCGTGTTCCTGGCGGCCCTGGCCACCGCGACCGCGCTGCTTCCGGAGGCCGGGGCGGTCATGCTCGTCGGGAGCGCGGCGGTCGCGGCGTCGGCCTTCGCCTGGGCGCGCACGGCGCGGCGGCTGGGCGAGGAGGAGCAGCGCGAGCGCTCGGCCCTGTCCGCGCGGATGGTCGACGCCCTCGGCGCGCTGCGCGAGGTGCTCGCCTACGGGCTCGCGCCGCGCATCGTGGACGAGACCGACGCCGCCACCGCCGGGGCCGTCGTGACCACGCGCCGCCGCGAGCTGGTGGAGCAGCTGGTCACCGCCCTGCGGGAGCTGATCGTGACGGCGGTGGTGATCGGGGTCATCGCCGTGAGCGCCTCGGCCGCCGGGGTGCTCTCCGGCGCCGGAGCGGCGGCGCCCCCCGGCGGGGCGGGCGCCGCGCTGTCCCCGGCGCTCCTGCCCGCCCTGGTCGCGCTGGCCGTGGCCGGGGTCGCGGCGACCACGGAGGCCGCCACCACGCTCACCCGGCTCCACCCCCTGGTCGCCGGTGCCGACCGCGTCGCCGCCGGGATCAACCGGCCCCCGGTCGTGTCCGAGCCGACGGCCGCGCGGGAGGTGCCCCGGGGGCCGCTCGGGCTCCGCTTCCGGCAGGTGGACTTCGCCTATGACGGCCGGGAGCCCGTGCTCGCGTCCTGGTCGGCCGAGCTGGCCCCCGGCGAGCACGTCGGCCTCGCCGGGCCCTCCGGGGCGGGCAAGAGCACGGCCGTCGCCCTGGCCGCCCGCCTGTGGGACCCCGCGGCGGGGGCCGTCGAGCTGGTCGGGGCGGACGGGCGGGGTGTGGCGCTGTCCGACCTCGACGACGCCGGCCTGCGGGGCGCGGTCGCACTCGTCGACCAGGACGCGACCCTGTTCCACGGCACGGTGCGCGAGAACCTCCTGCGCGGAAGCGGGCCGCGCCCCGACGCGGAGCTGGCCGCCCTGCTGGAGCGGGTCGGCGCCGACGGGTGGATCGGCCTCGACGACGACCTGGGCGAGAGCGGGGTGCGCCTGTCCGGAGGACAGCGGGCGCGGCTGTGCCTGGCCCGCGCCCTGGTCCGGGAACCGCGTGTGCTGCTGGTCGACGAGGTGACCGCCAGCCTCGACCCGGCCACCGAGCGGGCGATCTCCGATGTGATCGCCGACTACGACGGCACCGTGCTCATCGCCTCCCACCGCGCGCAGACCCTGGCGCGGTGCGACCGGGTCATCGGCATCGCCGCGCCTGCCGACCGGGACCGGCAGCCCGGCCTCCTGTGAGCGGCCGCCCCTTCCCCGGGGGAGGGGCGGCCGGGGTCACGGCGCGTGGGTCGGCGTCTCTGAGGCCGGGGCGGCGGCCGGTTCGGGCTCCCGGCGCAGGAACAGCAGCGCCGCGCCCGCCAGGAGGACGACCCCGGCGACGGCGAAGTACAGCAGCCGCGGCGTCCATCCCGCGTCCAGCAGCATTCCGGCCGCCGTCGGGGCGAGGATGGCGCCCGCACGGCCGACGCCGAGCGCCCAGCCGACGCCGGTGCTGCGCAGCCGCGGCCCGTACAGGGACGGCGCCAGCGTGTACAGGCCCGCGATGCAGCCGTTGATGAGCCCGCCGACCAGCACCCCCAGGGCGAAGGCCACGGCCAGGACGGATGCGGAGACGATGAACAGCGCCATGAACGCGGCGGACAGGCCGGTGAACGCGATCAGCACCGCCCGCACCGGCCACCTGCTCGCGATGAGGCCGAACAGCACGGAGCCGACCGTGCCGCCCAGGGTCACCGCCATGCCGGCGGTCGCGCTCTGCCCGGCGCTCAGCCCCGCCGTCTCCAGCAGCGACGGTGTCCAGGAGTTGACGAAGTAGAAGCCGAACATGGTGGTGAAGAAGGCCGCCCACAGCAGGAGCGTGGCCCGCGCGGCGCCGCCGGTGAACAGGTCGGCGACGCGCCCGGCCCGGTCGGTGCGCCCGGCGGGCGCCCCCGCCGCCCGGTCGGCGGGTGCCTCCAGGGTGGTGACCGGGCCCTGGCCGATGCGGCGCGCGATGCGGTCGACCGCCTCCAGGTCGCCGGGGCGGTTGCGGGCGGCGAGGAACTCGATGGACTCCGGGAGCAGCGCCGCGAGCAGCACCAGCGCGGCCCCGGAGAGCGCCGCCCCCGTGAGGAAGACGGCGCGCCAGCCGAACTCCTCCTGGAGCCCCACCGCGGCCAGGCCGCCGAGGGTCGCCCCCACGCCGAACCCGGCCGTGTACAGGCCGATCGCCAGGCCGCGCCACCGCGCCGACGAGTATTCGCCGGCGATCACGGTGGTGCAGGCGAGGACGCCGCCGACCCCCAGGCCGGTGAGGAAGCGCCAGGCGCCCAGCTCCCACTCGGAGCCGGCCAGCGCGCCGAGGCCGGGACCGGCCGTGGTCAGCGCCAGGGAGAGCAGGATCATGGGGCGCCGGCCGAGCTTGTCGGCGAGCGGCCCCAGGACGAGCGCGCCGACGGCCATGCCGACCAGCGCGGTGCTGAGCAGCGCGCCCAGGGCCGAGCCGCTGAGGTCGAATTCGGCGCCGACGCTGTTGGCGGTGAAGGCCAGCGTCATGACGTCGAATCCGTCGAGGAGGTTGAGCACGACGCACAGGGCGACGATCAGCCATTGGTAGGGGCGCATCGGGGCGGTGTCGATGCGGGCACGGAGGTCCATACCGGACTCCTTGGGGGAGGTGGGATCCTGGGGCGGATCGTCAGTGGACGTCGAGGACGACGGTGCCGGGGGCCGAGGGCCCGCCGGAGTCGTCGGTGCGGCGCACGACGCGGGAGACGCAGGTGCACAGCTTGGCGGAGGCGGCCTTCTGCCGTTCGCTGAAGAACACGTCGCGGTGGTCGATGTCGCCGTCGACCGAGACGACGTCGACCTGGCACAGGCCGCACTCGCCCTTGCGGCAGTCGAACATCGTGTCGACCCCGGCGCGGTCGAGGGCATCGAGCAGCGACTCGCCCGGCCCGACGGTCGTCTCGACGCCGAGACGGGGGATGCGGGCGACGAACTCCTCGGCCTCGA
>NZ_ANBH01000352.1 GCF_000341185.1 Nocardiopsis chromatogenes YIM 90109
CCCAGCCGCTGTTGCCGAAGGTCTCGTAGCGCAGGTTGGGCAGGGGCAGCTCCCGTTCGAGCCAGCGGCGGCGGACCGCGTCCATGAGGCGGATGGGCCCGCACATGTACAGCTCGGTGTGCTCGTCGACACCGGCGACCAGGGCGGGCACGTCGAGCCCGGTGCCCTCGTCGTCGACGTGCGCCTCCAGCCGGTCGCCGTGCGCACGGCCCAACTCGCGCAGGAAGGCCATGCCCGAACGGCTGCGCCCGGCGTAGACCAGCCGGTAGTCCGCGCCGAGCCGCCGCAGGACGGCGGCCATGGCGCTGAGCGCGGTGATCCCGATGCCCCCGGCGAGCAGGACGTAGCGCGGGGCGCCCACCCGGAGGGGGAAGTTCTGCAGGGGGGCGGTGATGTCGAGCCCGTCCCCGGGCCGGAGCGCGTGCATGAACGCCGAGCCGCCGCGCGAGGTCGGCGACAGGCGCACGCCGAGGGTCAGCTCCGTGCCGCGGGCGTCGGCCGCGACGACGGAGTAGGAGCGGACCGCGGCCGGGCCCTCACCGGTCCGCACGTCGATGTGGGCGCCGGGGTCGGCGCGCACGGGCTCCTGGGGGGCGACGGTGATCCTGGCGATCGTGTCGGCCGCCGGTTCGGTGGCCACGACGCGGCCGCGCAGCCAGCGCACCTGGTTCGTGCCGCTCATCTCAGCGCACCGCCCTGATGCCCGGTGCGGCGGCCGGAGCGGCGGCCGCCCGCTCGGCCTCGACCATGCGCTGGACGATGCGGCGCACCCACATCCCCCCGGCGTCGATGTTGAGGTTGTAGAACTCGTGGTCGGGGTTGGCCTCGATCGCCTTCTGCTGGGCGGTGAGCATCTCCTCGTCCTCGGCGAAGACGCCGTGGACCCCGTCGCGGAGCTGGGTCGTGATGAGCTGGCTGTCCAGCCGGTAGTTGCGCATGAACGCCCAGAAGTACAGCGCCGAGCGCTCGTCGACCGGGGAGATCGTGTTCATCACGAACCCGTTGACGCCCCGGCTGCGGTCGCCCTCGGGCGCGCCGGTCCCGGCCTCGGCGACGCCGACGTCGATGCGGATCGTCGAGGGCGCCTGGAACTCGATGATCTGCCAGCGGTCGACCTTGCCGCTGAAGCCGGGGAACCGGTCGCGCATGTTCTTCAGCCAGAACGGCGGCGGGTCGATGCCGTACATCCAGCGCGTGACGGTGACGGTGCTCTCGTCGTGGGCGACGTCGAAGTCCGATCCGCTGAGCTCGGCCTGGCCGATCGTCGAGGAGTGGACGAACTCCTCGTGGGTGAGGTCCATGAGGTTGTCGAGCACGAGCTGGTAGTTGGCCCGCACGTCGATGGTGCGCCCGTCCCCGGCCCATTCGGGCGAGTCCATCTGGAACATGTCGGGCAGGGCCCCGGGGTCGGCCAGCGTCGGATCGCCCGTCCACACCCAGACGAACCGGTGCCGCTCGACGACCGGGTAGGAGGCGACCATGGCCGAGGGGTTGACGGTCTCCTGCGCCGGCATGTGGGTGCAGCGCCCGGCCGAGTCGAACCGCAGGCCGTGGTAGGGGCACTGGATGCCGTCGGGGCCGACGAGCTCGCCCTTGGACAGCGGGGCGAGGCGGTGCCAGCACGCGTCGGCGAGGGCGACCGGGCGGCCGTCCTCGGTGCGGTAGAGCGCCAGCGGCGTTCCGGCGACGGTGCGCGCCAGGATGCCGCGCCGCCCGACCTCGTGGTCCCAGGCGGCGGCGTACCAGGCGTTGCGCGGGTAGGCCATGTTCTTCGCGGTCGCCCCGGAGGGGCCGAGGTCGGTCATGTGGTCCTCCTTGCGGAAGGAACTATCTATCGACATAGATAGTTCGTGAAGGAGGTCACACATTAACTATCGATATAGTGTTTGGCAAGGCCCGCAAACGAGACGGACAGGGATGCGATGAGCCTGCGCTACGCGCTGCTGGCACTGCTCACGGCCGAGCCGCTCACCGGCTACGACGCCGTCAAGCGGTTCGGGGGGTCGGTCGGGTACGTCTGGCACGCCCCGGACTCGCAGATCTACCCCGAGCTGCGCCGGATGGAGGGCGAGGGACTGATCGAGGGCGAGCAGGTCCGGTGGGGGCCCAACAGCACGAAGACCCGCTACTCGATCACCGGTGACGGCGTCCGCGCGCTCCGGGAGTGGTTGGCGACCCCGATCTCCTACGGGCCGCTGCGCGACGTCTCCCGGATGCGGGCCGCCTACTTCGAATGGGCCGACCCCGAAAGCGCGCGGGAGAACCTGCGCAGGCACATCGACTACTACACCGAGCAGGTCGGGCGCTGGAAGGACATGCGGGAGGCCATCCTCAGCGCCGCCCATCCGAGCATCGCGGCCCGGATGGAGAAGTACCCGGCGGAGGACCACGAGCGGATCGTCGCCTACAAGGCCTTCGCCTACGAAGGCCTCATCGCCCGGGGCGAGGCCGAGATCGAGTGGGGGCGCAAGGGCCTGAACCTCATCGACAAGCTGGAGGGCCCCTCGGAGGCGGCGGGGGAGTCCGAACGCTGAGGCCCCGGGCCGCGCCCGCGCTCCGGGGCGCACCGGGTCCGGCGGCCTAGGGTGGGGGCATGAGCACGGTCGACACATACGAGCTGAACGACGGCAATGCGCTCCCCATGGTGGGTTTCGGCACGGTCTCGCTGGTCGGCGACGACGGGGTGGCGGTGATGCGGACCGCCCTGGAGAACGGCTACCGCCTCCTCGACAGCGCCGTGAACTACGGGAACGAGGAGGAGGTCGGCAAGGCGGTGCGCACCTCGGGCCTCGCCCGGGAGGACGTGCTCATCGCGACGAAGATCCCGGGGCGCAGCCACGAGTACGCCAAGGCCGTGGAATCGGTCGAGGGGTCCTTGCGCAGGATCGGATCGGACTACCTCGACCTGTGCCTGATCCACTGGCCCAACCCGAGCGTCGGCAGGTACCCCGAGGCGTGGCGCGCCCTGGTGGACCTCCGCGAGCGCGGGCTGGTGCGTTCCATCGGCGTCAGCAACTTCACCGAGGAGCACCTGCGCACCGTCATCGACGACACCGGGGTCGTCCCCGCCGTCAACCAGATCGAGCTGCACCCGTACTTCCCCCAGGCCGCGATGCGCGAGGCCGACGCCCGGCTGGGCATCCGGACGCAGTCGTGGAGCCCGCTGGGCAAGCACCGGGCCCCGTTCGCCGAGGAACCGGTGGCCCGAGCCGCGGCCGCGCACGGCGTCACCCCGGCCCAGGTGGTCCTGCGGTGGCAGCTGCAGCTCGGCGCGCTGCCCATCCCCAAGTCGGCGGATGCGCGGCGGCAGCGGGAGAACATCGACCTCTTCGGCTTCGAGCTCACCGCCTCCGAGGTCGACGCCATCAGCGGTCTGGCCCGCGACGACGGGCGCCTCTTCGGCGGAGACCCGAACGTCCACGAGGAGATGTAGCCGGGCACCGGCCGCCGACGGCACCGAGCCGCCGGGGACAGGGCCGCGGACAGGTCCGCGCCCGACCGGAGGGTTCCCCGACCACTCCGGCCGCTCGGAGCGCCTGCGGCCCGCACGAAGCGGGGCCCAGGCGGCCGGTTCGCCCCCGGGGCACGGCACAGTGGTCCCATGGCGGTTCGGGTGGTTCGGGCGGGACGATCGGGACGGCGCACGGCGCGTACGGCACGTACGGCACGCACGGCGGTGGCGACCGGAGCGGCGGTACTGCTCGCGGTCGGCCCATGGGCGGGGACCGTCGGCGCGGCCGCGGCCGCCGCCGATGGCGAACGCGCCGTCACCTCGTTCGACGCCGACATCTCCGTGGCCCCGGACGGTGTGGTGCAGGTCCGCGAGGAGATCACCTACGACCTGGGCGCGGGCCCCGGCGGGCAGGTGCACCGGGAGATCCCGGCGAGGGGGAGTATCGACGGCGCGGGCCCGCGGCCGTACGGTCTGGCCGGGGTCCGGGTGGAGGACTCCGGCGGTGTCGAGGCCACCGAGGTCCGCGAAGGGGAGGAACGGACCGAGGTCACCATCGGGCGGCCCGGAACCGACCCCGCCCTGGAGGGCGTGAAGACCTTCGTCATCGCCTATGAGTACCGCGACGTGCTGACCGTGGACGACAGGGGGCGGCCGCGGCTGGTCATGGACGTCATCGGGTCCGGTTGGGAGGTCCCGGTGGAATCGGTGCGGGCGCGGGTGACCGCTCCCGGGGAGGCCGAGGCCGCGAGGTGCTACGCGGGGGAGCCCGGAACCCGGGACGGGTGCACCGGTGTGCGGCGGGAAGAGGAGGGCGCCACGTTCACCCAGGACCGCGTCGCGCCGGGACAGGCCTTCACCGTCGACGTGTCCGTGGAGGAGGGCGCCGTCCCCGTGCCCGAGGCGGCGGCCGGGGACGCGGACTCCGGCGGGCCGGGCACGGGGCGGACCGTGACCGTCGTCGTGGTCACCGTGGCGCTCTTCGTGGTGCTCGGCGCCGTCTCCCTGGCGATCGAAAAGCGTGAGCACGACCGCCGGGGAGAGGGCGCCGTGCGGGGTTCCCGAGGCGGTATGGGCGGCGGAGGAGCCGGGGCCGGAGGAGCGGGCGGCGGCGGTGGAGGCGGCGGCGCCGGAGGGGGAGCGGGCGGCGGCGGAGGCGGTTGACGCCGCGCCGGGTGCGGCGCGGCGTCGGCTCCGGAGCATGGGCCTCAGGCGGAGGCGTCCGCCGACGGTGCGGGACCGGCGCGCCCCCGCTGCCGACGGAGCCCGTGCGGTCAGGGGCGGTACTTCGGCGGGTCGCCCGGGCGGTGCCGGAGGTCCCGGCCGTCCGGATAACCGTTCCCCGGGCGGCGGCCCTGCTTGCCGAGGTACTTCGACGCCCCGCCGAGTGCCTTGTCGATGTGGCGGTCGTATTTGCCGCCGGTACGCCGTTTCACGTTCTCCCCGGCCTTGCGCAGATGCCGGTTCGCCGCCTCGGGGTTCCTGCGGACGTAGCTGAGGACCTGCCGGAGCAGCCTCTGCAGGTTGGCCATCGTGCTCACCTCGTTCCCGTATCCCGCCGGAGAGTGCGTGTCCCCTTCCCCGGACCGGGACGCGACATGTCGCGTCACCGCCGAGTGTAGGCAACCGCCGTGGAGCACCCGGTGGAAGCGTGGCCGGGGGGACGGGAGCGCCTAGAGGGGCCGCCGCGCCCGACGGCAGGGCACGCAGGAGGCACCGGTGCCGGCGGAGGAGCAGGCGGGGGCGGCGGTGCCGGGGCGATGCCGCGTCACCGCCGAGTGGAGGCAACGGCCGTGCGACGCCTGGCGGAAGCGCGCGGGGTCCGGCAGGTGTCCGCCGGACCCCGCGCGTATCGGCCGCGCCGGGCCGGGCTCAGATCGTTGATGGGGAATGTGCGCCCCGATCAGAGGTCGAAGAGCAGCGGCGGCCGTTCGACCGGGGCGCGGCTCAGCCGGTCGCGCCGGATCGCGCCGGATCGCGCCGGATCGCGGCCCAGAGCGCGCGGACCCTCCGGCACACCCCGGCCCACAGGCCCCGGGCGGCGCACCCGGCACGGCGCCCCGGACCAAGCCGCCCCCAAGCGTCCAGACCACCGCCCCGGCACCCCGGTCCTCCGGCGCACCCGGCCCGCACACACCGACCACGGACGCCCCCCGCCGTGTCCGCAGCCGATACAGGGTTTCCCACCAGCGATCTCAGGCGCGCGCGATGGCGATCGTGGCGCCCACCGGCTGCTGCACGGCCGCCGCGGCCGCGACCTGCGGCGCCGACTCGACCACACCCCGGCCGCGTGGGGGCGGCTGCGCATCCGGGGCCACGTCGTCGGCGCCGACGAGGTCGCGGCGCACGCCTACGCCCGCCGACGGGGCCGCCTGCGGCGCAGCCCGCTGCTGCCCACCGCCGCCCTCGCCCGCGCCGGAGCGCTCGCCGCGACGCCGGCGCCCGCCCCCTTCCTCGGAGACCGATCATGAGCCCCCTGACCGCGTTCGCGATCCTGGCGGTGATGGCGGCGGGCGTGGGCCTGATGCTCACCCGCCGCCTGCCCACCGCGTTCGCGCTGATCCTGATGTCGGTGGCCATCGCCCTCCTCGCCGGTGCGCCGCTGGTCGGCGAGGAGGACAGCGTCACCGCGACCGTCCTGCAGGAGGGCGCCCCGATGCCGGCCTCGACCATGGTGGCGATCCTGCTCGGCTGCTGGCTGGGCACGCTGATGCCGGAGGCCGGGATCGCCTCCACCCTGGTCCGCAAGATCGTGGAGTTCGGCGGCGACCGGCCCTCGGTCGTGGCGGTCGGCGTATTCGCCGTCGCGATCCTGTGCGGGAGCATCACCGGGTCGGCCCCGGCGGCGATGCTGGCCTGCGTTGTCGGCATCCCCGCGATGATCGCCGTCGGCATGCTCCTGGCCGCCGTGAACCTCCCCGGGGCGGTGCGGGCGCTCAACCCGGTCGTCACCGCCATCAGCCCGAGCGGCCCGCTGCTGTTCGTCGCCGTCTTCGCGGTCCTGGTGCCGCTGTGCCTGTACCGCGGGCCGATGAACATCTTCGGCCTCGGCGCGGGCGTGGAGGGCGTCCTCATCTCCGGGGGCATCTACCCGCCCCCGGCGGTGCTGGGCCTGATGGCGTCCTACGGCCAGGTCCTCGGGGTCTCCGACCCCACCAGCACCCAGACCGTGTGGAGCGCCCAGTACGCGGGCGTGCGCCCCGAGCGGTCGATGCTCTCCACGATCCCCTACACCTGGATCGTGGCGATCGCGGGCTTGGTCCTGACGGCCTGGCTCTACCGGGGCCAGATGTGATGTTCCGGGACGTTGGTAACGCCCGACACGCCTGAAACGGCGGTTGGACGAAGAGAGGGCCTTCTGGTTCCGGTACGGACGTGAACTCTGCACCGGAGCCCCAGAAGGCCCTCGTGCCCGACCGTAACTCCCCGCCGACCCCCACCGGGCGTCTGCGGCTCGCCCGCTGCATCGTCCGGGACGGATGGCCCTGCCGCCAGGCCGCCTCCCCGGCCTTTTCGGACTGGTACGACCACCACCGGCCCCACACCGGGATCGGCGGACGAACCCCCGCCGAACGTGTTCCCGACCTCCCCGAACACCACAGCAAGACCGTAGACGGGGGCCGGGCGCCGACGGCCGCGGGCCGGGACCGCTGAACGGTCCCGGCCCGCGGGAATGCCCGCTTCCGGAGAACGCGGGGGCGGCCTCGTGTTCGCGACCGGGACGGAACGCCCCCGGTCCTCGGCGAATCCGTCCCGCCGGTCGCCGCGGAGCCGCACCGGCACGGCCGCATTCAGCTCGCGGCGGTGAGCAGGTCGGGCAGCGGCCGTGCGTGGACGACGTGCAGGACGCTGACGGCACGGGTCAGCGCCACGTACAGCCGCTGCAGCCCGCGGTCCTCGGCCTCGGCGACGGCGGTGGGCTCCGCGACGACGACGGTGTCGAACTCCAGGCCCTTGGCGAGCGAGGCCGGGACGCAGACCAGGCGGGCCGTCTCCAGGACGTCGCCGCCGTCGGCGTCCAGCGCGCCGGGCTCCAGCCCTTCGGTCTCCAGGTGGCGGTGGAGCCGCGTGATCTCGGCGTCGGCGGCGATGACGCCCACCGAGCCCTCGCCCTTGAGCGCCTCACGGCAGGCCAGCGCGACCTCCTCAGGTACGGCGTCCGCCGCGACGGGCCGGATTCGGAGGGCGTCGGGGGCGCCCGCGCGCACGCCGACGGGGCGGACCAGGCCCGGGGCGATGTGCGGCAGGACCCGCGCGGCGAAGTCGATGATCTGCGCCGGGACGCGGAAGCCGCGGTCCAGCACGGCCAGGTGCGCGTCCGGCACGCCCAGGTGCTCCAGGAGGCGCGGCCAGTCGCCGACCGCCGAAGGGGAGGTGGCCTGGGCGATGTCGCCCAACACGGTCATCGAGGAGCGGGTGCAGCGGCGGGCGACGGCCCGGCACTGCATGGGGCTCAGGTCCTGGGCCTCGTCGACGACGATGTGCCCGAGCGCCGACGGCCGCTCGATGAGGGCCGCCGCCTCGTCGATGAGCGCGAGGTCGGCGGCGGTCCACCGCGCCGACTTGGGCCCACGCGGCTTGCCCGGCATCAGGATCGCCTCCTGCTCCTGAGCGGAGAGGACGCCCTCGGCGGCGCGCGCCAGCAGCGCGGGGTCGGTGAGCAGGTCGAGGACCAGGCGGACCGGTTCGGCCTTGGGCCACATGGCGCGCACCGCCGCGGTGATCGCCCGGTTGCGGCGAAGCTCGCTCAGGGTGCTCGCGTCACAGGCTTCCCCGGCGTCCTCGATCAGGCACATCACCGTGTGCGCGAGGCGCTGGGAGAGCAGGCCCGGCCCCGATCCGTAGGCGATGCCGCGGCCGCGCAGCTCGTCCAGGACCGCGGCGAGGTCTTCGGGATAGAGGCGCCACTTGCGGGACCCGCGTGAGACCACGAGGGTGTCGTCCAGCGGCGCGGGGCGCGCCCACAGGCCGCGGCGGATCACCTCGGCCATGCGGGCGTCGCCCTTGATCCGCGCGGCCTGCGGGGTGTCCTCGCGGCGCACGGGTACATCCCCGGTGAGCTCCTCCACCGTGGTCTGGCGCACACCGACCTCGCCGAGTGCGGGCAGGACCCTGCGGATATAGGAGAGGAACGAGCGGTTGGGCCCCAGGATGGCGACCCCGCCCTCGCTGCGCAGCCGTTCCCGGTCGTTGTAGAGCAGGTAGGCGATGCGGTGCAGGCCCACGGCGGTCTTCCCGGTGCCCGGTGCGCCTTGCACGCACAGTGCGGGGCGCAGCGGCGCGCGTACCAGTTCGTCCTGTTCGGGCTGGATGGTGGCGACGATGTCGCGCATGGGGCCCGTGCGGGGCCGTTCGATCTCGGCGGCCAGGATCGCGCCGGGGTTCGCGCCGCCGTCGCCCTGGCCGCGTTGCGCGGCCGACGGGTCGAGTACCTCGTCCTCGAAGGCGGTGAGATCCCCGGCGTCGGAGAAGCCGTAGCGGCGTCGCAGCAGCGCGCCCATCGGGTCTGTGGCCGAGGCCCGGTAGAAGGGCGCCGATACCGGGGCGCGCCAGTCGAGCACGACCGGTGACCCCTGGGGATCGTGCACGTGGCGGCGCCCGATGTACACGCGGTCGGCACCGGCGGTGCGGGTATGGGTGGGCGCCTCGCCGGGCGCGGGCTCGAAGACCGAGCCCGGCGGGTGGTCCAGGCGCCCGAAGAACAGGGGCGCGTCGGGCAGGTCGGCCAGCGCCCTGGCACGGCGTTCGCGGTCGGCGGCCAGCAGCCGGTTGGTGAAGGTGTAGTCGGCGTCCTCGGAGGAGTCCTGGACGGTCTCGGTGGCGAGGACATCGGTGTGCATGTCCCGCAGCCAGGCGCGGGCGCGGTCGAGGAAGGCGCGTTCGGACGCCAGTTCCCCGTCCGACGCGGGAAGGGCGGGATCAGGGGTGTTGTCGGGCATGAGGATGACAGCCTCGGAGGTCTCGGTGTGCGGACAACGTGGAGAGGCCGTGCGGCGGACGCGGGTCCCGCCCCGGGACGGGCCCGGTTCGGTGCGATCCTCAGCGCGTGTCGAAACGCCGCCGGAGCAACCCGGCCACTCTACCTACCGGCCGGGCGCGGACCGCTGCCATGCGCGGTCCTCCGCGGGGGACGGCAGCGCCTCGGTGAGCCAGGCCCACCGGCCGTCGTTCTCGGTGAAGCGCCTCTGCAGGCTCTTGACCCGGTCGAGCGGGATCTCGTGGACGGTGCGCCAGGTTCCGGCGATGCGGTCCTCGAAGTACAGGGTGTTCGCATCGGTCCGGACGAGCTGTGCGCGCTGGGTGCGCTCGAACCCGTCGGTGGTTCGGACCCGGTAGGTGGCCATGGGAGTCCTCCGTCGCACGGTCGGGGGTGGGTCTGCTTCCGGCAGGGGCGGCGCCGCGTCCGGGGAACGGGGAAGGGACGCGGCGCCGCGGCCGACCGGATCACTGCCGACTCTACCCTTACGTAACGGAAGGGTTGGCCGTGGATCAGCGCGGCAGGATCGACAGCCCTCCCGGGTCGCCCTCGCCGCCGCCCTCTCCGCCGCGGCCCGCCGCCGCCGACCGGTACTGGCCGGGCACGGGCTTCTGCTGGTTCGCGCGTGCCAGCATGTCGGCGTCGCACTGTGCGCACAGCGGGATGTAGTGCAGGCCGACGATGGACAGCTGCGTGCCGCGCGAGTACTGGGTCAGGGCCTGGCCGCGCATGTGGATGTCCCGGCCGCCGCAGGTCGCGCATGTGTAGGGGGTGTCGCGGGGCCAGCGGGCGCCGCACCGGTCGCAGGAGATGGTGATCCCTCCGGCGGTGCGCTCGCCGGTCAGCTCGTCCTCTTCTCCGCAGGACAGGCAGGTCATTTGGCGGGGCATGGCACACTCCCTCGGATACGCATCGGCTCCGGACGTCGGCCGACGACGACTCAACCCTTACGTTAGGGTAGATTTGGCGAGGAGGTGCCCCGCGTGGGCGCTGAGCACATGCAGATCGGCGAGGTGGCCGAGCGGACCGGCCTGTCCCTGCGGACCATCCGGTACTACGACGAGATGGGCATCGCCTGCCCCACCGCGCGCTCGCAAGGGGGCTTCCGCCTCTACAGCGAGGGCGACGTCGAACGGCTGCAGCTCGTCAAGCGCATGAAGCCGCTCGGGTTTCCCCTGGAGGACACCCGGGAGCTGCTCGGCATCCTGGACCGGCTGGAGGCGGGCGGCGCCGACGGGCCCGAACGCCGCGGGCTCCTGGAGCGCCTGGAGGAATACCGATCGGCGGCTCAGGCGAGGAGCGTCGAGCTGCGCAAGCGGCTGGAGGCCGCCGAGGACTTCACGGCCAGGCTGAGGTCCGCCCAGGCCGAGCACGGCGAGAGGACCTAGAAGGACCGCGACGGGGAATGGGGCGCACGTGGCGCAGGCGGTGACGGGCAGTACGGACAAGTCCACGCAAGAGGTGGTCCAGGAGGCCGCGCGCCGGAGGACGTTCGCGGTGATCTCGCATCCGGACGCC
>NZ_ANBH01000353.1 GCF_000341185.1 Nocardiopsis chromatogenes YIM 90109
CTTTGGGCACCGCGCCTCTGACTACCAATGCCGCGAGTCTCCGCACTGATCAGTTACCCGGTCAAAGGCTGCGCAGGGTCGCCCCTGAGCCGGGCCGAGTCCACCCCGGCAGGGCTGCCGCACGACAGGGTGTTCATGGTGGTCGACGCCGAAGGGGTCTTCCGCAGCCAGCGGGGCAGCCCGCGCCTGGCGCTCATCCGCCCGAGCGTGCAGGACGAGGGGGCGCTCCTGCTCCTGCAGGCCCCGGGCACCGCCCCGGTCCGGGTTCCGGTCCTGGCCGACGGCCCCCGGGCCGGCGTCACCATGCACGGGCGCCCCTTCGAGGCCGTCGACCAGGGCGAGGAGGCCGCGCGCTGGCTCACCCGGGTCCTCGGCGAGCCCAGCCGCCTGGTCCGCGTCGCCCCCGGCCACGACCGCGTGGTCAACGGGCACTTCACCGGCACCAGCGCCTTCGCCGACAGCAGCTCGGCGCTGGTGCTCTCCCTGTCCTCTCTGGACCTGCTGAACGCGCGGCTGGCCGAGGCGGGGGCCCCGGCGCTGCCCATGGACCGCTTCCGCCCCAACATCGTGGTCTCGGGCTGGCCCGAGCCGCACACCGAGGACGGCGTGCTCACCATGGGCATCGGCGGCACCGGCCTGGGCTTCTCCAAGCCCTGCAAGCGCTGCGCGGTGACCACGGTGGACCAGGAGACCGGCGAGAAGGCGGGCCCCGAGCCGCTGCGGACGCTGGCCTCCTACCGCCGCTGGACCGAGGGCGGCGTGGTGTTCGGCGCCAAGTTCGCGGTCCTTCAGCCGGGGCCCATCGCCGTGGGCGACGAGGTCGAGGTGCGCGAGTGGGCCGGGCCCGAGCGCGCGCTGGTCGCCCTGGCCGACGACGCACGGGCCGCACGCGGGTGAGGCGCCCCCGGCCCCTGGGGACGGGCCCTAGCCCTTGGCGCCCGTGCGGCGTCCCCGCCCGGTCTGCGCATCGTCCCGCACCGGACGGTGTACGCAGCGGCCGATGACGCCGTGCGCACGCTGTCCGAGGGGCTGCGCCAGGAGGCCGGTGACCGTCTGCGGGTCACGGTCGTCTCGCCGGGTGTCACGCGCACGGAGTTCCCGGACGCGATGTCACCGGAGATGAGGGCCCGGACCGGCCGGACCATGGACGAGATCGCGATCCCGCCGGACGCCATCGCGCGCGCCACCGCCTTCGCCGTCGCGCAGCCGGACAACGTCGATGTGGGAGACATCGTCGTCCGTCCCACCGCGCAGGCCTGGACTCATCCGCCGCCGAGGGACTCCTCCAGCAGCGACAGGAACGCCGCCGCGGCCGGGGACGGCGGCATCGGCCCCCACACCAGGCGCTCGGCCCGCACCGGCGCGTCGGACACCGCCACCGCCGCCAGCCCCTCCAGCCCGGGGACGAAGGGCTCGGGCAGCATCCCCACCCCCACGCCCTCGCGGACCAGGCGCACCATCATGTCGGCCCCCGACACCTCGAAGGCGACCTCGCGGTGCAGCCCCGCGGCAGCGAAGGCCTGGTCGGACTGGGCGCGTCCGGCCGAGCCCGCGGGAAAGTCGATGAACACCTCGGCGGCCACCTCCCGCAGCCCCACGCGCCCCCGCCCGGCCAGGGGGTGGGCGGGGGCGACGATGGCCACCAGCCGGTTGGTCGCCAGCTCGCGCATGCGCAGCCCCGGCACCTGCATGTCGATGGGCACCCCCAGCAGGGCGGCGTCCAGCTCGCCCCTGCGCACCTGTTCGATCATCACCTCGCTGCCGATGGTGCGCAGCGCCACCCCCGCCTTGGGGTAGCGCTCGCGGAAGCGCCCCAGCAGCGCGGGAAGGTCCACCGCGGTGACGGTGGGGATCGCGCCCAGGCGCAGCCTGCCGCGGACCTCGCCTGCCGCGGCCCCGGCCTCGGCCCGCGCGCGCTCGGCCGCCTCCAGCGCCTGGCGCGCCGCGGGCAGGAACGCCTCACCGGCCGGGGTCAGGCGCACGCGCCGGCTGGTGCGCTCGAACAGCCGCGTGCCCAGCTCCCGCTCCAGGCGCGCGACCTGGTGGCTCAGCGCGGACTGGACGACCCGGCACCGCTCGGCGGCCCGGGTGAAGTTGTGCTCCTCGGCGACCGCGACGACATAGCGCATCTGCTGCAGCTCCACACCATCGATCGTAATCGTTCATCAATGCGATGAGAACAATGTGTTGGACAGATCGCCCGGGCCGGGACGACGCTGAATCCATGACGACACTGCGCACGCCCCCTCCCGCGGCACCCGGCGGGTCCGCCCGCCCCGCCGCCTCCCGGCCGCCCGCCCCCGGCGTCGGCCGAGGGCTACTGTTCCTGATGTCGGCGGCCACCGGCCTGGCCGTGGCCGGGAACTACCTGGCCCACCCGCTGCTGGAGCGCATCTCCGGGGCGCTGGGCACCGCCCCCGCGGCGGCCGCGCTGATCGTCACCGCCGCCCAGGCCGGGTACGGCGCCGGGCTGCTGCTGGTGGTGCCGCTGGCCGACATCGTCGAGCGGCGCCGCCTGGCCGTGGGCCTGCTGGCGGCCGCCGCCGCGGGGCTGGCCGCCTCGGCCGCCGCGCCCTCGCTCCCGGTCCTGCTGGCCACGACCGTGGCCACCGCCTTCGCCTCGGCCGCCGCCCAGGTGCTGGTGGGCACCGGCGCGGGGATGGCCGCGCCCGGCGACCAGGGGCGCGTGGTGGGTGCGATGATGTCGGGCCTGCTGACCGGCGTGCTGCTGGCCCGGGTGGTCTCCGGCGCGCTGGCCGAGGCGGGCGGCTGGACGGCCCCCTACTGGGCGGCCGCCGCCCTGCTGGCGGCGGCCGCGGCGGCCCTGCGCCTGGCCATGCCGCGCTCGCTGCCGCCCGGGGACGGCCACGGGCGCCCCGGCTACCCGGCGCTGCTGGCCTCCACGGTGGGGCTGCTGGCGCGCGAGCCGGTGCTGCGGCGGGGGGCGG